>DBLW01000004.1 GCA_002298075.1 Bacteroidales bacterium UBA714 | reverse complement strand
CACACGCGGCAGTCTTTCAAGGAATTGTCGCGCTGGACCACATCATGGGACAGGAAAACGGAATCAATCTGTCTGTGATTCCATCGGCGGTGTTCACCGTTCCTGAGTCTGCCTGTGTAGGCAAGACGGAAGAGGATTGCAAGGCTGAAGGAATTGCTTTCAGATGCCTGAAGTCGTTTTTCCGGGCTAACGGCAAGGCGGTCGCTATGGGGGAGCCGGAAGGCTTCTGCAAAATCATCGTGTCTGACGATGGTCAAGAGAAGATTTTGGGCTGCCACCTTTTCGGAGCGCATTCCGCCGATATTGTCCAGGAAATGTGCGCCCTCATCACATGCGGTGCCACTGTCGGGCAAGTGCGTGATGTGATACATGCTCATCCGACACTTTCAGAAGTGCTGCAGAGTGCCTTTCATGCTTGAGGGCGCGGTGCTTATTCTCTTTACGGTCTCAGGCCGCTTCCTCCCTGGAGGGTGATGGTCTCGCCTGTGACGTATGAGGCGTCGTCAGATGCAAGGAACACGCAAACCTTTCCGATGTCTTCCTTAGGGTCTGCAAAATGACCCAGAGGAATGCCCTGTATCGTCTTGGCATAGAGTTCCGGGTAGTTTTCTTTCCACTCCATGAGGCTTTCTGTCATTGCGAGCGGGCATACTACATTGACACGGACGCCGTCAGGTCCCCATTCTGCAGCGGCTACTCTTGACATGCCTCTGATGCCTTCCTTGGCTGCTGCATATGAAGACTGGCCCAACTTGCCGAACAGGCCTGCTCCAGAGGCGAAATTGATTACAGAGCCTTTGCTTTCCTTGAGATACGGGAAGCACTCGCGCATATAGAAGAACGCGGCATACAGTCCCGAGTTGATGGCAAGGTCGAAGTCCTCCTTTGTGTGCTCGACAAGCGGAAGTCCGGACTTGGAAACCTGCGCATTGTTTATGAGTGTGTCAATCTTTCCGAAATGCTCTATGGTCTTTGCCACGACATTCTTGATGGCATTTTCATCCGCGCCGTCTGCTGTTACAGGAAGCACTTGCACTTTGTACTCTTTTTCAAGCTTTTCCTTTGCTGCTTTCAGCCTTGATTCTGTCCTGCCCGTAATCACGAGATTAGAGCCTTCGGCCGCAAACGCCTGGGCAAGCCCATAGCCGATTCCTTTTCCGCCACCAGTTATTATGGTGACATTTCCTTCAAGTCTCTTCATTTCAAAGATGTTTCTGTTGTGTTGAACGTTGTTTGGGCATTGCTGTCCATTGCAGGCTCTCCGCCTGTGATATGGCTCAGCACTTCAACCAAAAGACTGACTCCTATTATTACTGCCAACCACATGTTAACCTCCTTTTTAAAAGTTTCATGTGGCAAAAATAAGGTCAGCTTGTGCCAAAGTATAGCCCAATATGTGTTTTTATAAAAAATATGTCCGGAACAATAAGGCACCGTTATTCATCTTATGCCGCAAGGGCCCTCGAAACGCCTGTGTGTCATAATGAAGTACGGTGCCTGTCTTGGTTTTCGGTCGTCTTAAAGCTGGTTGCACAGCCTTTTTATAAGCGACGGGTCTTTGTCTGTAAGTTTCTTCAGCTCAATGTGGGTGCATGCCTCCTCGCTCAGCAGGCGTGATGTGGAGCCTGTGTCGGCCGGGTCCCAAGTGAGAAGGATGACATGAGTCTTGAGAGCCTTTAGTTTTTTTGCGAGCATCTCATGGTCTGCATCACCGCTTATAAGAACCACATAGTCAAAATCCCTGTATAGAGTCATTTCGTATGTGTCGAGCGCGAACCACGTGTCGATTCCTTTCTCTATTACGGTCGGTCCGTGGCTGCCGTGCACCTCACGCAGATGCTTGTAATGTATTATGATGTCATTCTCAATCAATGAATCTTCAAAAAGCCTTTCCGAGAACAGCAGATGCTTGTTCTGTGCGTCGTTTACCCTGTACCGTCCTCTGTAGTAATGGCTTTCCGTGATGAACAGCTTTTTGCTGTCCATGTCATCCTGTTGTCCTATCAGTTCCGGAATGAAGCGGAAGAGGGCCTTGATGTTGACGCTCATCTTCATCTGCCGCTCAAGCGCTTCATTGACTTTGGCAAAATATCCTCCGTCAATGAATACGCCTATGGATTTGTTTTCAAAATTTGCCATCAGTGCAAGCTTGTGTTTTTGCAAATGTATGAATTAATTTCTTAATAAGCATTTGAATTATTCCGCAAAACTCATCTCGTCAAGAAGATGCCCGGCTCCGGCCACCTTGTCAATGGTAAAGAGCACGTAGCGTATGTCAAGCGCGATATTTCTGCAGAAATCCGGGTCGAAAGCGATGTCGCTCATTGTACCTTCCCAGACCCTGTCAAAATTTATTCCTATCAGATTGCCGTCCGAATTGATTACGGGACTTCCTGAGTTTCCTCCTGTGGTGTGGTTGGTCGCAATGAAGCATACCGGAATCTCACCGTCCTTGCCGGCCCACTTTCCGTAGTCCTTGGAGGCGTAGATGTCCCTCAGTCTTTGCGGTATGTTATAGTCGAAAATTTCCGGATTGTCTTTTTCCATTATTCCCTTGAGTGATGACGACGGCTCATAGATGACACCGTCAGCAGGGGAGTAGCCGCTTATGTTGCCGTATGCGACCCGCAGTGTAAGGTTTGCGTCAGGATAGAATTTTTCAAGCCCCTGTTTTCCGTTTACGGACTCTTCATATTCCATCATACCTCTCATATAGTCCCTGTATGCAAGCTGGAGTTCTCTTTCAGTATCGGCTATGCGCGGCCAGATTTCGTCTGCGTACCATTTTGAGAAGCTGTCCGCAAATATATAGGCCGGATCTGAGAATACTTGCTCTGCTCCGTCTTCTTCGAGAGCCTCCACAATGCCGCGTCTTGTGAAAATTGAATTTGAGAAAAGGGAATCGGCCCATACTGAAACGTTTCCATAGACAGAGATTGAATTCTTCAGGTAGTCCGGATGGAACTGCTCCGGAACATTCCTTAGGTATTCATCCATCATTGCCGCAAAGCATTCCATGTCAATCGGAGCATAATAGTCCCGGTAGAAATCTGCTGACATTTCCTCAAGCCTGCTCTTGGAGAATTTACCGTCTGAATACATTCTGCCGACTTTGGCCGCGAAATTGGCGAGTTCTATTGTTCGTGCCGTTTCTGCATAGTAATCTGTGGCATAACTGTATGGCTCGAGTTCCCTGTATAGTGAGTCTATCCTGCCGACAAGTCCTTCGTATCTGCTTCCGCACGCCCAGCGGGAGAATTTTTCTTCAAATCTTCGCTTGGTGCTGACGGTGTTCATTTTGCGCAGGCCCTTGGCTTCTCCCTGCCATTTTTTCCATGCATTCGCGACGGAAGCATTCTTGGATGAATAGCGTATCCTGATGTCCTGGCTCTGCTGCATGTATTTTTTCTGTATGCCGAGCCTGATTGTGCGCAGACGTATCTTGTGCGGGTCCGATATTTCTCCAATATATCTTACACCAGAGGAATGAAGGTATTCCTGCGTTCGGCCGGGAAAGCCGTAGATGAATGTGAAGTCGCCCTCTTCGACCCCTTTGAGTGAGATTGTGAAATATTTTTTCGGTTTATACGGAATGTTGTCCTTGGAGTATGGTGCAGGCATGTTGTCTTTGCCGGCATAGATGCGGAACATCGAGAAGTCTCCTGTGTGTCTTGGCCACATCCAGTTGTCCGTGTCTCCTCCGAATTTTCCGACTGCCGATGGTGGTGCCCCTACAAGGCGTATGTCACTGTATTCCCTGTATATGAAAAGGAAATACTGGTTGCCGTAGTAGAGGGATTCGACTGTTGCCCTGAGTCCTTGGCCGTCTGCGGTTGAGTCTTCAATGAGCTTTTTTGAGTTGGACTTTACAAGTTCTGCCCTCTGAGCCTCACTCATGCATTCCGAATACCCGTTGAGGATTATTGTAGTGACGTCTTCCATCCTTTCGAGAAAGCTTACCGTAAGTCCTTTGTTCGGCAGTTCCTCGTCCCTGTTCATTGCCCAGAATCCGTCTTTGAGGTAGTCGTGTTCCACGCTGCTGTGCTGCTGTATCTGCCCGTATCCGCAGTGATGGTTGGTCAGAAGCAGGCCTTCTGGAGAAATAAGCTCGCCGGTACAGCCGCGTCCGAACAGTACTACGGCGTCTTTGAGGGAGGCCTGGTTGATGCTGTAAATGTCTTCTGCATTGAGCCTGAAGCCTTTGTCCTGCATGTCTTGGATGCGTTGTGAAATAAGTGACGGAAGCCACATGCCCTCGTCGGCATGGAGGGCGGCTGATGCAGCGATTGCAAGTGCGATGGTCGTTATTATCCGTTTCATGTTGTAATTGTTTTTCATGTTAATTGTGGCGCTGATGGATTGTGGCACTGATGAACTGTGGAGCTGAGGTCATTTCAGCAGGCCTTCGTGCATGTACATTGCCCTATAGTATTCGGCTTTCTTTTCAAGGGCGAGGGGATAGGCGCGGGATGAGGAGGGCATTCTCCAGAAACGCATTCTCCTTTGCCTTGTATTTTGTCCCGCCGTGTGGTCTGGGCTTGTGGCCTGGTTGGTCAGGCCATTGCATGTCATTACGGGGCTTTGCCCCGATGTCTTGTTCTTTGAGTCAGCCATTTCGTCTGGTGCCGGTATGGTAAATTCCGTCATTCCTCCCACAGGCGGTTCCGTGCAGCCGAAGGTTTCGACTATCACGTCTGTGGCTTTCTGGCCTGTTGTCACTATCGCATGGCATTCAGGTATTGCGGCCAGCAGGCTTGGCAGGTCCGTGGCCTGCACGACTTCAAGGAATTTGTCGGAGGCGTTGTCTTTGAGCCTCCGGACTTCGCATGCCGTGTCATAGAGAGCTATGCCTTTGGATGTGCAGAAACTGACTATCTTTTCTTTGTTGAATTTGTTAGGTTTTACTTTCTTAGATGTCTTTCTGGACTTTCCGTCAGTCGTGTCATCCTGCTGTATGCAGTTTTGTTCTTTCGGCGATTTGCAATGTTGTTCTGTTATATGATTGCTTGGCTCAGCATATTGTATATTGCATCCTGTGTCCGAGGATGAGATGCCGGTTTGATTCCCGATTGTGCTTTCTGCGATGAAATGGTCTTTGTCACCGAAGAAAATATGGCCTGTGATGCGCCACATGTCGTTTATGAAATTAGGATAGAAGAAGTCCATCGACCATCTCTCCCGTTTCGGCGGAAAGCTGCCGAGCATAAGTATCCTGGCCCCCTCCGGCAAAAACGGCTCAAGGGGATGTTTCTCAGTCTGTATGTCTTTTGTTTCCATGCTAACAAAGATACAACAACTCGCCCACATACGGATGGATTTCGGAGGAAATATGCAAAGTGTTTGAAATCTAATGAGATATGTGGTTTGTGGGTGCATTTGAAAAAGTCTTTCCGTCCGGTTCGTATATTGATGATTTGAATAAAAAGATTGATGAGGCAGAAGATATACCGGGTATGAAGAGGAAAACAAAAGCAGGTCGAACCTATCACCCACTTGGCCGAATCATCACATATCAAGATTATTTATTGTTAGCATTTTCTCATTTTGAGAATAATCAAGCCAAACTGTCTCATAACGATTATGAAACTTGTCTTCGGGCAATGTGGAATGAAATAAGTAGAGTTTATGCACATAGGCCAGTTACAATACCTTTACTTGGAGGAGGTATAACGCGCATTACAGACAAGAATGAATTTCATTTGCTTCGTTGTATTCTTTGCACACTTAAAACATCAAATGCTCAAATATATCAACCGATAACGATTGTATTAACACGGGAATCTATAGATAAAATTAATTTGTACGATATTAAAAAAATATTTTAGCCATGTATTATAGAACAAGAACTTATATCGCCGGAGATTGGGATAATGACAAAGATGCCGTTGACGCATTGCACCGGTGGAATGACAGTTCCCGATATGGACTTTCATTTTCGGATGCTCATGAATTAAAGCAAGCAAGAGATACAAGCCTAAATTGCTCGATTAAAAGGTCATTGGCTGAGCGGTTGGATGCTTCTAAAACATTTATCCTTATCGTTGGTGAACACACAAAAGAATTAAGGGCTGGTGGATGCCAATATTGTAATAGCTACAATAGTTATTGGGGGACTTGTGGTCGAGGACATACAGTGGATACTCGGAGTTATATTGATTTCGAATGCGAGAAAGCGATTCGGGATGGTCTAAAAATAATAGTCCTGTATAAATCAACATTGGTGAATAGATCCAAATGTCCAGAAGTGGTCAGAAATCGTGGCATTCATGCGCCGATGGAAAAATGGGTTGGAAATACATTGTATTGGGATTATGACTCGGTAAGAAATGCCATTGGATAATAACTATACACTGCCCCATAATTTTTTACCAATGGGGCAGTGTTTTATTTACCAAGTTATCACTTTATCGACAATCTCTTGTTGCTCGGCACTGCTACGACGCAGATAGATACGGGTAGTTTCTATACTTTCATGCCCCATCAAATCAGCAAGCAAGGATATGTCATTGAACTTATCCAGAAAATTCTTTGCAAAGCGGTGACGGAACGAGTGAGGGTAAACCACTTTCTCATTCAAGCCATATTTTGCAGCATAATTTTTCAACTGTTGAGCAATACCTCTGGTAGTGATACGTTCACCGAAACGATTAAGGAAAAGATAACCAGTGGCACGATTGACATTGCCAAGCCATTCTATGGCTTCCTTGCGTAAAGCCTTAGGAATATAGATACGACGAATTTTGCCACCTTTGGTGTAGATGTCGAAATAGCCAATCTGCACATGCTCCACTTTCATTTGTATTAGTTCGCTAACTCTTGCTCCAGTGGCAGCAAGGAAACGAACTACGAAATACCACTCTCGATTTTCCTCTTTTTTAAGTTTGTTCTTTAGAAAAACATAGTCGGCATTGCTGATTACATTTTCCAAATAACTACGTTGTTGTACCTTGACGGATTTTAATCTCAGACGAGATTTTCCCATACAATCAAGGTACTTGTTCATTGCCTGAATACGAAGATTTACAGTTTTAGGCTTGAACTTCTCAATGAGATAGGTTTTATAAACAAGCAGATTACGCTTGTTCAGTTCTTTATGTCGGGAATAATATTCCCTTACGGCATAGAGGTAAGCCGCAATCGTATTCTCCGCCATATTTCCTTGACGCAGATACATTTCAAAATTTTCAATGTTCATGTCTGATACATTATT
>DBLW01000030.1 GCA_002298075.1 Bacteroidales bacterium UBA714 | reverse complement strand
GTGAGTATGCGCTCCGGCTCAACGATACGCTCAACAATCTTGGCGTCCTCGAATTCCGGATGCTGGTTATATACGTCCTCTATGGACTCCAAAACTTCATGTACAGCCTGGAGATATTCCTTCTCGTAAGGGTACTTGGCCTGAAGCTTGGCCATCAATTCATTTGTTTTCATTGCTTGTGCTATAAATTATGTTCAATGTATGTTTGAAAATCATTTTACTTCCCATGTAGCTCCGCTGCGCAACAGGTCATCCACGCATTTTATCCCGGACTTATCCTTCTGCTCATTCACCTGGTCACGGACGCCGTCGTCATATGTCGGGAGACTTACGTCACGTATGATTCCGAGGGCCACAGGAAAATCCGGATACTTCATGTCAGCAAGCATCATATGGATGCCGACATTCTCAGAATGGGCATCATGCACCAGAAGGTCATCCTCAGTGACTCCGTTCTCCCCGATTGTGACAACCCTGAGGCCAAGGCCGTCAAGCACGAGGCCCTTGTCCCTGTTCTTGCCGAATATCATCTTCTCACCATGACGCAGTACAATTGTCCTGTCCGCACGGAATTCCCTGTCTGAAATAAGCTTATGGGCACCGTCATTGAAAATGACACAATTTGTGAGCATCTCCATGACAGAGCAGCCGTCATGCTTTGCCGCCGCCACCATGATTTCAGAAGAAAGTTTCAGCTCAGAGTCAAGGCTGCGTGCGAAGAATGTCCCCTTTGCACCCAATACAAGGCTGCCCGGATTGAACGGATGCTCAACAGTACCATACGGTGAAGTCTTGGTTACGGCACCGAACTTTGAGGTCGGTGAATACTGGCCCTTGGTCAGTCCGTATATCTGGTTGTTGAACAGGACCAGGTTCATGTCAACGTTCCTCCTTATGGCGTGGATGAAATGGTTGCCTCCGATTGCAAGAGCATCACCGTCACCGCATGCCTGCCATACAGTCAGGTCCGGATTGGCCACCTTTATACCAGTGGATATGGCTGTGGCACGTCCGTGTATGCTGTGGAAGCCATAAGTATTCATATAATAAGGAAGCCTGGAGGAGCATCCGATTCCCGATACTATGACGTATCTCTCCTTGCTGTAGCCCAAAGCTTCAGTCACATCAGGAAGGGCACGCTGCAAAGCCGCAAGCACTCCGTGGTCACCGCAGCCCGGGCACCATCTCACCTCCTGGTCACTCTTGAATTCCTTGAATGTATATCTTGGCATAACTGTCTCTTTATATTATTCCATATTCTCGTTTATCGCAGCTACGATCTCCTGGACAAGGAAAGGCTGGCCCTGCACTTTATTGAACTGCCTGTATTGGAACTGAGGGAATTTGGCGCGGAGCCAATTAACGAAATGTCCTGAGTTCAGTTCGCATACAAGTATCCTCCCGAACCTTGAGAATACTTCCTCCGTATTCCTCGGCAAAGGCATTATATAGTCAAAATGCGCGAAGCTGACTGCCTTCCCGGCATCACGTACCTCCTGAACGGCAGAAAGTAGGTGGCCGTAAGTTCCTCCCCAGCCTACCACAAGAAGTTTTCCGGTGTCAGAGCCGTTGACCTCAAGCTCCGGAATGAAATCCGCTATCTTCTGGATTTTCATCTCGCGCTCCGCAACCATCACAGCATGGTTCTGAGGATCTGACGAAAGGACACCATCATGATTCTTCTCCAGTCCTCCGACACGATGCTCACATCCTGCCATGCCCGGCACGGCCCATTTGCGCACATATGTCTCAGGGTCCCTTTCGAAAGGCTTATACTCTGTGTTCGGCTGCACAAACGGCGGAACAATCTTAGGATAATCCTTCATTGAAGGTATAAGCCATGGCTCGGACCCGTTTCCGAGGAATCCCTCTGAGAGAAGCAGCACCGGCGTCATATGTTCAAGTGCAATCTTGGCCGCATTGAAGGCCGCGTCAAAGCATCCTGCAGGCGAATGAGCAGCCATAACAACCATCGGGCACTCACCGTTTCTGCCGTAAAGGGCCTGGTTAAGGTCTGTCTGCTCTGTTTTTGTCGGTATTCCCGTAGAAGGTCCGGCGCGCTGCACATCTATCACCACAAGAGGAAGTTCAGTCATGACAGCTAACCCCAACGCCTCTGACTTGAGAGAAAGTCCAGGGCCGGAAGTCGTGGTCACTGCAAGGCTTCCCGCAAAGGCGGCTCCTATGGCAGTACAGATTCCGGCAATCTCATCCTCCGCCTGAAGCGTCTTGGCACCGAGGCTCTTGTGCAATGCAAGTTCCTCAAGTATTCCTGTAGCCGGAGTTATCGGATAAGAACCGCAGAAAAGAGGAAGACCGGATTTCTCGGAAGCTGCAAGAAGTCCCCACGCAGCAGCCTGATTGCCGGTTATGTTGCGGTAAAGGCCTTTCGGCTGATGTGCAGGCTCCACATTATATGTATTCGGTATCGCCTGAATATTGGCGGCATAATTGTGCCCGTCCCTCAATACTTTCTTGTTCGGCTCTATCAGTTCCGGGTGCTTCTTTCCGAATTTGCGCTCAAGATAATTGAATACATATTCCATCGGACGGTTGTAGATGTAACATGCCATGCCGAGGGTAAACATATTCTTGCATTTGTGAACAGTCTTCATGTCAAGGCCACTGTCCTTAAGGCTCTCTTCCGTCAATGTTGTGATCGGAGCTATTATGATTGTCCTGTCCTCTATATACAGTTCACCTATCGGATCACTCTTCAGGCCTGCCCTCCTGAGGCCCTCCTCATCAAAAGTGTCGGAATCTATAAGGACCATGGCAGTCCTCTTCAGCCATCTCGCATTAGCCTTGAGAGCGGCAGGATTCATTGCGATTAGAAGATCGCAGTAGTCACCCGGTGTTGCGACATGGCAGCTTCCGATATGCACCTGAAAGCCGGAAACTCCAGATACAGTCCCGTGAGGTGCCCTGATTTCAGCCGGATAGTCCGGAAATGTGGACAGTTCGTTACCGAAGATGGCAGACATATCTGCAAAAAGAGACCCGGTGAGCTGCATACCGTCTCCCGAATCTCCTGCAAATCGTATGACAACATCTTTAGTATCAATAACCTTATGTTGCATTACTAAAAAGATAATAGATTTAAATCAAATATTCATATTTTGATACAAATGTATAACTTTTTTCGCGAACAGGAAATATAATCAATAAGTTTTTGCAAACAAAAAACGGGGCCGGAGGAAACTGTTTCCGCCGACCCCGAAAAAAGTCATTAAAACGTGCAGTGACTACTGGGCCATTGCAGCCTGAGCGGCCTGCGCCTTGGCCTGAAGTTCCGCCTGAAGAGCCTCAAGAGTTCTTCCTGCCGGAATGCCGAGAGCTGTCCTTGCCTCTGGAGTCAGGTCAACCATCTGAGCAGGATCAAGATAAAGGAGAGAACCTTTCTCGAACACGGCAGTACATCCCTTTGCCTTGGCTATATCATTTACAGCCTTCTGTGCTTTCTCATATATAGGAGCCTGGAGGGAATTCTGAAGCTGCTGCATCTCCTGCTGAAGGCTCTGCTGAGTCTGCTGAAGCCTTGTCTCAATGTCAATTATCTCTTTCTGCTTACTGTCGCGGATGGCCGGAGTCCAGCTTGCCTGCTTCTGCTCGTACTGCTGGGCCTTGGACTGATACTCCTCGTACATTGCCATCAGAATCTCCTCATTGGTCTTCTGATTCTCCTCCATGGTTGCCCTCGCGGAATCCATCTCAGGCATAAGCATGATAAGCTCATTGAAATCCACATAAGCGAACTTAGGGGCCTGAGCCATTGCAGCAAGTGAAACAATCGCCATTGCTGCGACAAAAAACATTCTTTTCATATAATATTCATTTAAATTAATTCATATATGCATCTGCAGGCCGGAAGCAAAAACCGGGCTGCAAGTACCTCAGGCAGTAAATTCATCAGAACTGCTGCCCGATGACAAAGTGGAACTGGCTGCCACCCTGGCCGTCATGATTGTCAAATCCGTACCCCCAGTCAACTCCGAGAAGTCCTATCATCGGCAGGAAGACCCTGACACCGACACCTGCGGAACGCCTGATCTGGAACGGATTGAAATTCCTTATGTCAGACCAGCAGTTACCTCCTTCAAGGAAAACCAGAGCATAAATCGTAGACTGCGGCTGAAGCACCACAGGATAGCGCAGCTCGACAGTGAACTTGTCATAAACATTTCCGGCATAATAGTTTCCGGTAGTGTTATATGACGACGTGCCCTGAGGTGTAAGCGAGTAGTTCTCATAGCCTCGGAGCGAAACTATCTCCGAACCGTATGTATCATATCCGGACATTCCGTCACCTCCGACACGGAAGCCTTCGAACGGAGAATATCCCCAATTGCGGTTGTAGTATCCCAAGTATCCGAACTGAGCCCTTGCCATAAGCACGAGATCTCCGACAAGTTTGGTGTAAATCGCGCCCTTGAATGTCCATTTGTGATATTCAATCCATTTGTAGCGGTCCTGGGATGTCTGCATGTCATAATTGATGTCTCTCCAGTTTGACACCTTGGTAGGATTTCCGTTGGCGTCAAGTATTCCGCGGTTCTTCTTTCTCAGCAGAGAGTACGGCGGAGTGAGCTGGATCGAGAAACTGAAGTCCGAGCCCTGGCGCGGATATATCTGCTGGTCGGTTGAATTTCTTGAAAGGCTCAGCGTATAGCTGAGGTTATGGGAGATACCGGTATTGAAAAGGAACTGGTATGCCCAATTCTGAAGCCTGTACGTCTGCCAGCTGAGCTGGTTGTAAAGCACGAAATAGTTGTCAGGCCACTTCAGGCGCTTTCCGATTCCTGCGGCAAAACCGTAAACCTCCATGAACTCGTTGTTGTTGAGAATGTTGAAGGCAAGATATGAATTTGTCTGACGCGTATAATAAACGGACATGTTAAGCGAAGTAGGCTTCTTGCCGAAGAGCCAAGGCTCGGAGAAGCTTGCCGAAAGGCTCGTATAATAAGTTCCGTTCGTCTGGAAGCGCACCGCAAGATTCTGCGCGTCTCCCAAAGGGACCGGACGCCATGCTGACTTGTCAAAGAAACGCCTTGTCGAGAAGTTGTTGAAGCTTACTCCGACAGTTGCTACGAATGTGTTTCCGCCCCATCCTCCGGAAAGCTCCAGCTGGCTCGACGGCTTCTCTGTCACATTATATATGATGTCAACTGTATTGTTCATTGAATTTGGCACGATACTGTATCCTCTTGAGGCATCCATTATGGCCTCCGGGTCAAACTGTCCCATGGAAGCAATCTCACGCACAGAACGTTCAAAGTCACTCTGGCTGAAAAGGTAGCCAGGACGCGTGAAGACCTGGCGTCTCACGACCCTCTCATTCGTGAGGTCATTTCCGTTTATTATGATATTGTTCAGAGTAGCAGGCTTTCCTTCGACAATCCTCATCTCAACATCAACCGAATCGCCCTGGATATTAAGCTCCACAGGCTGGAGATTGAAGAAAAGGTAACCATTGTCACGATACAGTTTAGACACATCGAATTCGTTCTGCTTTCCGCCTCCGAAAAGCCTCTTCTCCATGGTGACCACATCATAGACATCTCCTTTCTTTATCATTAGGATATCATTGAGGGTCTCTGAGTTATAGACGGAGTTTCCTGTCCATGTGATGTCCCTGAAATAGTAGCGTTTTCCCTCGTCTATCTCGAAATCAATCTGCAAGCGGCCCGGTTCCAGATAATACATGGTATCCTTGACGATGCGGGCATCACGGTACCCGGCTTCATTGAATGCGCTGAGCATGGCACGCTTGTCATTGTCATACTCGCTTTCATTGAACTTTTTGGAACTGAAGAAATTGATGAACCTTGCATCCTTTGTCTTCTTCATGGAGCGGACGAGTTTGGTCTCCTTGACGTTTTCATTGCCGCTGAACGTGATTTTCTTTACCTTGACCTTCTCTCCCCTGTCAACGGCAAACTGCACACGGATTGCGCTGCGGATCATAGTATCCTTCTTCGTGTTCACATCCACATTCACGTTTAGGAAGCCCTTCTCCTTATAATATCTCTTTATGATGTCTGTTGACGTCTTTGCGACATAGTCGGAAAACTCTCCTCCGCGACGGAGATTAAGGCGCTCAAGAAGCTCTTTCTGCTCACCAGTCTTGACTCCGCTGAACGTCCAGCGTGACACTCTCGGCCTTTCCGTGACGCATATCTTGAAAAAAGCGGTATCGCGTCCCGGAGCCAGGGAATCGACTGCGATTGCTACGTCCTCAAAATATCTCTGGAGCCAAAGCCTGTTGACGATGGAAGACAGCTCCTCACCGGGAACTGTCACTTCCATACCCTTCTGCAAGCCGGTAATCTGGAGTATCTGCTCCTGGGCGAAATAATTGTTACCCTCGACTCTCACTCCTCCGACCACATATTTTTTCGGATTATTGTAATCAACCTCAACATCCTTTCCGGGCAACTGTGCAAATACGGGGAGCGACAGCATCAGCGCGGACGCGAGGAAGACCATTCGGCAAACTCTCATTTTTATACCATTAAATTCAAAACTGCAAATATAGGGAATTATTTGACTTTTCCATAACGTCTGTCACGTTTTGCATAGGATTCAAGTGCTTTGCAAAACTCCTCCTTCCTGAAATCCGGCCACAAGGTATCGACAAAAAGAAACTCTGAATACGCCCCCTGCCAAAGGAGATAGTTGCTGATTCTGCATTCACCTGATGTCCTGACGATAAGGTCCGGGTCAGGAATCCCAGCAGTGGCGAGCAGCGAGCTGAAGCCATCCTGCCCCATGGCAAGCAGTCCGGCAGCCTTCTCCGGTTCCTCCACGGCCATCTTCGCAAGCTTAGAGGCAGCCTGGAGGATGTCCCACCGTCCGCTGTAGCTGAGCATGACGATAAGCGTCAGCGCCGTATTGCCGGCAGTGCGTTCCATGCAAGAGTCTATGACTTCGTTCAGCCCGCTGTCCAGACGCTCCCTGTTTCCGATGACCATAAAGCGCACCCCATTCCTGTCAAGGGCATCCATCTCGGAAGCCATAGCCTTGACCATCAGCTCCATAAGAGCCATGACCTCATCCTGGGGACGGTTCCAGTTTTCTTCAGAAAAAGCATAGACGGACAGATACTTCACTCCGTTTTCTATAGCTGCCTCCACACAGGCCCTCACACTCTCCACGCCCTCAAAATGGCCATGTATCCTGTCTTTGCCCCTTTCTTTGGCCCAACGGCCATTACCGTCCATAATCATCGAGACATGCACGGGTGTCCCGGTCACAGTTTCAGTTGACATATTGTTTCTCACTTGATATTTCTGATGTCTTCGCCCCAGAACAGCTTTTCTGTAAGGGCATTGATAAAATCGGATTTATTAAGACGGACACGCTTTAGCGAAAATTGTGCCACGGAAATCTCTATTCTCGCGTCACCGTCTGTTTCAGCGGTCCTGTTGTCCGCCGTGAATATTACTTTCCTGTCGCGCGACTGCATCCTCAGCGTTATGACTGAAGTGTCCGGAACCACAAGAGGACGGACATTCATATTATGCGGCGCTATCGGGGTTATGATCAGCACACGTGACTGCGGAAGCACAATCGGCCCGCCTGCGCTAAGGGAATATGCCGTGGACCCGGAGCTTGTTGAAATTATCAGCCCGTCAGCCCAATAGGTAGGCAGCCTCGTCCCGTCCACCGTGACCTCCACGCCAAGCATAGCGGCACCGCTTCTGTGCACAGTACACTCGTTCAACGCATAGACCGGCTCACCTTTCCGCATGCCATCCTCCACACAAGCCTTGAGCACAGTCCTTTCCTCTATTGAATATTCCCTGTTCAGAATAGCGTCCGCAACGTCCTCCGGCCTGTTCTCTGACAGGAATCCGAGACGCCCGAGATTAACCCCTACAACAGGAATGCCCCTTTCAGCCACCAGCGCGGAAGCAGAGAGGAAAGTACCGTCACCTCCAACGCTCATAAGCATGCCGGCATCCTTCCCGGGCTCCTGCCCCGGGCCAAGAACGGTGATACGGCAGCCGCCAGCGGAAAGGGCGTCCATCAAAGCTGCAAGCCTCAAGTCATCCTCAAGACTTTTTTTCCCGATATATATGTATATATTCATTGTCTCCAATTAATTGAATGCGGCCCTGTCTGGGAACCGGACGCCAAAAATAGCACATTATTGTCGAAATCAGAAAAAACAGACGGAATTTGTTGGCAGCAAGATGCGTCAATGCGGGCAGAAGCAACTTTTTCAGGAAAATTCAAACAGATTCGAAGTTTATTGCATATTTTTGCCGCCTGTAAACATACATTTGGAGCGGAAATGACAAAATTAAGCGTCAATATAAACAAAATAGCCACGCTGCGGAATGCCCGCGGAGGAAACATGCCGGACGTCACCAAGGCAGCCATCGACTGCGAGACATTCGGCGCGGAAGGAATCACTGTACACCCCAGGCCGGACGGAAGGCACATCAGATACGATGACGTAAGGGCAATACGCCCTCTTGTCAGGACGGAATTCAACATTGAAGGCAACCCTATACCGTCTTTCATCGACCTCGTCCTTGAGACCGCACCGGACCAGGTAACCCTTGTTCCTGATGCGGAAAACGCCATAACTTCAGACGGCGGCTGGGACACCATAACGCACCGCGATTTCCTCACTGAGATATGCTCCACATTCAAAAGCAAGGGAATAAGGACATCCATTTTCATAAACGCCGACCCGGCCATGGCGGAAGGCGCAGCCAAATGCGGATGCGACCGTGTCGAGCTATATACCGGACCTTATGCGGAAATGTACAGCCATGACAGGGAAGCCGCAATAAAGCCGTTCATGGATGCTGCAAAGGCCGCCAGGGAATGTGGCATTGGACTGAATGCAGGGCACGACCTCAATCTTGACAACCTTAATTTCTTCATAAGGAACATACCTTGGACTGATGAGGTCTCCATCGGACATGCCATAATATGTGATGCCCTGTATATGGGGCTTCAGCCGACAATACAGGCATATCTTAAAGAAA
>DBLW01000054.1:1281-3932 GCA_002298075.1 Bacteroidales bacterium UBA714 | reverse complement strand
ACATGACACTCAATGTCAGGAAGCAGTTCGGGCGCGACTTCTTCCTCAGCGTCATGGGAACCTTGACATATGCCCACAACACCATCGTGGAGATGGATGAGCCGAAGGCGGTCATAGGTACCAACAGGGCGCAGACAGGTCATCCCGTGGGCCAGCTTTTCGGATATATCGACGAGGGCCTATATACATACGATGACTTCGTGGATGTGGAGAACGGCATTCTCAGGCCTGACCTTCCTGTCGTGACCCTTGTCTCGAAGGTGCGTCCGGGAGATATAAAATACAAGGATGTGAACAAAGACGGCAGGATTGACGTCTATGACAAGTCTCCGATAGGAGGAACGAAAAACCCTGAGCTTGTGTATGGCTTCGGCTTCACATTCATTTGGAAGGACCTTGACATCTCGGCCCTTTTCCAGGGAGTGGGCAAGACATGGAACATTCTTTCCGGAAACATAATCCCAGCTTCCAACAAGGGAACTACCTATAATATATTCACCAATTACAATGACCGCTGGACAGAGGCGAATCCGAGCCAAGATGTGTTCTATCCGCGTCTGGACTACGGCACAAACGCAAACAACAACCAGCAGTCCACATGGTGGCTCCGTGACATGAGCTTCCTCAGGCTCAAGAATGTCGAGATCGGCTATTCGCTGCCTAAGAGGTTCGCGGAGAAATCGTTCATATCAAGTGCCAGGGTATTCCTCAGGGGAACCAATCTGCTCACATTCTCAAAGTTCAAACTTTGGGACCCTGAGCTTGCTTCTGCCACAGGCGCCGCATATCCGGTGATGAAATCCATGTTTGCCGGCGTCGAGTTCAAATTCTAATCATTGTATGAAAATGAAAAACAGAAAATTACATATACTGATTGCGGGAATCCTTGCGGCTTTTTCCATTGTTTCCTGTGACTATCTTGACAAGCAGCCGGATGACCAGCTTGACATTCCGGCGGCTTTTGAGAACAAGAGTAATCTTGAACGCTGGCTTGCCTACATTTATAACGGCATCCCTACGTTCTACCACTATGACGGAGCCATTGCGGTGGCTGATGACCTGACTCCTCCGGTCGGCTGGGAATCGCAGGGCTTCAAGGCCATACTTTACCAGAACGGCAACTTCACTCCCGCTCAAGGAGGAATCATAGGCTATTGGAACGAATTTTCAAAAAGAATCCGCTCTGCCTACATCTTCATGGAGAACGCTCATCCGCTTTTCGATGTTTCCGCAAAGGAAATCGAATGGATGAAGGCCGAGTGCCGTTTTTTCATAGCATATTACCATGCGATGATGGTCATGACATACGGAGCCGTTCCTATGATTACGGACCCTGCCCAAGGCACTGATGCCGCGGATATGCAGCTCAAGCAGCAGCCTTTCTACACTGTGGTTGACTGGGTGGCCCAGGAACTCAAGGAAACGGCGGAGATTCTTCCGTCCTCGTATGAGGAGGCCAACAAATACGGAAGGGCAACTTCCATGATGTGCCTTGCCATCCGCGCCCGTCTGCTCACTTTCGCCGCAAGTCCGCTTGTCAACGGCAATCCGGACCTTTCAGGTTTCGTGAACTGCGACGGAGTGCAGATTTTCAGCTCGGAATATGACCCTGAGAGATGGCGTGCGGCGGCAGATGCCAACCTTGACGTCATAGTGGCGGCAAAGGAAAGCGGCTACGACCTCTATGTCGAAAGGCTTGACGACGGCTCTGTGGACCCTTACATGTCCTATATGAAGGCTGTCCTTATGAGATATGACCAGGGCAACCATGAGGTGCTCTTTCCGAAGACATATGATAGCGGCGCTTATTTCGACAGGCAGTGCAATCCGCGCAGCATGGGAGGAGCCGGAGCAATCGGAGTTACACAGAACCTTGTTGATGCTTTCTTCATGAACAACGGCCTCATACCTATCACAGGATATACGGAGAACGGAAAGACACCGGTAATCAACGGCGAGTCAGGATATTCCGAGACCGGATATTCGGCAGAGGCAATGAAAGCCAAGACCAGGTGGTTCTATGCAGAGCAGGGAGCGGCAGAGGGATCGAAGAAAGAGTATGTCATCACTACGGCCGGAACCTACAACATGTACTGCAACCGTGAGCCGAGATTCTATGTATCCGTGCTTTACAATGAACAGTACCATTGGGGAAAGGACAAGCACAAGTCATCCAACAAATTCACAGACTTTTTCTCGGGAGGACAGGACGGAGGGCCGAGCCACGATTCACCTACGGCAGGATATCTCGTGAGAAAGATGGTCGATCCTTCGGCAATACCGAGTGAAGGTTCTGGAACTTACAAGACACGTCACGGGGCGATATACCGCCTTGCCGAGGCCTATCTTTCATATGCCGAGTGCCTTAATGAGTACAGCATATCAAGAGGCACATATCCTGTGAACCAGGCGGAGATACTCAAATATGTCAACCTTATCCGCGTAAGGGCCGGAATACCTCAGTATGGTACAGGAACAGACAGCGACGGAGTCAGGATGATTGCTCCTCCTGCCACTGGCGAAGAGCTTCGCGAACTTATAAGACGCGAGCGCAGAGTTGAGCTGAACTGTGAGGCAGGCAACCGTTTTGATGACCTGCGCCGCTGGAAACAGGCTGAGACCGTGCTTGACGGGCCTTATTACGGAATGGA
>DBLW01000054.1:0-926 GCA_002298075.1 Bacteroidales bacterium UBA714 | reverse complement strand
ACCAAGGCCAACAGGGACAACTATTACAAGAGGACGCAATATCAGACAAGGCGGTTCATCAGCTATTGGTGGCCTATCCCTCAGGATGATATTGACAAGAATACTAATCTTCGCCAGCTTCCGGGATGGTAGAGGCACGGCCGGGAAAACGGAAAAGTTTTTTAATGTTTTGAATATGAGACTCAAATATATGATAATGGCGGCTGGCTTTCTTGCGCTTGCCGGCTGCAGCAAAGGAGGGTTCCAGGGGCCTGACAGAAGCATGTATGACGTTACTGAGACCATGACCCTTGAAGTGTCCGCGGAGCAGGTGGTACTCGATGCCGAGGCTCCGGATGAGATTGCGCTCTCATTCTCATGGACTCCGGCGAGGGAGATGTCGGATGACTATATCGTCACATATGTCACCTTGCTCGACATAGAGGGAAACGATTTCAGCAACAGTGTGAGAGAAGTTGAGGATGACGGTGTGTATTATAAGGAATACACCAACCAGCAGCTCCAGAATTTGCTTGTTGACAAATGGGGCAAGAATTATTCACGTGCCGTGAACATGCAGTTCAAAGTCATAGCAAAATGGGACGGCGGCACGAAGTACATAATGCCGGAAGTGCGTACCGTCGGAGTAAGCGTGCGTCCTTTCCGCCCTCTGACTTTCGATGCCGACAGGATTTTCCTCTCCGGAGAGGCTGTGACCGGAACGACAAAGCAGACCATGCCCAAGACTCCGGAGAATGAGTTTGTCTATGCGGAAGAGGTATGGCTCCAGCCGGGCATGATGACGATTCCTATCGAATATGAAGGAATCACCTCATACATATGCCCTGCGGAGGGCAGTGTGACCGTTCCTGACAATGACCTTCAGGAGGGCAGGCCTGCATCTGTGGAATATGCCGCTTCCGTGAAGGCCGAGCCGGAGAACGGGG
>DBLW01000095.1 GCA_002298075.1 Bacteroidales bacterium UBA714 | reverse complement strand
ACGGCTGGGTAATGGAATATTATGCTGCGACAAAATACGGCGGATACAATATCCTCTGCAAATTCAATGAAGACAACACCGTAGCAGTCCAGAGCGAGATATTCGGAGAAAAAGTCGTGACGTCACACTATAAGATTGACCAGAGCCAGGGTGTGGTCCTCTCATTTGACGAATACAATGAGATATTCCACTATTTCTCCACACCGGCCAATCCGGACGGCATAGGAACCAACGGAGACGGCATGCTCGGCGACTTCGAGTTCCGTGTGCTTTCAGTGAGTGCGGATGAAATCCTGCTTGAAGGCAAGAAACACGGCTCACGAATCTCCATGAGGCCTCTTGCGAAAGACGTCGAATGGGATGTCTATATAGCAGACGTTGCTGAAATGGAAGCCGACATGGCGGCAAGTTTCTATAACCTGCATTTCGGTGACAAGACCGTCCTTGCTTCCGCGACCTACAGGATGCTCAGCTTCACTGATGAAGAAAGCGGTACTGCCGTTAACATACCTTTCATATACACTCCTGAGGGATATAAGTTCTACAGGACACTGGAATATGCCGGCAAATCAGTCAGCCAGCTCACATATTCAGAACAAGACGGCAACTGCTATTCGGATGACAAGTCCGTATATATCGAAATCAGGCCTGTGCCTCTGAGCGAAGCCATCACTTCCAGCGACTGGTTCTTCTCTGGAGCAAGCGACAGCATGTCACCTGCCACTTTGGAGAAATTCCTTGAGTGCAAGGCAGGAAGCGCGGCAGAAAAGGAGAACATAGAGTATATGTATATAGGTACCGGACTTACGGCGCAGACACAGAGCAAATGGGGAGTCGGCTTCATAACAGGACAATATTTCGGCATGCTGTTCTTCTCGGCCACAGCCGTAGATGACAACACCGTCACCCTCAAATACACGACACACGATGGCGGAAACGGCCAATGGTATATGCAAAAAGCCGGCTACAGCGTGCTCACTACTGTTCTGAGCAAGACATTCAAACTCAGCACCGACAATCAGAAGAACCCTTCATACATAAAGATGACGGATACGGCAGACTCCAACAACTGGATGACTCTTTACGCCGCAGAAATCAATCTTCCATTCGGTCAATACGACAAATAGACTGGATCTGATAACATTTGACGATATGAAAAAAATATATTTGTTGGGCGCGGCATGCGCATTGGCAGCAGCTGTATCATGCAACAATGAAACAGAATTGCCAGAGACTGTCCTTGATTATGCCAACGGACAGTCAGCTGAAATTACGGCTCCTCCGCAGGGAGGCGAAGTAAAGCTCGGATTCAAATCCTCCGGGACATGGGACGTGACAACTGTCACAAACTGGCTTGATTTCGACAAGATTTCAGGAAAGGCCGGCGACAACTCCCTTACAGTCACAGTGGATGAAAATTCGGACCTTGAGGGCGACAGAAGCGGGGAGATTGTGATACACTCCGACAATAAGGAACTTGTCTTTACAATCACTCAGGTACTCAGTGACAAAATCGCAGCTCTTGGTGAAACATCTGTTGAACTTGATGCGAATGGCGGGACGGCCGAGCTGAAATTCTCAGCAACAAAGGCTTGGAGCGCCACATCCACAGGCTCATGGCTTACGATTTCCAAGACATCGGGCGAGGCTTCATATGACAATGCAATCAGCATAACCGCACCTGTAAACATTGAGGCCGACCGTACGGCACAGGTAAAGATAGTATGCGGAACAGCAGAATTGACATATACGGTACAACAGAAATTCATCAACGGGATTTCTGTTATAGGAAGCGACAAGGTTAATTTGCCGGAATTGGGAGGAGAGGCTGAGATCAAATTTTCTGCCGTATCCGACTGGACTGCGAGCACAGATGCCTCATGGCTCACACTTTCTGCATCAAGCGGAAAAGCGTCCTCTGAAGTTGCAGTCAAGCTTTCAGCCGGTGTCAATGTCGATGCAGACCGTACTGCCTCCGTGAAAGTATCAGGTGGAAATAAGGAAGTCGTATTCACGGTGTCACAGAAAATGGCGACAAGCACCTTGGCATACACAACTGACTCCGAAGATGCCGGCCAGGTTCTCGTTTACGCGACAAACGGTTCAGCAAAACTGGACTTCATCGCTGTAGAGGCATGGAGCGCAGCCACTGAAGCAGACTGGATTACCATTACAGAGACAGCCGGCGAGCCGGGAACATTCTCCATAGGCGTAACAGCCGCTGACAACGTAAGCCTTGCATACCGTTCAGATGTAGTCACAATTACCTCGGCATCAGGAAAATCCACTCTTGATTTCATCGTATTCCAGAATTCCCCGTTCGGTGACTATTGCGGCTACTGGACCGCTTCAGGCATTCTTGCCTCCAACAGCGGTACCGGCCCTCATAGCGAGACATGGATTTTTGCGGATTCTCAAGACAACCCCGGCAACGGAGGAATGAAAGGCCTCATCGGAGAATCAGACAATTGGGGCACATTCATGTGGGAACCGGAGCTGGAAGGCGCAAAGATTGAGACAGGACCAGACCATATTGTAAATCTTTACAATTTCGGTGAAATAGGAGTAGCGGCCATCGCTCCGGTCTACAGATGCTCTTTTGAGACTGCCGAGGGACCGAAAGGTGTAATTTTCTATACTTACACAAGAGACAACGGCAGCATAGCAGACAATCCTGTATATTGTCTGCTGTCTGAAGACAACCTGAGCATGCAGCTTGTTGCATTCACATACGACCAGTACCCGAATCCTACCAAGCTTGTGCCTACGTCCGATTTCGATTTAACTTATGCATTGTTCAAGCCTATCGCTGATGCGGAAGGAAACCTTGCTGGAGTTGGCGAGTACATGGGCTATACCTTCGGCGGTACTTTCAAGGTTGAGTCTGTAACACGCGGAGCCGCCGCGACTGCCGCAATTAATGCAGTGCTCGACAAGATTTCAGCAAAGCCTGGCCGCAATGCAAAGCTCAACGGTAAAAACATTCCGTCAGTGAATGCTGACCTTGTGAAATGTGAAAGGGCGGTTTTTCTTAAATAGTCCGGACACACAGGTATGAGACAAACCCTAAAAGTCATGCAACATAACTTTTAGGGTTTGCTTTATACTTATGTCTCACATAATTAATGGTATATGACTACAATCAAAAACATTGCATCCATGATGCTGCTTATTTGTGCGGCAGGATGCTCCCGGCTTGACGAAACCGGAATATCTCCGCAAACTGCCGTAAAAACAGACATTCAAGATAAGATAATATTAAGAAGCGCCAGGGCCGAGCAGGACAAACTGATTGTGTTTGTCGGGGAAAAGCTGGCCGAGTCAATTGAAGAAAGCGAGGCTCCCTTATCCGACGGAATTTTCGGAGAAGTCGGTGCACTGCATATAAGAAGGGTGTTCCCTCCTGTTGGGCGCACAGAGGAACGTGCACGGCAATACGGCCTGCACAGGTGGTATGAGGTGTCACTGCCCGACAGCATCGGGGCCGATAATGCCGCACAGGCTCTTGCCGGCTCCCCGGAGATTGTGCGTGTACAGTTCTGTACTCAGGTCAAGAAAGCGTCTGACGGTGTCGTATTCCCCTATTCGGGTCCGCGGTCGGCATTGTCAGCTGCCGCAGATGCACCATTCAATGATCCGTCGCTTGCCGACCAGTGGCATTACATAAATACAGGAAGCAAGACTATCTCCCCTACTGCCGTTGCCGGAGCCGACATCAATGTGAAGGATGCATGGAACCTCACGGCAGGAGACCCTTCCATTATTGTCGCTGTAGTTGATGAAGGGGTATGCTTTGACCACCCGGACCTTGCCGCCAACATGTGGACCAATAAGGGCGAGAAAGGTAATGATGAAGACAAGAACGGATATGCAGGTGATTATCACGGATATAATTTCGTGAGCAACGGCCCTGTGACACCTGGAAGCCACGGCACTCATGTCGCCGGAACCATTGCAGCAGTGAACGGCAACAGGACAGGCGTGTGCGGAATAGCGGGAGGAAGCGGCAAAGGAGACGGAGTGAAAATCATGTCATGCCAGATTTTCGAGGGTGACAAAGGATGCACCCCGGATGCATGCGCACGGGCAATCAAATATGCAGCAGACAACGGGGCATGTATCCTGCAATGCTCATACGGATATCCTGCCGGTGTATTCATGTCTGACAAAGAGTATATGGACCAGCGGTACTACAGCGTGGAATATGATGCCATCAGGTATTTTATGGAAACCGACAATCTGCCTCAGGTGATGGACGGGAATCTCGTAATCTTTGCCTCAGGGAATGACAGCGCACCGGTCTCAGCCTATCCCGGCGCATGCGGGGACATAATATCTGTAACATCTATCGCATCTGACAATCTGCCTGCATATTACACGAATTATGGCCCGGGCTGCAATGTGGCCGCCCCGGGAGGAGAGTATTTTACAGGCGGCGATATACGCGAGACAGCGACAGTACTTTCGACCATACCGCCAGGCCCGGACGGAGAATACGGCTGGATGCAGGGTACTTCAATGGCGTGTCCGCACATGTCCGGCGTGGCAGCACTTGCTCTTGCATATGCAAAGAAGCTCGGCCTGCATTTCACTCACGGGCAGATGGTTTCAATGATACTGACTTCCGTAGATGCCATTGACCACCGTCTCTCCGGAACGAAAAGGACAAATGTCGGGACCGGAGATTACCTTGTATGGGGAGATCTCGATCTGAGGCCGTACAAAGGCAAGATGGGAACGGGGACAATCAATGCGTGGAAGCTGCTGATGCAGATTGAAGGCACTCCTTGCCAGATGATACCGGTCGGAGAGGAGTCGTCCATAAGCCTTACAGGCTATTTCGGCTCGGATGCCAAGAATCTCACATACACAGGAGTTTCGGTTTCAGGCAAAGGTCTTGAAGCTCTCGGACTTGACAAGGCACCTTCGGTATCTTCCGGACGTCTTGTCATCAGTCCCACTAAGACAGGCTGCGCCAAGATTACCATAAAGGCTATCGCCGGAGGCTCATCACTCGGAGGCGGCAACACTATGGGAGGAATGGAGATTTCCAAGGAAATTTCAGTAATGGCGCGTCATCATGCAGGAGTAACAGACGGCTGGCTTTAGGAATGTCAATTAAAAAAGAATGACTATGAGACATTATATCATAACAATATCGGCAGCGATTGCCGCTATGCTGTGGCTGCCTTCTTGCCGGAAGCCGGTTGCAGAGGAAATTGTTTCTCCGGACATAACCGGGGAATGGAAACTTGAATCCGCGGAAAGTCTCGGAGAAAACGCAGTCGTAAAGGCTTCAGAAACTATTGAGGTCAGTGTTTATGTGGCATTTGAGGAAGACGGCACTTTCGAATTGTACCAAAGGCTGGACGAAAGGCGTTTCAAAAGATATGAGGGAACATGGACGCTTGAGGGTAAGATACTGAGCGGACTGTATGACGGGAAGAAATCGACCCCATGGGCAAGTCCATATTCCGTTTCCATTGAGGACGGAGGAAAGACTCTTGTCATGTCCTGCATGTCCGGAAATCAGGCCGGGCATCAAGAGCCGCCAGGGCAGCAGCATGAAAGTTCACGTTATGTGCGCACGTCCATTCCGGAGTCCGTGCGGGAGGAGGCATACTGATTGGGGGAGATAAAGTTGGAGGTGACCTAAAGTAAACTTTGCTTCTGCTCTCGACTTTGGCTATATTTGAACTAAAGTTCATATATACGCTTGGTCTCGG
>DBLW01000090.1 GCA_002298075.1 Bacteroidales bacterium UBA714 | reverse complement strand
GACCTGCGCAGCCTGTTCGGCGACAAGGTGGCAACACTTGTGGAAGGCCTGACCAAAATAAAGACCGTGCTCGACAACGAGGACAAGGCACAGCAGAAGAGCATGCAGGCGGAAAACTTCAAGCGGATTCTCCTGACTCTCAATGACGATGTGCGCGTTGTACTCATCAAGCTCGCGGACCGCCTGCACAACTGCCGGACAATAGAGTTCATGCCGGAGCACAAGCGGGACAAGATTCTCAGCGAGACCATGTACATTTTCATTCCGCTCGCGCACAGGCTCGGCCTTTACGGTGTGAAATCCGAAATGGAAGACATCTGGCTCCGCTACAAAGAGCCGGACGCATTCAATGACATCTCCGAGAAAATCAACCGAAACATAAACGACAAGGACAAGGAAATCAATGAGTTCATCGTTCCGATAGATGAAGCGCTCAAAGCAGCAGGGTTCAAGTTCGAGATAAAGAAAAGGGTCAAGACGCCATACTCCATATGGCACAAGATGGCAACGAAAGGCATCACTTTCGAACAGATATACGATCTGTATGCCGTCCGCATAATCTTCGACCCGGAAAAGGATACGGCAGAAACCGAGCGCGACCAGTGTTTCCATGTGTTCTCGATAATAACCGGGCTGTACAGATACAAGTCAGACCGGATGAGGGACTGGGTCAGCCACCCCAAAAACAACGGCTATGAAGCCCTGCACTGCACCCTGATGAGCCATACCGGAATATGGATAGAGGTACAGATACGCACGCGCAGGATGAACGACATTGCGGAAAAGGGCATCGCAGCCCACTGGGCCTACAAGAAAGACGGCTTCGCGGAGGACAACGAGAGCGAGATGGACAAGTGGATCGCCAAGGTCAAGGAAATCATTGTCAGCCAGGATGTGAGCGCGCTTGAGCTACTTGACATGGTCCACAATGACCTCATCAAGACAGACATACTTGTTTTCACACAGAAAGGCGAACAGCGCAGCATTGAAAAAGGAGCCACGGCCCTGGACTTCGCTTATTCAATCCACTCCGAGATAGGCAACAAGGCCATTGCGGCAAAAGTGAATTTGCGCCTCGTGCCGCTTTCATATGTGCTCAAGACCGGAGACCAGATCGAAATCATAACCGCGGAAAACGAAAAGCCCAAACGTGAGTGGCTTCAGTTCACCAAGACGGCCAAGGCCAAGAAATTCATCCTTGAGCATCTTAAGAGCGAGCGCAGGGAAAGCGTCAGAATAGGCAAGAAAATGGTCGAGGAACAGCTGGATGCCATAGGATACAAGCTAAACAACAAGACCGAGAACATACTCATGGAAAGCTATGAGGTGTTTGACAGCAAGCCGGAAGAATTGTATTTCCGAGTGGGCGCCGGCATAGTCAAGCTCACCAACCTCCAGGAAATCATGGCCGGAAGCAGCGGCAAAAAGGGCGGCTGGCTGTCCCAGTGGTTCAAATCCAAGGACAGCAAGAAAGACAAGGACTATATAATAAAGGACGACAACAGCGGAGAACACAGATATGTGATAGCCTCATGCTGCAACCCTATACCTGGGGACAGCGTAGTCGGCTTCCTCGCGTCAGACGGCTCCGTGACCCTGCACAAGCGTTCCTGCCACACGGCTGACAGGCTCGCATCAAAATTCGGCGACAAGATTGTCATACCGAAGTGGGAATATGCCCAAAGCCAGAACCTCACATACCTTGTACGCCTGTCACTCAAGGGCTTTGACAGGATAGGCATAATAAACGACATAACCAGATACATATCTTTTGTGATGAGCGTCAATATACGAAGCTTCAGTCTCAGCACGGAAGACGGCATATTCTCCGGACACATAGACCTTTATGTCCATGAAATGGGAGACCTGGAAAAACTGATGAAGAAGCTGCGCAAGATAGAGGGCATACAGAGCGTAGTCAGGACAGACCTTTAATTGAAAGAAGAATGAAGAAAAAGACATACAGACTCCTTCCGGCCATACCCGTGGCTGCCATATTGGTGCAGGTGATGTTCTCACACTCTTGCGCCAACACTACCACTCCCCCGAGCGGAGGGCCGAAAGACACGATTCCTCCTGTCATAACAGCCGTAAAGCCGTATCCGGGCGAAACCGGAGTGCCTGTGCACAAGCCGCAGATAGAAATCAAATTCAACGAATATGTTACAGTGAAAGACCCCAAGAGCCTCTTCCTGTCACCTCCTCTGGAAAAATCCCCGAAATTCAAGCTGAAGGGGAAAGGTGTCGTAGTGTACTTCGAAAGCGACCTGGACTCAAACAAGACATATACGCTTGACCTTACAAATGCCATTGCCGACAACAACGAAGGCAACATGTTCCCGGGATATACGCTCGTATTCTCCACAGGCAATACCATCGACTCCATGATGATGACCGGAATAGTGCAGGACTGCAATACCTTGCAGCCGATAAAAGGAGCCACCGTAATGCTATACAAAGACCACGCTGACTCAGCCGTCTTCCTGAAAAGGCCGGATGCGGCTGTGCGCACTGACGACTGGGGTTTTTTCTGCCTGAGGAACATCCAGGACACGCTTTACAGGCTCTACGCAATAATTGACGAGAACAATAACAACAAATATGAGCCTGAGACGGAGAAAGTGGCTTTCCTGGACACGCTGGTGCGCCCTGTCACTGTAGTCGGAGACAGCATTCCGGAGCTTGTGAAATACGACATGAAAGACACGCTCGGCTGTCTCGCAAGAAAAACCGAGCATGAACTGAACATATTCCGGGAGAAGCCGTCCAAACAGATGATTGTGAACAAGGAGAGAATCGGGGAAAGGACGGCATACATAACATTCATGGCTCCATATGCCCAGGTGGACTCCATCTGGATAAAAGGTGTGCCGGGAGACAGGCTGATAACACAGTTCAATCTCCAGAGGGACAGCATGGAGATATGGGTAAATGACCCCAAGCCGCAGCCTGACACCTTGCATCTGAATGTCAAATACATGAAGACAGACACCCTCGGGCTGCTCAACAGCTTCACTGAAGAAATCAAGCTTGTCAAGCCGAAGAAAAAGCCTGCCGTAGGGAAAAGCTCAGGCAGGGACATAAAGAAAGAGGATACCACAGCAGTATTCAAGATAGAAGCCAAGCCCGAGACCATAGAGCAATACGGCTTCACCATTGAGTTCAGCTATCCTTTAGTGCAATCTGCCTTTGATTCGCTCGGATTCAGGTATCTCAATCCGCGCCAGCAGGAAAGCAAAGGGAAATACACGGTAACGCAAGACTCGCTGAATTTGCGCAAATACATAATACGTCCCGCTGACAAACTTCTGCCGGGCTACGAATATTTCCTGAAAGTTCCACACAGGAAATTCCGGGACATAAACGGTTTCTTCAACGACAGTACGGAAGTCAAAGTCAGCCTGCCGAACGACGACAAGCTCAGCAGCATGACACTCAGCCTTACCGGCGTGTCAAACAAGTACATAATTGACCTTCTCAACGAAAAGCGCGACAAGGTGCTCAGGTCATACATAATTGACAAAGATGCATCACTTGCCTTCCCTTATCTCAAGGCTGGAAAGTATTCCATCCGAATCACGGAAGACCTGAACAGGAACGGGCTTGTTGACACCGGAGACCTGCTTAAGCATAAGCAACCTGAGAAAGTGCGCTTCTACAAGCTTCAAGACGGCACATACATCATCGACATCCCGGAAATGACGGAACTGGAGCAGAGCATCAATGTCACGGAAATGTTCAAATAAGCTTATGATGAAAAGATTCTGTACAATACTGCTGGCAACAGCCGCACTCGTCCCGCATACAGCAAGGTCACAGGGCCGGGCACATGCGCAGGACACTGCATCCACTCCAAGGGCGGTCCTTATTGAGGAGAGTGTCCAGGAAATAATCACAGATGCACAGCTTGATACCATAAATGTCAAGAAAAAACTCGTGATTAATGACTATGCGATGATAGGATTCCAGTATGGAGCGGGGCTCAGCCAGGTCATGTGGAACCCCAAGCAGAAGCAAGAGATGCTCTTTGTTCCTGTAAATGCAGGAGTGACTGTCACCAAATATGCAAAAATGTTCGGATTCCTGCCGTATTTCGGATTCCAGGCCGGCCTTTTCTATGCACGCGAGGGCTACCGTTTCAAATACGACAAGGACAATGACTACACATATACCGTCGAAGGTGCGGAAAAAGCCATAATGGACGTCATAGAAGTGCCGCTCCTGCTTCAATGCCATGTTGATTTATGGAATTTCAAGTTCATGGTAAATCTTGGATGCTACGGAGGATACAGGCTTGCCATAGAAAGGTTTCCCGGCAAATCAGGTTCCGTGGCCCCTGAGGTTCAGCATTCATTTCTTCCGACAGACAGGCGCTGGGATTACGGAATCAAGGGAGGAGTCGGCTTCGGACTAGTCTTTGACCCGGTGGAAATACACATTCAGGCGATGTACAAGCATTCCATGTCGACTTTGTATAATCCGGACTATTATAGCGAATACTATTACCGGTTCGCATATCCCACCAACATAGTCATCTCGGCCGGAGTGCATTTCCAGATTACCAAAAGAACAGGAAAGACCAAGGCCCAGCTCAAGAAAATGGCCAGGGACATGGTATATCAGACAAATGAAAACATCAGCATAAATGGAAACGATTAAAGTCAAGGCAGGAAATGTAACGATAGGCGGAAACAGCGCCATAGTCGTGCAGACAATGTGCAATACGCACACATCTGATGTAGATGCGTCGGTAGCCCAATGCATAAGGCTTCACGAGGCCGGAGCACAAATGATAAGGCTAACCGTCCCGTCCATGGCACAAGTGGATGACCTGCGCAGGATAAAGGAAGAATTGCGTTCAAGAGGAATAGATACACCCCTTGTCGCAGATGTTCATTTTTCTTCAGAAATAGCTATTGCCGCCGCCGAGGTTGTGGAGAAAGTGCGCATAAACCCGGGCAATTTCCATAAGGACCACGATAAGGCACGCGAACAGTTCGCAAGGCTGGTAGAGGTCTGCAAGGAAAAAGGAACCGCAATCAGGATAGGACTGAACCACGGGTCACTCGGTGACAGGATAACCAACCTGTACGGCAACACTCCCCTGGCAATGAAGGAAGCTGTCATGGAATGGCTGGAGATGTGCATCGAAAACGATTTCTACAATGTAGTTGTGTCACTCAAGGCCAGCAATACATACGTGATGGTGGAGGCATACCGTCTGCTCGCGGCAGCAATGCAGGAGCGCGGTGTCGTATTCCCTCTGCACTTGGGTGTGACTGAGGCCGGAAACGGAGACGCAGGGCGCATCAAGTCGGCCGTCGGCATTTCAGCCCTTCTTTCCGAAGGCATAGGCAACACAATAAGGGTTTCCCTTACGGAAGACCCGGCCAATGAGATTCCCGTAGCCCAATACCTCGCAGACAGGTATGACCGCCGCCTGCATTCGACAATGACTTCTGTCAGAATCGAAGCCGGAAAGGCAGCGGCGACATATGAGGCACCGTCACGCGAAAGGCTTCTGCTTGATTTTTCATGCGACTTCGGCAAAAGACTGCTTGACAAGGAGCTGGACGACGTGGAGCTTCTGGGGACTTATGTTGATGACAACGGCAACGTGCAGGTACTTGACGGAAGCGAGTATGCCGCGTATCTTTCCGACGAGCTGATGCAGGCCGCAAGAAGACGTTTCTACCGTCCGGAATATATAGCCTGTCCAGGCTGCGGCAGAACCATGTACAACCTCGAATCCACATTCAACGAAGTGAAGCGCCGGACCTCACACCTCAAAGGCATGGTAATAGCCGTAATGGGCTGCATAGTGAACGGCCCTGGAGAAATGGCGGACGCCGACTGGGGCTACGTAGGTGAAGGAAACGGGAAGGTCTCAATCTACAAGGG
>DBLW01000196.1 GCA_002298075.1 Bacteroidales bacterium UBA714 | reverse complement strand
TCTTGCGGCAATATCCGGCAAGCTCCTCCTCCGGAAGTTCGCGCAGGCCCTCAAGCACAGGGACAGGGGCGACCTCAGGCTGCTCAGTGCCGACAAGTTTTGAAAGGTCCTTCTCACGGGACTCCACCGTATTGATGTAATAATGCCTGATTTTGGCCACCACTTCATCGGAAGTGTCTCCAGGAAGTATTATGAGCCTCGAGCTCTTGATTCCGACCTTTGCGGAAGGATCTATGAGCCTAACGCAATCGACGGCAGACGCCGCCCTCTGGTCAAACTGCCCCGGAAGATACTCCACGGCAATGTATTTTGTGCCCGTAAGGTCACATGTGTCCGTAACGCTGTCAGTGACAATCTCCCCGAACACGCTGTAGCGGCTCTTTTCGAGAAGCTCTCCTGTGAACCCGAAAAGGTCATAGACATTAAGGTACCTGAGGGACGGCAGGTCAAGCTGCAGGTTTTCGTTCAGTTCCCCAAGGAGACTGCGTGCCTCGACCTGAAACTCAGGGTACTTTTCAACGTAAATGCGATAATTCTTATTCATAACTAAAAAAGAAAAGGGTGGAATGCCTTTCCGGTCCACAGGGCCGGATGCACGCCACCTTGCTATTTGTCTTTGTAATTCATTCAGATAGTAGCCTCAAGAACTTTCTGTGTCTGCTCTTTCCTGAACTCCTGAAGCCTTTGGGCAAGTGCCGAGTCAGTCAGCGCAAGTATCTGCGCCGCAAAAAGGCCCGCATTCTTGGAGCCGTTGATAGCCATAGTGGCCACCGGTATCCCGCCCGGCATCTGCACGATGGAAAGAAGAGAGTCCATGCCGCCGAGAGCCTTTGTCTGGATAGGCACGCCTATCACCGGCACAGTCGTCATTCCGGCGACGACTCCGGCCACGTGCGCCGCTCCGCCTGCCCCGGCAATGATGACGCCGATTCCGCGCTCCCTTGCCGACTTGGCATATTCGAACATGAGGTCAGGAGTCCTGTGGGCGCTTATCACCCTTTTTTCATACTCAATCCCGAGATCTTCAAGAACTTTCACGGCCTGCGACATTATCTCATAGTCGCTGGTCGAACCCATAATGACAGATACCTTCATATATTATTCCGTTAACGTTTCAAAGCCGGCACCTAATCCACCCCACACAAACCGAGCGGCAAATATAGTCAAAAAAAAGGTAGCGGACAACTGACAGGAGCAACATCCGGACGAAAAATACGGGGCATTCCGGCCTGCCTAAGGATTCATAAGGTCGGTGTTGACAAAGCCGTTGATGTCGTTTATCACCTCAATGGCTGCCATGGCCTTTTTTACGACCTCCTCACTTGCTCCGGGAGTCCGGGCTGCCTGCATGAGGGCATTCACGGCATCTCCGAAACGGGCCTCCCTCATAAAGGCAAGGCCGAGGTCAAGCCACTCAACGGCTGCCCCGGCCCTGTTGCCGTCAAAATCGCAGGACATAGTCTTATACAAGTCCGGAGAATCCCATGAAGGCCATCGCAAGGATGCTTGCCGTAACAAGAGCGATAGGAACGCCCTTGAATGCCTTAGGGACATTGTTCAGTGAAAGCTGCTCACGGAGTCCGGCGAACAATACCATTGCAAGACCGAAGCCCAGTGATGTCGCGAACGCATATACTACGGCCTCACCGAGATTGAACATCCCGTCCGCAGCTGCTGCGAAAGGAGAAGACTTCTGCACGACAGTCAGTGCAACTCCGAGAACCGCACAGTTGGTGGTTATGAGCGGAAGGAAGATTCCCAGGGCCGAATAGAGCGCAGGGCTGATTTTCTTGAGCACAATTTCCACCATCTGGACAAGGGCGGCGATGACCAGGATGAACGATATTGTCTGAAGGAACTCCAGATTGAAGTTCACAAGGAGCATGTTGAGCAGATAGGTCACTACTGTGGCCAATGTAATGACGAAACACACCGCCATTGACATTCCGGCTGCAGTGCTGAGCTTGTTTGACACTCCGAGGAACGGGCAGATTCCGAGGAACTGCGACAGCAGGATATTGTTTACGAATACTGCTGAAATTATTATCAATATGAATTCCATGGCTACTCTGCTTTTTTAGATGTCAGTTTTCTGAATATCACTATAAGATAGCCGAGCGCAAGGAAGGCTCCCGGCGCAAGGACGAATGCGAGGATCCCGTCGCTCTCAGCGAATTTCCAGTCGAAGAGAGAGAGGTTTCCGAGAAGCTCGCGCACAAGTCCGAGCACTGTCAGCGACACAGTGAAGCCGAGTCCGATTCCAAGGCCGTCAAGAGCGGAGTCAATGACATTGTTCTTGTTTGCGAAAGCCTCGGCACGTCCGAGCACGATACAGTTCACCACGATGAGCGGGATGAAAAGTCCGAGGGTCTCGTAAACGTCAGGGACGTAGGCCTTCATGACAAGCTCGAGCACAGTCACGAAAGTGGCTATGACTACGATGTATGAAGGGATGCGCACCTTGTCAGGAACATAAGGCGCGATGAGTGAGATTGCCATGTTGGAAAGCACGAGGACGAACATTGTAGCAAGTCCCATGCTCATTCCGTTGATGGCGGAAGTCGTAGTGGCCAGTGTAGGACACATTCCCAGAAGGAGGACGAAAGTAGGGTTCTCCTTTATGAGGCCTTTTGTTATAAGCTGTAATTTTCCCATTTCAAATCCTCCTGTCATTTTGTTTCACCTTCGCAGCACTGTCCGTCACCGCATGAACCATTCTGGCAAGCCTCGCACTCTCCGTCCTGGCATGCACCGCACTCTTCCACGGAACATTCTCCACACTCCGCAGCCTCTGTGCAGCACCCGTCCATGAGCAGCATAGGAGTCTGCCCTATGGCATTGAAAACCCTGACTGCAAGAGCAAGGCCAGCGGCATATGCCCTTGAAGTGATTGTAGAAGCCGTAATGGCATCCACGTCACCTCCGTCTTTCCTTACGGCAAGCGTCTTCTCAGCCGGGTCAAAGCCCTTGAACTGGTCTGCGAACTTAGGTTCCTTACACTTGGCTCCAAGTCCAGGAGTCTCAGCCTGAGAGAGCACCTTGGTATTCCAGATGACGCCGTTCCTGTCAAAGCC
>DBLW01000159.1 GCA_002298075.1 Bacteroidales bacterium UBA714 | reverse complement strand
ATATAAAAAAGGAGGCCTGAACATGTCCGGATATCACATTCCAGTATTGCTTGATGAAAGCGTTTCCGCTTTGGTCAGCTCAATCTCGGGAACATATGCAGACGCAACCTTCGGAGGAGGGGGCCATACGTCAGAGATTCTCAGGAGGCTATCTCCCGAGGGCAGGGTCATCGCATTTGACCGTGACCTTGACGCATTCGCAAACAAGCCTGACGACAGCCGCCTGACACTTGTCAGAAGCGATTTCAGATGGATACACAACCATATACTCCACTTGGGATACAAGAACGGCATAGACGGGGTGCTTGCCGACCTCGGCGTATCGTCACACCAGTTCGACACGGCAGAGCGCGGGTTCTCGTTCAGATATGACGCGCCGCTTGACATGAGGATGAACCAGGAGGCGGAAATGACAGCGGAAGACATCGTGAACACTTATAGCCAGGAAGACCTTGAAAATATCCTGCGCATATACGGAGAGGTGGACAACAGCCGCAAGCTGGCCCAGCTGATATGCAGGGCACGTGAAACCGGACAGATAAGGACAACGGCGGACCTCGGCAATGCAATCGGAAGCGCCCTTCCAAAATTCGCGGAGCACAAGTTCCTGGCAAAGGTCTACCAGGCGCTGAGGATTGAGGTCAACCAGGAGATGAAGTCGCTCGAGAAATTCCTTTCCGGAGCAGCCAGGTCGCTCAAGAGCGGAGGGCAGCTTGTGGTGATAACCTACCACTCTCTCGAGGACAGGATGGTAAAGAATTTCATCAAGGCGGGCAACATAAGAGGAGAGGCTGAAAAGGATTTCTATGGGAATGTGAAAGCCCCTCTTAAGGCAGTCAACCGCAAGCCTATACTGCCTCAGGAAAATGAGATAGCCTCCAATACGAGGGCAAGAAGCGCAAAGCTCAGAATCGCAGAAAAGGTGTGAGTAACATGGAAGAGGGTAGAGAAAAGCTGACAGCCAAGACCGTCATGAAATCGATATGGAGCGGCGACATACTGCTCCTTCTGAGGGTAGACAAGCTCCTTCCCTATATATTGTTTCTGTTCGTGCTCGGCTGGATAAACATTTTCCTGAACTACAGGATTGAGCAGACGATGGTCCAGGTGGAAAAGAACCAGAAACTCCTGAAGGAATATAAGGTATATCACGCCCAAAAGACATACGAATATGTGACGCTGAGCAGGATAAGCACGGTTGAAAGCATGCTTGAAGACGCAGGTTCAAAGGTTACGGCTCCTCAAAAGCCGGCATATAGACTGAAAGGCAAATGAGCATGGACGAAAAGGACAAGAGAAGGCCGAGCAGGATACTGATGTATTTCTATGTCCTGTTCCTTCTGGCATCTGTAACGATAGCCGGAAGGATTCTCTATATCCAGTACATATGGAAGCCAGACCATAAGTTCGCCCATCATTTCAGGCCGGAGAAGAAGCGCGCCGTCATAGAGCCGAGAAGAGGAAGCGTCATAGACCGCAACGGAAAGCTGCTTGCCATATCCACTCCGATGTACAACATATATATGGACTGCTATGTCCAGAAGGAGGCCAACAGCATGAACGGGGCAAAGGGAGCCGCGGCCGAAAGGGAATGGGTCAGAAAGGCTGGACTGCTTTCAAAAGGACTGGCAAAAACGCTGCAGGAGCAAGGGCGCGATTCGGCATACTACATGAACCGCATCATGACGGGAAGGGTCAGGAAGATGCAGCACCGCAGCATAGTCATGAAGACAGACCACGGGACACTGCTCAAGCTCAAGGAATTGCCGTTGTTCAATGAGCCGTCATACAAGGGCGGGCTTATAGTTGAAGAGGAGGAGAAGAGGCTCTATCCTTACGGGAGCCTGGCACGCAGGGTAATCGGTTATGTGAAAAACAACAGGGACACGACTTCAAGGCACATCGGCATTGAGGGACGCTATGATTATGTGCTGCACGGAAAGGCCGGAGTCGAATGGCAGCGCCGCACGGACATGCGCAGGCTGATACAGGACATTGACAGCACTTTCATAGCTGCGGAAGACGGACTTGACGTGAGGACGACTATAGACATCGACATGCAGGACATCGCCGACAGGGCGCTCAGGGAGAACATGTCGAAGGAAAACAACATCAACGGAGGCTGCGCTGTCATAATGGACGTGAAGACCGGAGCGATCCGTGCCATGGTCAACTTGCAGAGGGACAGCTCCGGACGTTTCTCGGAAGTATTCAACATGGCCGCAGGATGGCCGTCCGAGCCTGGTTCGGTATTCAAGGCCGTAACTTTGGCGACGCTTCTCGAAGACGGGAAAGTGGAGCTTGACACGGAACTCAAGACCAATCACGGAGCCATGAGCGACATGCCGGACATTCCGCGCGACGAGTACATAACCAATTACGAAAGACGCACAGGCAGAAATACCATACCGGTGGTTGAGGGATTCAAGATTTCGTCCAACTATGTTTTCCGCCGCCTCGTGAAGGACAATTACGGGTCGAGGCCGGAGGAATTCACCAGCAGGCTTCATTCTTACGGACTTGACGCCAATTTCGATTTCGAACTTGCCGAAAGGGGAAGCGGAAAGCCGAGGATTCCAGACCCGCATGAGAAAGGATGGACAATGTCTGACCTCGTTTCTTCCGCCATAGGATATTCGGTAAGGGTCACTCCCCTGCAAATTGTGACCTTCTACAATGCGATAGCCAACAAAGGCCGCATGATGAAACCTTATATCGTGGCAAGCACAGAAAAGAACGGCGCCACTGTACAGGAATTCGGCCCCGTCACACTGAACTCCATATGTTCAAAGGCAACTGCGGACACCCTGACAAGGGCACTAAGGATGGTGACTCTCGAAGGTACGGCGAAAAGACTGAGGAACGCAAAATGCACCGTGGCCGGAAAGACAGGAACCGCCAGGATGCACCTCCTGCCAGGAGAAAAGAAAGGAAGCAAGGACCCGTACAGCGACAATATGGGCAGAAAGAAGCACCAGGCCACTTTCGTGGGATTCTTCCCGGCTGACAATCCGAAATATACGGCAATAGTCGTCACCTATACCGGACTCATGCCGCCTGGAGTGAACGTATATGGAGGACAGACCCCGGCAATGGCGTTCAAAGACATAGTGGACGGGATATGGGCATACGAGCCGCAGTGGAGCAGCGAGATAAAGGCAAACGGGAAAATCCCTGAAATGGCAGGAGGCTACATAAGCACCAGCCTCACGGAAGGCTCCCCGGTTCCGGATCTGTCCGGAATGGGACTTAAGGATGCCATCTATGCTATAGAGAACAACGGATACAGATGCAGCCACACTGGAACCGGCCATGTCGTAAGCCAGAGTCCGAGAGCGGGAACGGCCGCAAAGAAAGGTGAAACTGTTAGAATTGTATTGAAATGACGCTTGACAGGATAATACAGGACAGCAAAGTAATATGCACGGCGGGAAACATGTCGAAAGATGTGCTTTCCGTCTGCTCTGACTCAAGGAAGGTGACTCCAGGAGCGCTATTCGTGGCGGTCAGGGGCTTCGCCGGAAACGGGCATGACTACATACGCACTGCCATAGGAAAAGGGGCATGCGCGATAGCATATGATGACAATGACGCGGCTCTCGCACAGCTTGAGGGATGCGATACGGGAGACCTTGCCCTCATAAGGGTGGAGGACTCGAGATATGCGGTCGCCATCATGGCGTCCAATTTCTACGGCCGCCCTTCGGAAAAGCTCACCTTGGTCGGAATCACAGGCACAAACGGCAAGACCACGACAGTGACCCTGCTGCACAGGATGTTCACCTCATTGGGATACAACTGCGGACTGCTCTCCACCATAGCCAATTACGTCGGTGACAGAAGGAGCGAGGCCGTGAACACCACATCCGACCCGATTACCATAAACTCCCTCCTGAGCGAAATGGTGGACTGCGGATGCGGATATTGTTTCATGGAAGTCAGTTCCATAGGGGTACACCAGCAGAGGGTGGCCGGACTGAAATTCAGCGCGGGGATATTCTCCAACCTGACCCACGACCATCTCGACTACCACGGAACATTCGCCGAGTATCTCAGATGCAAAAAGCTGTTCTTCGACACATTGCCGGCAGACGCATATGCCATAACCAACATAGACGACCGCAACGGAATGGTAATGATGCAGAACACCAAGGCAAAGGTGGTAACCTGCTCATGCCGGAGCATAGCCGACCACACATGCAGGGTCATGGAGCAGAGTTTTGAGGGAGTGATGCTGAAAATCGATGGCATGGAGACCTGGAGCAGGCTTATAGGCATGCACAACGCATACAATCTGCTCGCCGTATATGCCACGGCCGTGACACTCGGCACCCGGCCCGAAGAGGCCCTCACAGCGATAAGCGCACTCGGCCCGGCCCCTGGAAGGCTTGAGAACATGAGAGGCCCGAAGGACATTTCCGTGATAATAGACTATGCGCACACCCCTGACGCGCTGGAGAACGTCCTCAAGACGCTCAGGGAGATTTCCCCGGACAGGGAGCTGATATGCCTGTTCGGCTGCGGAGGAGACCGTGACAGGACCAAGCGTCCAGAGATGGGGGCAATCGCACAGAAATATGCCGACAGGATAATCGTCACGTCCGACAACAGCAGGAGCGAAAAGACCTCTGACATCATGGCGGACATCAAGGAAGGCATGGACATTTCCGGAAGGGCAAGGTCGCTGTTCATAGAGGACAGGAAAGAGGCCATCAGAACCGCCATAATGCTTGCAAAGGAAGGAGCGGCCGTACTGCTTGCCGGAAAAGGGCACGAGACCTACCAGATAATCGGTGACTGCAAAACACATTTCGATGAGAAGGAAATCGTCGCGGAGATATTCAATGAACAAAATGACTTGTAAACTGGCTTAAGATGATATACCACCTGTTCAATTTTCTGAAAGATTTTGACATCCCCGGACAGGGACTTTTCAATTACCTGTCATTCAGGGCGCTGCTGGCATTCACAGCGGCCCTGCTGATATCCGTATTCGCCGGCAGGAAGCTCATCGGATGGCTGCAGAAGATGCAGATCGGGGAGGAGATACGGGATCTCGGACTCGAAGGCCAGATGCAGAAGAAAGGCACGCCGACGATGGGCGGAATAATAATATTCATATCAATCGTCGTTCCGGTGCTGCTTTTCGCGGACCTTACGAACATATACACCATTCTGCTGCTTATCAGCACCGTATGGTTCTTCTTTGTCGGATTTGCAGATGACTACATCAAAGTTTTCCGCAAAAACAAGGAAGGACTCAGCCCCAAGGCCAAACTCGTGGCCCAAAGCGTAATGGCACTGGCCATCGGACTTGCCGTATGTTTCAGCAGCGACATCGTGGTGAGGGAGAATGTACCTGTTGGTGAGCAGATGGTTCCGATTGACGGGAACACGGACAACCAGGAGGCTTCGGAAGCGATTGCCCGGACGCAGCCCAAGACAGGAAATGCAATCGAGAGACAGGACGTAATCAAGAGCACCAAGACCACCTTGCCTTTCATAAAGAACCACCAGTTCGACTACAAGTGGCTCTCTCCAGTGAAAGGCAGATTCGGATGGTACTGCAAATGGGTCATATATGTCATCATGATAGTCATCGTCATTGTGGCATGCTCCAACGGTGTCAACCTCACGGACGGCATTGACGGGCTCGCGACCGGCACATCCGCAATCGTAGGTACTGTGCTCGGCATATTCGCATGGCTCGGAGGCAATATGCTGAATGCGGAATACCTCAACATAATGTATATTCCGGGCAGCGGTGAAGTGGCCATTTTCATGTCCGCTTTCGTAGGCGCGCTGATAGGATTCCTGTGGTACAACGCTTTCCCGGCACAGGTATTCATGGGCGATACGGGAAGCCTTATGCTCGGAGGAATAATCGGCGTCGCGGCGATACTCATAAGAAAAGAGCTGCTCCTGCCGATTCTATGCGGAATTTTCTTCGCGGAAAGCCTCTCGGTCATAATACAGACGAGATATTTCAAATATACGAAAAAGAAATACGGTGAGGGCCGGAGGGTGTTCAAGATGACCCCGCTCCACCATCACTTCCAGAAAGAGGGAATAGCATGCATGCTCGGCTCAAAGTCGAGGGCAGTCCCGGAGGCCAAGCTCGTGACGAGGTTCTGGATAATAGGCGTGATACTCGCCGCAATAACCGTAGCATTGTTGAAAATTAGATAAAAGCACTGAAGCCATGTCAAGAATCGTTGTTTTAGGAGGAGGAGAAAGCGGAGTAGGATCTGCCGTACTCGCAAAAGTAAAAGGATTTGACGTGTTTCTTTCTGACAAAGGTCAGATACCGGAGAAATACGCCGCAGTGCTTAAGGAGTGGGACATCCCGTTCGAGCAGGGAATGCACACGGAAGAGCTTATAATGAACGCGGACGAGGTAATCAAAAGCCCGGGCATACCCGAAACCGCCCAGATGGTGCAGAAAATCATCGGAGGCGGAATCGGCATAATATCGGAGATTGAATTTGCCGGCAGATACGATTCCGCCAAGAAGATATGCATAACGGGAAGCAACGGCAAGACCACCACGACTTCACTGATATACCACCTGCTGATGCAGGCAGGACTGAACGTGGGCCTTGGCGGGAACATCGGAAAGAGCTACGCATATCAGGTCGCGACAGAGAAGCACGACATATATGTCCTGGAACTTAGCAGTTTCCAGCTCGACAATGTGTATGATTTCAAGGCGGACATAGCCATAATCACAAACATAACCCCGGACCATCTCGACAGGTACGGCTACAATATGGAGAATTATGTGAAAGCGAAGTTCCGCATCACGCGCAACATGTCCAGCGACGACTGCTTCATATTCTGCTCAGATGATGACATCACCATAAGCCACCTAAACCGCATCGTGGTAAAGGCGAGCAAATTCCCTTTCACGCAGAAGGAAGAGGTGAATCAGGGCGCTTTCGTCAAGGGGGACAGGATGATTGTGCGCTACAAGGACAACGAGTGCGACATGTATCTCCAGGAACTTGCGCTCGGCGGAAAGCACAACATATACAACTCCATGGCAGCGGCTATCGCAGCCAAGGCAATGGACATTGACAATGAAGCCATAAGAAACGGGCTTGCAACGTTCCAGCCTGTAGAGCACCGTCTTGAAAAAGTGCTCAGCATCAAGGATGTGCTTTATATTAACGACTCGAAGGCCACCAATGTGGACTCCGCATGGTATGCCCTGGAATGCCAGACAAGACCTGTGGTATGGATAGCGGGAGGAACGGACAAAGGAAACGACTACTCTACCCTCGTGCCGCTTGTCAGGGAGAAAGTCAAGGCTCTCATATGCATGGGAACGGACAACGTGAAGCTCCACGATTCATTCGGGGAAATCGTGCCGGAGATACATGATGTAACTTCCGCACAGGATGCCGTGAATCTTGCGAGCCGCCTTGCGGAAAAAGGAGATGTAGTGCTGCTGTCACCATGTTGCGCAAGCTTTGACCTGTTCAAGAACTACGAGGACAGGGGCAGGCAGTTCAAGGAAGCGGTAAGAAAACTTTAGCGAAATGGCAGAGACTGCTGACAAGGGAAAGGCCACTGCGGGAAGCAGACTGTGGAAAATGGTGGACGGCATCCAGGGGGACAAGGTCGTCTGGATGATTGTGCTCCTTCTGTTCATGATTTCCATACTCGCCATTTTCTCCTCGACTCCCCTGCTGTCTCTCGAGACCAGGGTGGAGCGTCTGGAGATAATGAAGAGCCACGGCCTGATAGCCGCATTCGGGCTTATGCTGATAATAGCCCTTTACAAGATGAAGAAGATAGGGCTTTACAGGTTCTTCGCGCAGTTCGGCTTTTTGGTTTCATTCATGCTGCTGTTCATTCTGGACCTCCACATCAACTTAGGGTTCATCAAGGCACAGCACATAAACGGGGCATGGCGTAACCTCATAGTCATGGGCTTTCAGGTGCATGTATATGAGGTAGTGAAAGTCGCGATGGTGATGTACCTGGCCTGGGCATGCCACGCGTATGCCATAGACCGGAAAACTGCCGGAAAAGGAGAAGAAAGCCCCACGTTCGTCATAGCTAACATGATGGCAAAGTCTCCGAGAACGGCATTCATGGGCAAGCCTCTGGCAAAAAGGATTGCATACATTTACGGCCCTGCGCTTCTGACCTGCGCGATGGTCGCCCCGGGAAGCAACTCGAGCGCCATATTCATAGCTCTTGTGCTTGTCGGGACAATGCTCATAGGGAACATGCCGTGGAAAGAAATCGTCATGGCCGGGATGGTCCTTGTGGTGATGGCAAGCATAATGCTCGGCATACACGTGATGACTGACGGCAAATTCATGCCGCGTCTGGAGACCTTCACGGAAAGGCTTAAAGCAGACTACAGTACGGAATCCATCGGTTCCCTGAAGCCCGGCAGCAAGGAATATTATGATGCGCTTGATGCGATACGGCAGCCATACGGAGCCAAGATAGCCGTTCACGAAGGAGGGCTTCTTGGAAAAGGAAGCGGCAACAGCACCCAGAAATATTGCGTCGCCCATATTTACTCCGACTATATGTACAGCTTCATTGTCGAAGAGTACGGGTTCCTCGGAGGACTGCTCATCCTGGTACTGTACGTGAGCCTGCTTGCACGCAGCTCAATCATAGCGAGGCTGTGCGGCAACGGGTTTGCCAAGATTGCGGTCGGAGGGCTTGCTTTCCTGATAACCGGACAGGCATTCATGCATATTGCGGTAAATGTTGACCTTATGCCTATGACAGGACAGACGCTGCCGCTTATAAGTGACGGAGCGAGCGCGTTCCTTATGTCATGTTCGGCATTCGGCATCATCCTGTCCATCAGCAGGATGGCCAAGCAGAAGATACAGACCGTGGAGGAGCAGACGGACAACGACAAGAGCAGCATTGCAGAAAACATGGCGAAGGCGGAAAAAAGCGCCATTCGCACAGAACAAACTCAGACATGGAACACAGAAAAATAAGAGCAATCATAAGCGGAGGCGGCACCGGAGGGCATATTTTCCCTGCGCTCTCAATAGCAGACAAGCTCAAGGAACTGAATCCGGAGACGGAAATCCTGTTTGTCGGTGCGGAAGGCAGGATGGAGATGGAGAAAGTGCCTGCCGCCGGCTATACGATAAAGGGACTGCCTGTGGCGGGACTGCAGAGACGTCTTGCGGCAAGCAACCTTGCCCTGCCGTTCAAAGTGGCGAAGAGCATCAGGATGGCAAAGCGAATCATACGTGATTTCCGTCCGGACATTGCAATCGGAGTCGGAGGATACGCAAGCGCTCCCCTGCTTTGGGCCGCCTCAAGGCTCGGGATTCCAGTCCTCATACAGGAACAGAACGGATATGCCGGCCTGACCAACAAGATTCTCGGCAAGAGGGCAAGACGAATCTGTGTAGCATACGAAGGCATGGAACGTTTCTTTCCTGCCGACAGGATAGTGTTGACTGGCAACCCTATAAGGAAAGAGATTGTGCCGGCCGACAGTGCAATGAGGGAAGAGGCATTCTCGTTCTACGGGCTTGACCCGCACAAAAAGCATATTTTCATTGTCGGCGGAAGTCTCGGCAGCAGAACACTGAATGAGGCCATGATGAAATGGATTTCAGACGGATGCCCGGGCGGAGAAAACACGCAAATCATCTGGCAATGCGGAAAATACTACAAGCCTTCCGTAGAAACATTCATGCAGGAGGCGGCCAGGTGCGGCAAAGCACCTGAGACACTTTCCGGCATACAGTTCTCCGACTTCATAAAGAGGATGGATCTGGCATACGCGGCGGCAGACGTGGTAATCTCACGTTCGGGGGCAAGTTCCATTTCCGAATTGTGCGCCGCTCATAAGGCTGCAATCTTCGTCCCTTCGCCAAATGTGGCTGAAGACCACCAGACCCACAATGCCATGGCCCTGGCAAACAAAGGTGCAGCGATTGTCGTAAAGGACAGTGAGGCAAGCGCAAAGCTCATGGAAACTGCATGCGGACTGCTCGGTGAGCCCGGAAGAATTGCTGAAATGGAAAAGAACATCGCCGCACTCGCAAAGACTGACGCGGCCGCAAGCATAGCTGAAGAAGTTTACAGAATCATCTGAAAAAGACAATAGCACGTAAGACAAATGGCAGAATACAAGAACATATATTTCATAGGCATCGGTGGCATAGGAATGAGCGCTATCGCACGGTATTACAATGCCAAGGGATATTCCGTAAGCGGATATGACAGGACACCCTCCCCTCTCACGCACGAGCTGGAGCAGGAAGGAATCAGCATACATTACTGCGATGACACCGGATTCATTCCGAAAGACACCGGAAGCACCCTCATAGTCTATACTCCGGCAATCCCGAAGGACATGGGAGAGCTGACATATGCCTTTGAGCACGGGTACAGGGTCATCAAGCGCTCACAGATGCTCGGAGAAATCGCACGCGGGCTCAGATGCATGGCAGTGGCCGGGACACATGGCAAGACCACCACAAGCACGCTGCTGAGCCACATTTTCACGTCATCCGGAGAAGGCTGCTCCGCATTTCTCGGAGGAATATCCAAGAATTACGGGACCAACCTGCTCATCAGCGGCAATGACGTGATAGTTGCGGAGGCCGATGAATTTGACAGGTCATTCCTGCAGCTCTTCCCTGAGACTGCCGTGATAACGTCAATGGATGCGGACCATCTCGACATTTACGGAGACGTGTCACATGTACATGAGGCGTTCAAGGCATTCGCCTCGCAGGTAAGCGGCACCGTCATAAAGAAATACGGTCTCGACATAACCGCAAACGACACAAGGGCCGCCATCATGACATATTCATATGACAACCCGGCGGCCGATTTCTATGCCGAGCCGGCCGGTGACGGAAGACATTTCAATCTATGCTGGCCAGGCGGCACCATACAGGACTGCATGGTGGGAATACCGGGATGGGTGAACATAGAGAACGCTGTAGCCGCATCGGCAGTAGCCCTCACATATGGCCTGGCTCCTGAAAAGATAAGGGAGGCCCTCGCTTCATTCTCCGGAGTGAAGAGAAGATTCGACAGGCTCGTGGAAGAAAAGGGACTCGCATATATTGATGACTACGCACATCATCCCAACGAGATTGCAGCATCCATAAGCTCCATCAAAGGATACTATCCGGGTGCAAGATACACCGCCATTTTCCAGCCGCACCTATATACCAGGACACGCGACTTTGCAGATGAGTTCGCACAGGCTCTGAGCAATGCGGACAGGCTGATACTGCTGGACATTTATCCTGCAAGGGAAGAGCCGATTCCGGGAGTCACGTCAAGCATGATTTTCGACAAGGTGACCGCCCCGGAAAAAGTGCTGATAAAGAAAGAGGAACTGGCAGGCTGCCTCGAAAATATGGACATGGGAGATAATGAGGTGTTCATCACCCTCGGAGCTGGCGACATAGACAGGCTCACAGGAGACGTGGCTGGGATTCTGCGCAAAAAACACGGCAACAGATAGGATATGCCAGGAAAAAGGAAACATATAATCGGAGTTTGTTGCGGGACTGTACTTGCCGTATGCCTTGTCGCGGCCTACATAGCAGGGGCGGCGGCAAGAAAGCCTTTGGTATGCACCGGCCTGTCCATAGAAGTGACCGACAGCCTATCCAACAGGTTTGTGACGGCATCTGATGTGCGCAGGTACCTTGACAAGGAATACTCCGGCTATATGGGAATGCCTCTATGCAGCATCGACCTTGCGGAAATAGAACGCATAGTGGACGGCAAAAGCGCAGTCAACAAGAGCCAGGCCTATACCACACGAGACGGCAGGCTCCATGTGGACGTCACGCAGAGAGAGCCTGTGGTCAGATTCCAGAAAGGGGCATACGGCTTCTATGCGGACAGCCGAGGCTTCCTTTTCCCGCTGCAGAGCACCTACGCCTCGCATGTGCAGATTATTGACGGGAACATTCCCCTCAGGATAGGAGACGGCTTCAAGGGCACTCCGGAGACAGAGGCTGAGAAACTTTGGCTGTCACAGATGATTGCCATGGTCAATTTCATGGAGGAGAGCAAGGTCTGGAAGGACAAGATAGTGCAGATTACGGTAGGCCAGGACGGTTCGCTGACACTTGTCCCGAGAAGCGGCAGTGAGCATTTCCTGTTCGGCAGCCCCACCGGGATAGCGGAGAAATTCGCCAAGATGGAGCTGTACTACAAGGGAATAGCGCAAGGCACTGAGAACGGGCAATATAAGGTGGTGGACCTGAGGTTCGCAGACCAGATTGTCTGCAGGCGGAAATAGAAACGGCCCCGACACGGCCAAGACAGAACAGAAAAACAATTTGGAATAAAGTATAACCGGTAAATTATCGAGAAATGGCTGATCTCACAGAAACACACATCGCGGCATTGGACCTCGGGACATCAAAGATGTCTCTTGCAGTCGCGAAAGTAAACGGCAGGGATGTTCAGATCGTCTATTACAAGGAGGCGCCTTCTGCCGGCGTCAGATATAGCGGCGTATGGAACATGATGCAGGCAAGCGACCCGATAAGCAGCCTCATAAGCGACGCGAACAACGATCTGGGCCTGAATATAACCCAGGCCATCGTTGGCATCCCGAAATATCCTGTCCGCCAGGAAAACAACAGCGGCAAGGTAATGGACAGGGGCGAAGACACTGAAATCACGGCAGAGGACATCGCCAACCTCAAAAGATTCGCCAAAGAGACTTATCCGCTCAATGACCCGGCCAAGGAAGCGATATATGGTGCCGTGGCCCAGTCATTCTCCGACGGGGAGGATTTTTTCCAGATAATCGAGAATGACATAATCGGAATGACCAGCAACACTCTTGAGGGGCATTTCAAGATTTTCATCGGCAAGAAAAAGGAACTTCAGAACATTGACAAGGCGCTCTCGAAGGCCGGAATAACCCCGAAAAGGAAATACTTCACGGCAGAGACAACCGCCAAGGCTGTCCTGACTCCGGCAGAGATGGAAAACGGAGTCGCCCTGATAGATTTCGGAGGCGGCAGCACATCGCTGACCATATATTACGGAAACATTATGCGCCACTATGCGTCGATACCGTTCGGAGGCAAGAACATAACTGACGACATAAAGAGCGAATGCCAGATTTCCGATACGCTTGCCGAGAACATCAAGCTCGCTTTCGGAGCCTGCATGCCTGACAGGCTTCAGAACCTGAGCGAAAAGGTGCTTCATATCCGAAGCAACGGGGCTGACGCTGACAAGCAGCTTCCGGTGAAATACCTTTCGGAAATAATTACCGCGAGAGTGGAGGAAATCTTATACGCCATTTTCTATGAAATCAATGAAAGCGGCATGTCTGACCTCATCAGGAGCGGAATAGTGATAACCGGAGGCGGTGCCCAGATTGCAAACTTGGGAAGCCTTGTAACTGAACTTTCCGGATATAAGGTACGCACCGGCTACCCTCTCCCGCGCATATCGGGACAGGACATTGACGGCCTGAGGGAAACTACGGCCGCAACATGCATGGGCCTTATACTGGCTGCTCTGGAAGACGGGGCAGGAAACTGCGCCAAGGCCGATACGCACTGCGGCCCGGTCCACACAGATGTGGAAGAAAACATAAGCGGAGGAAAGTCTGCTTCTGAAGCAGATGCAGCGGAAACGGCAACGAAGGAAAGACCGGCCGCAGAAACTCAGACAGGAGAAATTCCGGCAGGAGAGGGTGGAACACTTTTCAATGATGACGATATAGAAAAGGTTGAGCCTCCTAAAAACGGGGGAAAGGGAAAGACAAACATTTTCAAGATGCTTTGGGGACAGGCCCAGAAAGCAGGAAAGAGAATCAGCGAAGAGACCGACAAGCTCATTGAGGACGTAAGCGGAGAAGAAGTTTAACAATAGGCAAAAGAAGACAGATATGGAATACAACGACAACTATAATTTGGAAAATGAGGCCGTTCCGTCCGACTGGGTGCCGGAGAACTCCATAATAAAAGTCATCGGTGTCGGAGGCGGAGGATGCAATGCGGTGAACTACATGTACCGCAACAGGATAAAGGGCTGTACTTTCATCGTATGCAACACGGACTCACAGTCTCTTGACAACAGTCCGGTCCCTGTCAAGATACAGCTCGGCTCGGGGCTCGGGGCAGGATGCAACCCTACCGAGGGACGCAACGCCGCGCTCAATTCACAGCAGGAAATCGAGGACAAGGTCCTCAACACACATACGGACATGCTGTTCATAACGGCAGGTATGGGAGGTGGAACCGGAACTGGAGCCGCTCCAGTAATCGCTTCCATGGCCAAGAAAAAAGACATCCTGACTGTCGGCGTGGTCACTCTCCCGTTCAAGAATGAGGGAAACGAGTCCATGTCCAAGGCGATTGACGGAATCAACGAATTACAGAAGAATGTTGACAGTCTCCTGATAATCAACAATGAGAAGATATACAAGCACTATGGCGGAATGCTGATTCAAGACGCATTCCCGAAGACGGACGAGGTGCTGGCAACTGCCGTGAGGGGAATCACTGAAATCATCAACAAGTCCGGATATGTGAATGTGGACTTCAAGGATGTCAAGGCGATGATGACCAACAGCGGCATGGCCCTGATGGGATGTGGCTCGGGCAAAGGCAAGGACCGCATCAAGGAGGCCGTGAACGGTGCGCTGTCGTCTCCCCTGCTTAATGACTTCGACATCAAGACCGCGCGTAATGTTCTTCTCAACATCACTGCCGGCTACAACACGAAGGGACTCCTGATGGATGACCTCGCGGAAATAGACAGGATGATGAACGAGCAGATGGGCGACGACACCAACAGGTTCAAGAGAGGAATCGTATATGAGATGGACGAGGAGTTCGGGGACAAGGTGAACATCACAGTCATTGCAACCGGATTCGAGATGAGGAGACTGGAGGAAATCGCGGACATCAAGCTAGGCAACATAATAATGATTGACAGCGACTTCCGCTATTGCAAAAACCGTGGGGCGACAGAAGACGGGATAGAGCTTCCGGAGGTGAGAAGCCAGAAGATAGGCTTCAATACGGCAAGCATCAGGAAGAGGATGGATTTCAGCGACGGACACAAGCCTGTCCTGCTCATAGGAGAGGGAGAGAGCAAGAGCGAGCTGGAAAACGTCACTGCCATCAAGAGGAAGATCAAGCCGTACAAGGAATAAGATTTTTTTTGTACTTTTGCGCCTCGTTTAAAGTTAATTGCACATTATGGAACGTAAGACAAGGGTAAGGTTTGCACCGTCCCCGACAGGTCCCCTTCACATGGGAGGAGTAAGGACGGCCCTTTATAATTACCTCTATGCCAAGCAGCACGGAGGAGATTTCATCATAAGGATTGAAGACACTGACTCGCAGAGGTTTGTCCCTGGGGCAGAGAAATATATCATTGAAGCGCTCAACTGGTGCGGAATAATACCGGACGAGGGTGTCGATGCGGAAGGCAATGTAGTGGAAACGGCCTCTGAGCGTCATCCGCATGCCCCATACAGGCAGAGCCAGAGAAGAGGGATCTACCGCAAATACGCTGAAGAGCTTGTGGAGAAAGGCTTTGCATATTATGCTTTCGACACTGCGGAAGAACTCGGTTCGAAGAGGGCCGCAATGGAAGCCGAAGGACTGACATTCATATACAACGGAACAAGCCGCATGTCCCTGCGCAATTCCCTTTCTCTTGCTGAGAGCGAGTGGAAAGAGCTTCTTGAGAGCAGGACAGACTGGACGATACGTTTCAAGATGCCTCATGACAGGGTCGTTAAAATGGACGACCTCATCAGGGGACATGTCGAGGTAAACACAGACACTCTCGATGACAAGGTGCTATGGAAAAGGGCTGACGAGCTGCCGACTTACCATCTTGCCAATATCGTGGACGACCATCTCATGGAGATTACCGAGGTAATCCGCGGAGAGGAGTGGCTTCCGTCGCTCCCGCTGCACTATCTGCTTTACGAGGCATTCGGATGGCAGGAGAGCATGCCGCGCTTTGCACACTTGTCGCTTCTGCTCAAGCCTGACGGAAAAGGAAAGCTGAGCAAGAGGGACGGTGACAGGCTCGGTTTCCCGGTTTTCCCGCTGAAATGGGTAAACTCCGAGGGCGAGGTGTCGCGCGGATACAGGGAGGACGGATACTTCCCGGAAGCTTTCGTGAACCTGCTTGCGATGCTCGGATGGAATCCAGGAAACGACCAGGAACTGTTCTCTATGGAAGAGCTGGTGGCTGCATTCTCTCTTGAGAGGGTAATCAAGTCAGGCGCCCGCTTCAACCCGGACAAGGCGAAATGGTATAACAAGGAGTATCTGCGCAAGAAAACTGCAGCTGAGCTTGCTTCACTCTACATTCCAGTGCTGGAGGAAAAGGGCATGCAGATAGTTGACTGCCCTAAGTGCGCACTGACTGCCGGTTCAGAGATGACACAGCAGGGAGCCGACTTCAAGAACAGGATATTCACGCGCGGCTACGTGGAGCGCATCGTGGCTCTGATTCAGGAAAGGGCATCTTTCGTTGCCGATTTCTGGGACATCGCTTCTTATCTGTTCATAGCTCCTGCGGAGTTCGCGGAAAAGGATGTGGCCAAGTTCTGGAAAGAGGAGAACTATTCTCTCGCATTTCAGGCAGCCGATTTCATCCTGAATTTTGAGGGAGAATTTACGAAAGAGAACCTGGAAGGGCCGCTGGAGGAATATATCCGCAGCAACGGCTGGCCTATGGGAAAGGTAATGAACTGCCTGCGTCTTGCTCTTGTGGGAGCGTCAAGCGGACTGGGAATTGCCGACATCGTTACTATCATCGGCAAGGCGGAACTTGCTGAAAGAATCAAAAAGATAAAGGCTACACTGTAAGAAGAAGCCTGAAGTACAATAAAAGAGGCTGTTTGGAATTTTATGATGAAAATTTTGAACAGCCTCTTCTTTAATTAATCCGTTATGAAAGAAACCAGAATCATCACGTCAATCATAATAATGATTATCTGCAGCCTGCCTGCATCCGGATGGGGCCAGAAGGGCCATGATGTTGTAGCATCAATTGCCCAGGAACACCTTAGGCCGCGCACAAGAAGGGCGCTTGACAAAATTCTTGACGGGCATTCTCTTGTCTATTATTCTTCATGGATGGACAATGTCCAGAACGCCCCGTCATGGGAACGCGGCCATAATCTGACCAAGACATGGCACTATGCGAACATCGACAAAGGACAGACCTACCGGTCCATGCAGAAGACCCCCAAAGGTGATGTCGTCACGGCTCTCGACAGTCTCACCCGTGAGTTCCGGGAGAACCGTTCAATCCTGTCAGACAGCCTGAAGGCCGACTACATCATGATGATCGTCCACATGGTGGGAGACCTGCACTGCCCAATGCACGCCGGACGCCTGTCAGACCTCGGAGGAAACAGGGTGAGGGTCAAATGGTTCGGGCAAAACACCAGCCTCCATTCAGTATGGGACAGCAAGATGATTGACTCTGCCAGGAAATGGAGCCATACGGAATGGACGGAGCAGCTTGACAGGGCCGGACGCAAGGAACGCAAGAGCATCTCCAAGGGTTCATTCGAGGACTGGCTCGCAGAAACTTCCGCATGCGCGTCTGAAATCTATGACTACGTGGAGAGCCTTTCCAGCCCGGAACTTTCCTACCAGTTTGTCTATGATTTCTCGCCCATGCTTGAGGACAGGCTCGCCGTAGCAGGCTACCGCCTCGCCGCTGTCCTCAATTCGCTGTTTTAGCCCCGTTTTACTTTCCAGTGAATACATTGACATCCCCGGACTGAACTTCAATAGGTTATAAGATTACGCCTGGGCAAGGACATCCTCTGAGATTATTTCAGACAAAATAAGCATCGGCAATGTACCGTTTGACTTACAGCAAAGGATTTATAGCATGAATACGCACTTCACATTTCCCGAAAAATTGAAAACGGCAATTTTGGTGGCAGGACTGATACTTCCTGCACTCCTGTCTGCCCAGGACTATATTTACACGGTTGATACAGAACCGATTGCCGCAAAGGTAACTGAAATCTCGGAAGAGCAGGTTGTATATAAGGATTTTGATAACCTTGAGGGGCCTGTATATAAGATATCAGCATGGCGTGTGCTCCGGATTGTTTTCGAGAATGGCAAGGAGGAGATATTCGCAAAGGCGTCTCCATACACCGGGCTTCCTTCTGCCGGGCCGGCATATAAGCCGTCCTCCCATGCAATCCACCCGCTGGAATACAGGAAAGGACAGTGGTATTGCGAGCATGAGCGGATGAGCAGGGCAGCAATCTCGGACTACATCAGAAACTCACTATATGGTGAAGAGTACAGGAAGGCCCAGATGAACTATTTCTGGGGATTTTTCCTGACAATGGCAGGGTCGGCGGCAATCGTGAGCGCAGTGGCGGTAGGCTGCATTAATGCAGATATGGCCAAGTTCGAGAGAGAGAATATTGACCCTGTCATGTCTCAGATGCATACGGGGTACTCAAGTTCGGGAGGAAGTTCAAACGCCGCACCGATAGTTTTTGGTGTAATCGGCTCGGGATGTCTCGGTGCTGGCATTCCGCTTATAGTGAAGGGAAACCGAGGGTTCCGCAAGATAGCAGAAGACTATAACCGGACATATCTGAACAGCAGAAAAGGAGGCGGAAGGGCAAATGCTACTCCAGAGAAGAGCCACGGGGCAAGCCTTTTCCTTGGGCCTACTGCAAACGGGGCGGGGCTTCGTGTGGATTTTTGAGCGGGGTTTTGAGCGGGGTCACTGAGCGTTGCTCCTGAGCAGAGGGTTCCTGAGCAGGGTGATGCGTGCCGATAGGGCTACAGCGGCTGTTGTTTTGGCTTTTTTGTGGGGCGGTGTTTTGGCATTGCGGTGCTGTGGTATTGTTGCGGTGTAGCGACGTAGTGGTATGACAGTGTGATGCTTTTGTGATTGGGCGCGTTAAGGATTGGCTGCCGTGAAGATTGAGTGCCTTGACGTGAAGGACGCTTTAACGTGGAGTGTAACGGGGTATCTATCAGCAACTTGCCGGAATACGATTCCCCTTCATAGGGGCATCGATTTTCAGGAACGCATTAATCGTCAACTACTTGCATTCCACCTAAAAAACTTATTGTTCAATAGCCGGTAAACCTATTTGTGGACAATAGACTTCGGTATAACTGCTGGCAAGCTGCAATGAATGGAAAAATGGTAAAAATATCGTGCGATTCTTAAACGGAATTGACTTTGGGGACCATTCGGTAAAAATCTGGGCCGATTTTTAAACGGAATCATGATTTGCTATGGTGCATGTTTGGGTGGAATGGTGAGGATGATTGGGCGTAAGCTCTTGAAAAGATAGGAATTATGGCAACGTATGTAGAGAAGGAAAGAAGGTGCATGT
>DBLW01000153.1 GCA_002298075.1 Bacteroidales bacterium UBA714 | reverse complement strand
TAGGACAGATGATGGAGAAAGTCGAACTTCACGACCCAAAGCCGCGACGCACCAGGGAGGAGGTCATCCAAGACGCCCCATGGGCAACTACAGGCAAGACCGCAGACAGGCCTTATAATATAATAACCTCCCTCGCCCTTGAGTCTGACGTTCAGGAAAGGTTCAACCAGAAGCTCAAGGCAAAATACGAGACAATCTGCAGGGAAGAGGTAAAATATACGGAATACATGACATCAGACGCCGAGTATCTGCTCGTCGCTTTCGGATGCGCATCACGAATCTGCGAGGCTGTCGTGGATGAGCTGCGCTCGCAGGGCATAAAGGCAGGAATGCTCCGCCCTGTGACATTGTTCCCGTTCCCGACAGAAAGGCTTGCGGAACTGTCAGGCCAGGTCAAGAGCATGATGAGCCTGGAGCTCAACATGGGACAGATGGTAAACGATGTCAAGCTTGCCGTCAACGGCGCATGCCCTGTGGGATTCTACGGAAGACAGGGAGGCAACATCTTCACACCTGACGAGGTAGCCGGGGAATTCAAGAAGTTCAACAATCTGAAATAACGAGGTAATCATGACTATCGAAGATATCAAAAAGCCGGAAAACATAATTTACAAGAAAACCCCGCTGCTCACGGATACCGTGATGCACTATTGCCCGGGATGCTCTCACGGCACTGTCCACAAGCTCATTGCAGAAGTCATTGAGGAAATGGGAATACAGCAGGACACAATAGCCGTTAGCCCTGTAGGCTGTTCGGTTTTCGCATACAATTATCTTAATGTGGACTGGCAGCAGGCCGCTCACGGACGTGCACCGGCACTTGCGACCGCGACAAAGAGGCTCAATCCTGAAAAATACGTGTTCACCTACCAGGGAGACGGTGACCTTGCCTCAATCGGAACGGCTGAAATCATCCACGCATGCAGCCGCGGCGAGAACATCGTCGTAATCTTCATCAACAACGGCATCTACGGCATGACCGGAGGACAGATGGCCCCGACCACCCTGCTCGGCATGAAGACGGCCACAACCCCTTACGGAAGGGACGCCAAGCTGAACGGCTTCCCGCTCGTGCTCGCACCTATGATTGCACAGCTTGACGGAACCGCATTCATCACAAGACAGGCCGTCCACACTGCCCCGGCAGCCCGCAAGGCAAAGGCAGCCATACGCAAGGCCTTCGAATACAGCCAGAAAGGAATCGGACTGTCATTCGTGGAAATCGTGGCCACATGCAACTCCGGTTGGAAGATGAGCCCTGTGGCGGCCAACAAATGGATGGTGGAGAACATGTTCCCGAAATATCCTCTCGGAGACATCAAGGACGTTTTGAAACAGGACTAAACAACAGAGAATCATGAAAGAAGAAATAATAATCGCAGGATTCGGCGGCCAGGGCGTGCTGTCAATGGGCAAGATATTGGCATACTCGGCCATCATGCAGGACATGGAGGTGACTTGGATGCCGTCTTACGGTCCCGAGATGCGCGGAGGCACGGCAAACGTGTGCGTAATCATAAGCGACAGGAAGATAGGCTCCCCTATCCTTACAAAATATGACACGGCCATCATACTGAACCAGCAGTCGATGGACAAGTTCGAGAACAGCGTGAAGCCGGGAGGACTCCTGCTCTATGACCCGAGCGGAATCACAAGGCATCCGTCAAGGACAGACATAACAATCTGCCGCATTGACGCCATAGACGTGGCAGCTAAAGTAGGCAATTCTAAAGTCTACAACATGGCTGTCATGGGCGCATACCTGAAAATGAAGCCTGTGGTCAATATGGAGAATGTCGGGAAAGGCCTCGCCAAATGCATACCTGCAAGATACAGCGACCTCATATGCCTTAACAAGACTGCCATTGAGGAGGGCATGAAAGCCGTCGAAGTCCTGTAGGCTAAAAATCAAGAGAGTTTATTTGTGATTCCTGCCGAAATGCTTTGATATTTCAGCAGGAATCACTATTTTTGCAAGGTAGGTAAAAAGAGACTGCGATGCTGGAAACGCTGAAGCAAAGAATCGGACGGCTTATCGCCGCTTATGAATCGGAAAAGGTGGAGAGGGAAAGGCTCCAGACAGAACTTCAGAGCATCCGGGAACAGAATGACGCCTACAGGAAGCAGATAAAAGAGTTAGAGAGACAAATTGATAACCTCAGGCTGGCCGAGGCCTTCAAAAGCGGAGAGGCCGGCAACGCTGAAGCAAGGAAAAAGATTGACAGGCTGATAAGGGAAATGGACAAGTGCATAGCATTGATGGAGGGATAGTCAATGGAACAGAAGGGACAGAGCATAAGCATAAGGATTGCAGACCGCACTTATCCGATGAAAGTCAATTCTCCTGAAGACGAGGAGCTTATCAGGAAAGCCGCGGAACTGATAAACGGCAGGATTGAAAAATACAACGTCAAGTATCCCGGCAAGGGACTTGCAGATGTCCTGTCATTCGTGGCACTGAATATATGCAAGTCACATCTTGCGCTTCAGAAACAGCTGGACGATATGCTCAAAGGTGAGGGGAATCTCATCAGAGAGCTTGACGGTTATCTTGACAACATTGATAAAAACAGCCGTTAGTTACTTATTTTTGCTGAAATCAACATTAATCAAGTAACCGGGATTACTCGGATGGGAAAGACGGACCTATGTTACCTTCATGGGGATTCCACATTGTGGGACGGAGGATGTCTGAACCGCTTTCCGGAGCCCAAATCTTATTTTTTAAGATTTTCTGACAAACTTGCTAACGGCTTTTTATAGAATCTGACCGCACGGCTTCCATAAGGCTGTGCGGTCTTTTTATATGCTGTCCGGATTTGACTGCAATCCGGGAAACATCTGGACAGGATACGGAATGAAGAAACAACTAAACATTAATATATGAGCAGCATTTTACTTTACATTCTTGTCGGAGCATTGAGCGCCGCCGTAGTGCTTGGCACTTACATACTCATCCGCAGGATGCTCCTTAAAGGACAGAAAGAGGAAATAATCAAGAAAGCTGAAATTGAAGCTGAGGGAATAAAGAAAGAGAAAATCTTCCAGGCAAAGGAAAAGTTCCTCCAGCTCAAGAGCGAGCACGACCAGTACATCAATGAGAAGAACAAGCAGATCAGCGACATCGAGAACCGTCTAAAGCAGAAAGAGAATTCATTGAACCAGCAGAGTTCAGAACTCGGCCGCAGACAGAAGGAGAACGATGCCATCCGCGAGAATCTCAAGACACAGGTCGAGATTGCGTCAAAGAAATCTGAAGAATACGAAAAGCTGCGTCTCGAAGCCATACGCCAGATAGAGGACATAGCAGGCATGACTGCAGCGGAGGCCAAGAACCAGCTCATGGAAAGCATGAAGGCAGAAGCCAGGACACAGGCCCTTTCGTATATCAACGATGTAATGAGCGAAGCCCGTCTGACAGCAAGCAAAGAAGCCAAGAGAATTGTAATCAACACAATACAGCGCACCGCATCTGAGACCGCAATCGAGAATGCCGTAACGGTATTCAACATAGAGAGTGATGAGATAAAGGGACGCATCATCGGAAGGGAAGGCCGCAACATCAGGGCACTTGAGGCCGCTACCGGAGTGGAAAT
>DBLW01000186.1 GCA_002298075.1 Bacteroidales bacterium UBA714 | reverse complement strand
ATAAGCATGGAGACCGTCTGTCTTCATGTCGGTGCCGGAACATTCCTGCCTGTCAAGAGCTCGTCAGTGTCCGGGCATACCATGCACAGGGAGCCTTTTGTGGTGACACGTGAGTTCCTGGAAAAGCTCGCAGCCTCAGGACGCAAGGTCGTGGCGGTCGGCACTACATCGGTAAGGACGCTCGAATCATTGTATTATGCAGGTGTGAAATGCATAGAGAACGGCGCTCCTGAAGATATTGGGCAGTGGGAGCCTTACAGCCGCGAATACTCATACACTACGCAGGAAGCCATATCCGCGCTTGCCGGGTGGCTCAGGGACAACGGAAAGGAGGAACTCCAGCTGGGGACGCGTATAATCATAGTGCCAGGATTCAAGTTCAGGGTCACAGATGTGCTCGTGACCAATTTCCACCAGCCGCAGAGCACGCTGCTCCTGCTTATATCAGCATTTGTCGGAGGGGACTGGCGAAGCATATATGATTATGCCTTAGGCCATGATTTCCGTTTCCTCAGCTATGGGGACAGCTCAATGCTTTTCCGTTGCGAAAACGGCAATTAAAACGTATATTTAGGGGGATTTAAGCCGGATTATACGGCTAAATTTGCCTATTTTGACAAAAAACAGGATATAGTTTGCAATGTTTTTATAAATTTGCAAATTGTACTAATATTTAGAAACCATGTTAGATTTATCTGAATTTGAGAGCATAAGCCCATATACTGATGCTGAGGCAGCTGAGGCATTGAACCAGTTGGCTGACCACGCTCTCCTTTCCGAAGCCTGCAAATACTTTTTTCCAGACCAGTCTCCGGATTTCCTGAAGAACCTTCTCAAGAGCATAAAGACCATTGATGAGTTCCAGATTCTCGTCATGTCGAAATTCGTGGAGTGGGCCCTTGAGCATACTGCACGCAATTTCTCATATGACGGCATCTCGAATATCGACAAGGACAAGAAGTTCCTTGCCCTTTCGAATCACCGTGATATCATTCTTGACCCGGCCATCACGCAGCTTGTCCTGTACAGGAACGGAATTCCGATGACTGAAATCGCCGTAGGAGACAATCTCATCACCAGCAAGACCATCGAGCGCCTGATACGCTCAAACCGTATGATTAAGGTTATGCGCGGCATCTCCGCCCGTGAGCTGTATCTGTCCTCGCAGCTGCTTTCCCGCTATATAAGGCTCAATATCACTGAGCAGCGCAGTTCAATCTGGCTTGCACAGAGGCAGGGCCGCACAAAGAACGGATACGACATTACTGAGCAGGGACTTCTCAAGATGCTTGACATGAGCGGAAAGTCTGACTTCCTCCTGAACTTCAAGGAACTGAACATCATTCCGATGAGCATTTCATACGAATATGAGCCGTGTGACATCCTGAAGGCCCGTGAGCTTGTCATTTCCAAGAAGCGCAAATATGTCAAGGCAGAGGGTGAGGATCTCAACAGCATCATGGTAGGAATAACCCAGCAGAAAGGCAACATACATCTGAACATCGGCAAGCCGCTGACGGAAGATGAGATTGCCGAGGCTGCTAAATGCGACAAGAACGACCGCTACCAGCTCATCAGGCATGCTGTTGACCTCAGGGTTATCGAGGGCTACAAGCTGTGGAAGAACAATTATGTCGCCTTTGACATAGTGAACAACTCCTTCAAATACTCCCACCTCTATGATCCGTGTGATGTGGAGAAATTCGTCACCTACATGGAGCATCAGATGGAGACGGTGGAGAAGGACATCAACAAGGAAGACCTCAGACGCATATTCCTTGACATCTATGCCAATCCGGTGGTTACGAAGGAACTTCTGGAGAAAGAGAAGACTACAGGTGCCATCCTGCTCTGATTCGGTTCAGACGCGTTTGGACAAACAAATAAAGCGGCCCGATGAAGGCCGCTTTTATTGTGTGCTGTCCCGAAGGGGGAGGCGTCATTTGTTTTTGATGGTGACATCCAGCTGAGGGAAAGGGAACTGTATTCCATTCTGCGGAAGCTCGGTATATACTCTCTCATTTATGCCGAAGTTCACGTCCCAATAATCGGAAGCCCTGACCCATGCGCGCATGACAAACACCACGCTGCTGTCCTGAAGGGCACTCAGCGCAACAAAAGGGTCAGCCGGAGCTCCGTCTGATGTCTTGAGGACTCTGCTGTCGCTGTTCATGATGCCGAGAAGGAGGGCCTTGGTCTGCTCCGCTGAAGAGCCGTATTCTACGCCTACTGTCCAGTCCACGCGCCTGAGCTGGTTCTGCGAATAGTTGTTCACCGTACCGTTGGAAAGAGCTCCGTTAGGGATGATGATGTTTCTGTTGTCTGTCGTGGTGAGCTTTGTGCTTACTATGTTGACCTCAGTCACTGTTCCTGAATATCCCTGGGCCTCGATGAAGTCTCCTGCCTTGAAAGGCCTGAACACGAGAATCATGATTCCGCCTGCGAAATTCTGCACAGTGCCGTTAAGGGCAAGACCGATGGCCATTCCACCTCCGGCCAAAAGTGCAGCGAGCGAAGTCGTGTCAATTCCGAGTGTTCCTACCGTTATCAGAATAAGTATAATCGTAAGCGCTATGCTCACGATGCTCTGCACAAACGAGGCTATGGCTGCATCTGTATGCCTTTTCTCGAAAATCTTGGAGAGAAGTCCTTTCAGCTTCTTGATGAGCCAGGCTCCTACGAAATAAATGACGAAGGCTGCAAGCACCTTGATACCGAACGCTATTGCCTTGTCAAGCAAGTTGCCGAGCAGCTCGTCTGTCGGTGTGGTTGCGAGTTTCTCAGCCACGTTTGTCAGCTCCTTCTGTACAACCGTCAGGGAGTCTTTTGCCTGTGCGGCTGCAAATGGAATAAAAAGTTTCATTGTGTGTTGTATTTTGGAAACTGCTCATGGCAGCTTCATATTTGTCAGTTCATGAAGAGCCTTTCAACCTGCTCCGATATTGTCCCGGCAGGAAGTGACGGGTCAAGCACAAGGTCAGGCTCGGCATATGTTATTTCGCCCTCTGACTTGGCCAGTTCCTCACCGCCGCCAGTTATATTGAGCATTATGGTTTCTTCCGGCGTGATTTTGCCGCTGCGTGAGGCTTCCGCAAGAGATGCCACGGCTACGGCAGCCGCATTGTGTATGTCTATTCCCTCAAGGCGTTTGAACTCTTCTTTCCAGAGGGAAAGCTCATTGTTGCCGATCTTGAAGATTTCTCCCGTAGCGTCTTCCATAGCATCAAAAAGCCCGCCAGCAAGGGAGTATGGAGGTTTCCTGTTGGAAAGTACCTTGGCGTCAATCTCAGCCGCTGCGGCCCTGGCCTGCTCAGCAGTCATCGGTACAAGGTCCCTCTGGTGCAGTTTCCATGAATCATACATTATGGTGAAAGGGTCGTTCTGCGAAGGGTAGAGCCTCATCTTGTGTGAGCCGTATCTTCCGTCACCAATAAGCCTGAGATTGTTTTCCCATACTGCGATAGTGCCTGTTCCGCTGCCTATGGCCTGGAAATATGCATCAGGGATACGTCCGATTTTCTCCACAGCAGAGAGCAGGGTAGTGCCCATCCCGTCTCTTCTGGCTATGTTCTTTGCTCCGCCCTCGGCCATGAACTTGCTTGAGGTGCATGCCTTGTCCGCAAGAGCGATTGCGTCAAAATAGTCAGACCCCTTGGGTGAGGCTATGATTTTCACGCAGCTGTCAAGAGGCTTCTTGAACCATAGGGCCGAGATATTGTCATACGGTATGGATATGAGCAGGGGAATCCTGTTGTCTGAGCATACCTTAGCAAAAGCGCGGGCAGTATTGCCGGCGGATGCCACTACAAGCACCTTGCTGTTGTCCTGAGGCAGCCTTGCGCATACTGAGTATGCCTCGGTCTCCTTGAATGAGCAGGTTTCCATTTTTGCGCCTTTTTCCGGCCACCATCCTGAGAATGTTATATATAGGTTCTGCAGACCAAGTTTTTCCGCCAAAGCCTGACTCTTGTATGTCACAGGGGCGCATGAGCCAGAGAGTGTCTTTTTTATCGGGAGCCAGTCCGCATACCGGTAGAATCCGTCAAGGTCATTGCGTGGATTGAATTGCCTGTTTTCATATTCCGCCCTCACAAGGCTCGGTGTCTTGCATTCCGGGGCTTCAAGAGTCCATCCTGCGTCTTCCAGCATGTGCCCGTCAGCGCAGCATTTGAGGGTGTACTTGGTTGGTTTGAATGTCATGGGTTTATGTTTTTACGTTTTATTTCTTATGTCACAATGTGGATTTGTCCACAATTTCCGCTATGTCGTTCACCGGGCGGTCCGAGTAGCGGTTGAATGTGCTCCGGCACAACGGGCAGGCTGTCACGATTACGTCCGGCGACTCTGCCGTGAGGTTCATTAGCGCGCTTTCCGTCAGGGCCTTTCTCTTGTCGAATCCCAAGGACAGGCTTCCGACGCTTCCTCCGCAGCAGATGCTTTCCTTATGGTGCTTTC
>DBLW01000136.1 GCA_002298075.1 Bacteroidales bacterium UBA714 | reverse complement strand
ATCTTTCCCCTGAGGGTGAGGCCGTCAAGATGCGCGTCGAGAAAGGCTCTGCATACATAGACTTCCCTGTGAACAGGACTGAGATATATGAGGACTACCGCTCGAACGCCGGTGAACTGAGTAAAATCCGTTCTACAATTGAACTTGTGCGCAATGACCCTGATACGCGGATAACCTCCGTTTCCATAAAGGGATATGCTTCTCCGGAAGGACCGTATGACAATAACGTGCGTCTGGCAAAAGGACGTACCAGGACGCTGAAAGAGTATGTCCGCTGCCAGTATGATTTTCCTGATTCGCTCATGCACACATCATATGAGCCTGAGGACTGGGACGGCCTTGAGAGGTTTGTGCGCGGCAGCGGCCTTGCAGGCAGGGACGGCATCCTGGAGGTCATTGCGGGCGGTCTGGCTCCGGATGCGAAGGAGTGGAAGATAAAGTCGTCTTGGCCGGAGGATTATGCTTTTCTGCTTAAGGAGGTTTATCCCGGCCTGCGTCATTCCGACTATGCCGTTGAGTATGAAGTGCGCACATATACGGATGCCGATGAAATCAGGCGTATCCTCAGGACAAGGCCGCAGAAACTGAGCCTTCAGGAGATGTATCTTGCCGCCCAGCAGATGGAGCCGGGAAGCGATGAGTATAACGAGACATTCGAGATTGCTGTGCGCATGTTCCCCGACGATCCTGCGGCTAATCTGAATGCGGCCAATTCCGCAATGTCACGCGGAGACTTGAAGAATGCGGGCAAATATCTTACAAAGGCAGGAAACAGCCCTGAGGCCGTGTATGCGAGGGGAGTCTTAGCAGCTCTTTCCGGTGAATACGATTCTGCCGGGAAATTGTTTGGCGAGGCAGCCGGAATGGGAATTTCTCAGGCTGAAGAGGCCCTTGAGTCGCTTAGTGAACTTTATTGAATGTAAATACGAAGTTTAAAATAAAAAGAAAATGAAAAATTGGAGTAAATTTTTTATTGGCGCCTGTGTTGTGGCGCTGTCCGCCTCATGCAGCGAAAAGGAGCTGAACAGCGGAAAGACAGGTCCGGATAATGTAAATCCGAAAGATGCAGTTTATATGAATGTTGCCGTACAGCTTCCTGTAGGCCCTGGTACACGCAGTGTTACCAATCCTGGGGGGGGCAGCAATAACGGCACAGAAGTAGGAAAGGATTATGAGAATCTCGTAAAATCCATTCTGCTCGTGCTTGCCGATGAACACAACAAATTCATCGCTTACGGTGAGCATATGGAAAACATTAATGAAGTGACTAACGGCAAAGTCTCTACCGTCCACACAATAACAAAATCCACTCTGAAAGAATATTATGGAGAAGACAATACTCTTACTGAGGCTGAGCGCTCAATAAAAGTGTTTGTCTTCTGCAACCCTACAGCCGGACTGGGAGAATATATCGAAACCGTGAGCAAGGGAACGGATGCTGAAAAGGCAGGCTGGTACAATGCGGCATGCAAGATAAACGAGCAGCCTGACGGCACTTGTGACAATGATGCGATATGGGGCGGACCTGCACATAAAAACGGATTCCTGATGTCTGCTGCGGATATTACAAAAATAGGTAAAAAACTGCCTGCAAAATTCAGCGAGTGGGACAGCTATACTTCAATAGACAAGGCATTCAATCTGTCGGGCATGAACAATGCTTATACCGACAAAGAGATAAATAACGGCGGTGCAATTCCTGTGGAGCGTGCCGTTGCACGTTTCGATTTCCGTGACGGCAGCCCGAATGGCAACAACACTTATGACGTCGTGACAGATAAGGAAGGACAGCTTCTCGTGCAGATTGAGCTTCAGAAGATGGCTCTTGTAAATATGAGCAAGGAGTTCTATTATCTTCGCAGGGTATCGCCGACCGGCAATGATGATGACAATGTGCTCTGCGGCATCGAGACTCCGGAAAGTTATGTGATGGATACTGATGCTGCAGCAAAAAGGGATGATGCCATAATAGCAGGCAATGCGTATGCCGATCATTTCAATTTCTGCCTTGGGCATGTTGCAGGGGACAAATGGACCATCGATGAGACTGCTCGCAACCAGTGGTTCACTTCAAAGACTTCTGATATCCTTGGCGGAGAAGAAGACAATGACGAAGGATGGAAGCCTGCCGCTTCCGCCGGATATCATATCTGGCGTTATGTAACTGAAAATACAGTTCCGTCAGCCACGATGCAGAAGAACGGAATATCTACCGGTATTGTCTTCAAAGGAAAGATGCTTGCTGCGGAAAGTGCTTCAGGCTCATTGGCGGAGGCAATCAAGAATGTCACAGGAACTTCAGCGGATGCTATTCTGTACTCTTATTCCAACAATATCTATGTGACATGGAAAGAGGTCCGTGCCCTTGCCATTGAGGAGGGACAGGGCAGTGAACTTTATCAGGATGTATTCGGAAAGAATATGACATCCGTTCCTGTTGCCGAAAAACCGGCTGAGGGTGAGACTGCTGCAGTTGAGGCTGTATATAGCGATGACGTGGACAGCCCTGACTATCTGTGGAATGTATGGCATAATGTGAACGGACACGATGCCGGACATGAGTCTTTGGCTAAGTTCAAGAAAGCTGCGACATCGGCTAAGTTCACGCTCTATGAGTCAAGCATTGATGACGAATACGGTGCAGGATACTATTGCTACTACTTCTATTGGAACCGCCATAATGACAACGGCAACAGCGGTGTCATGAGTCCTATGGAATTTGCTGTAGTCCGTAATAATGTGTACAAGCTTGCTGTGACAAACATCAACAGACTCGGCCATCCGCGCATTTCCGACAATAATCCTGACCCTGTTGATCCGGAAGATCCGGATGAGAAGGGAGATGTATATCTTACTGTTTCCGTTGAGGTTCTTCCTTGGACAGTTCGCGTGAACAATATCGAATTCTAACAATTTGGAAATGCGAAGCGGAAAACGGCATATAATTTCAACATTTGCAGGTGCGGTCTTGTGTGCCGCATCTGCATGTGTTGCCTTTTCGTCCTGCGAACGCATCTATGATGACCTTGCACCGTGTCCCCACGGAGTGTCGTTGCGGTTTGTCTATGACTACAATATGGAATATGCAAATGCATTTCCGTCAAATGTGGATTGCCTGACGCTCTACATTTATGACAGCGAAGGCAAGTATGTGGATACAGAGACTGTGACTGGCACGCAGCTTCAGGACGAAAACTGGAGGATGACGCTGGACCTTGAAAAAGGTACTTATCATTTTGTGGCTTATGGCGGACTCGCCTGTGGTGAGAAAACTTTTGCAGTGCTGCAGGAGCCTGGGGCCGGGAGTATGGATACGGAACTGAAGGTGGAGATTGACAAGAATCGTCTTTCTGCTTCAGAGGCCGGTGACAGGCGCCTGCATGATCTGTTCTGGGGTGAACTGTCTTTGGCTACGGCTGACCTTTACAGTGAGGGTACTGTCAGGATGATGAAGAACACGAACAATATACGGATCGTGCTTCAGCAGCTTAACGGCGAGCCTGTCATGGTTGATGACTTTGAGTTTGCCATAACGGATGACAACACTCTTTTCGGATATGACAATGATTTGGTTCCCAATGGAATGGTGACTTATGCTCCGTGGGTGTCAGGAGAGGCTGTCGCCGGCGCTTCCGGAGACGGCAAGCCTGTCGTGGTTGCATATTCCGAGTTTTCTGTTTCACGTCTGATGAAAAAGAATTCTCCAAGGCTGACCATCAGGCTGAAGGAAGACGGCCGTGAGGTTGTGGATATTCCGCTGAATGACTATCTTCTTCTTCTCAAGAGCGAATTGTATGCGAAGATGCCCCCACAGGAGTTTCTTGACAGGGAAAGCGTATGGTCTATGGTGTTCTTCCTCGGAAGCGACATGAGCTGGATCAGGACGCACATCAAAATCAATGACTGGACTGTGAGAATCAATAATGCGGAGATGTAAAATGGGACGGTTGGCTTCATCTGTCATATTGTGCATAGGCCTGCTGCAGGTATTTTGCGCCTGCGGAGCTGCCGTGGATTTGGATATGTCCGGAGATGGTGATGCCGGCTTTGTCAATCTTGACATAAGTGTCGCCATGTCTGACGTGTCCGGTTCGCTTACAAAGGCGGCGGACTCCGATGCTGCGGATGACAATGAGAAAATGCAGAGTCTCCGTATTGTGATCGTACGTCCGGACATGACTGTAGAGGCGAACAGACGCATCAATTTGAAAGCTGTCCTGAACCATGAGGAAGAGACTTTCAAGGTTGCGGCAAATGAACAGAAGACTATATATCTGTTTGTAAACGAGGATACGGAGTTTGTTTCTGAGACAGACAATATAAAGCGCAAGGTTGTGGACTATGATTTTAGTGGAATCATTGTCGGGCAGCCGTTTCCTGGTGCAGAAATCGGGAACCTGACCGTCAGGCTGGATAGCCGCAGCGCGCAGGTGGCCGGGCCGCTTCCGATGAGCGGAAAGCATTTTGTGGATGTTCCCGGAAAAGACCATTCCTGCCGTCTCTTCGTGACCAGGGCTGCCGTGAAATTCACCTTCCATATAAATAATGAAAGTTCCGAGGAAGTAGGACTTGGGGGAGTGACCCTGAGCAAGATGGCGCGTGAGGAATGGTATGTTCCGCGTGCATTGTATGATGAGGAGGGTAATGTCACCGATTATGAAGTCCCTGCTCTTGAAGGAGACAATGGCTATTATATTTTCAGAAATGATTTTGTTCCGTATATACCTGTGGCGGTCGGCGGCAAGGTTGATTTGAGGCCGATTTATTTGCTGGAGGGCCAATATAAGGAGGGCTATTCGATGTCTATTTTCATCGGCGGCACAGAAAGGCATGCCGCAGTGTTCGGCAATCTTCCGGAGCTTCCGCGCAATACACATGTCGTGGTGAATGTCACGATAAAGAAAGATGCGCGTATCGTCTGGGAGGCCGATGTCGTTCCATATGAAGTGGTCGATCTCAATCCTGGATTCGGGAAATAATGAAGAGTAGAATTTTGTACGAGAAATGAACTGTAGAGTCATATATGTTTTATCGGTATGTCTTGCTTTATCCGGACTGTCTGCCTGCATAGAAGAGCCTATGTTTGAGGACGGGCTTGTAGGCGAAGGTGAGAGTACTGTGTCTTTCGGGGCAGTGTTCCGTCCGATGGAAGATGCAACGCTTGGAAAGACACGCAGTTTGGGCGGTAATGAAATCAGGGACATAAATGATATGTCTGTTGTGATGTACAGGGAAGACGGCTCCCTCGCATCCTATTATTATTTTGACAAAGATGAACTTACGGTCACGGATGAGCCGCGGCCAGGGTATGATGAGAGTGTGACCAAAAACGTTGCATTCCAGTGCAAGGTCCCTTACGGAAAATACCGTATTTATGCCATTGCAAATATGGGCAATCTGACAACGGACGACCGCATCCTTACAGAAGGTGAGTTTAAGGCTTTGCAGCTGGAATGGAACCATGAGGATATCGCGGCAAACAATCAGATGTCAGGATATTTCAGTGATTCGCCGTCCACTGCCTATGCCTCAGGTGAGGCTCCGCTTCTGACCATAGGCAAGTCGGACATTAGTCTTCATGCCTGGCTCAGGAGGGCTGTCTCAAAGGTTACGGTCGCTTTCCGGGCCGACAGCCTGAAGGATAACATATACATATACATAAAGTCAGCCCAGATAAAGGATATTCCTTTGGGCTGCAAACTGGTTGACGCGAATGCACCTGATTCTGCGGAGGAACTTCTTCATGAGGGAGATACTGTGCAGTTCGGCAAGGGAGATGAATATCAGATGTGGCCTGCACTTTCCTGCGGGCGCGGTGCAAACCGGTATGGCAGCCACGATAATGATGCCCCGTCGCTTTTCTTCTATGAGAATATGCAGGGAAAGCATCCGGACAAACATAAGTACGGAAATTTTGAAAGCAAAGATAATGTCCCTTACGGTACATATGTTGAGGTGAAGGGCTATTACATAAACAAAACTACGGAGAATCCGTCATATGGCAATATCACCTACAGATGCATGCTTGGCAAGAACATGACGGACGATTTCAATGCGGAGAGGAACACTCATTATAAGCTTACGCTGGTGTTCAGAAATGACGCCAACGACCCTGACTGGCATATAGAGTATGACTATCAGCCGGCGCCGCCTGAAATCATCGTTCCGAGTCCTATTTATATATCGTATCTGGCCAATCAGAGCGTTGATATTCCTGTCACCATATACTATGACAAAAATATTACGTCGGTCAAGTCCGTGACTGCGGAAATCATACGTAATGACTGGGGATTCGAGGGGCATAAATATGACTATACCAACAAGGAACTGACAAACGGTTTCCTTTCGCTTGAACTGTTGAATACCAATGTGCTGACAGATAGGAAAACTCAGTATGCCCCGAAAAAGACTTATACGGAGTTCGATGAGAAAACTGATGAAAAGTATACGATAAGGGTTCCGGTTTATACAAGGCCGATGAATATGGGCAGCAGTTTTTCCGGAAACAATTATTTTGTAGGGCGAAGACGCTATGCCACGGTGCGTCTGACTGCCACGCTGGAGGATGAAAGTGTTGTCGTGAAGCCTTTTGACGTGGAAATCATCCAGTCGCGGCGTCTGGTGAACCCTAAGGGTGTTTGGCGCAAATGGGATTCGGAAAAGCCTTTCCGCATTACATTGAAGAACTCTGATTCGTCTCCGACAGTGGCGACTGAATTTGAGGCTCTGTTGTCGGATGGGCCGTGGACGGCTTCAATTGTGAAAGGTGCCGATTGGGTGCGGATCAAAGATACGGAAAGCCAGACTTGGGGGACAGAAGATGTGACTGGAGGCACAGGCTCGAAGATTGAGTTTGACTACAAGCCTGCTTCCAAGTGTTCCGGTGAGAACGAAAGCCGCTTCGGGCTTATTGAAATAAAATTCCACAACAATACTTGTACCCATATGGTTCTGGTGAGTCAGGGAACTGCACCGGTTGAGTTTGGCGGCAGGAGGTGGCATATGGCAAATGTGAAATACAGCGGAACCGACGCTGAAAACCCTCTGATGGAAGGCTCTATGTTTGCTTACGGAAACTCTGACAATGCGATTTTGTCTTCGAATAACCTGAAGGATGGCTATGGGTTTGATATTTCCTGCCTTTGGAAAAGATTTGACGTATATGATGCCCAAGGCAGTGTCCGGCAAAAGCTGCTTAATGACATAGGCAATTTATTGGACGGATTTACTGATGGCGGAATGACGGAAAACGGCAAGTGCCGTGTGGCAAATGCAGAAGATTGGGCGGATCTTACTACAGATAAATATATACGCTATTATGGTATACTTTATGGGGATGAGTGTGAGGAAACCCTCAGCTCAAACAAAGTTACAAATACTTATACGGAGCCTGGGGATGTAAAAGGCATGAGAGGGTGTTTCGTTTGTGACCCCTTGACGGGAAAGCATCTGTTCTTCCCTATCGGCAATACCGGTTATGGACGAAGAAAATATATCGACAATACCAATAGGGATCCAGCTACGCACCCTAAGCAGGGGGAAGGCGTGTTGAAATATGCTTCGAGAACTTCTGAGATGGAAAAAGGAACAGCGGAGAAAGTTCCTAACTATTATAGTCTGTGGAATGGGCCTGGTGCTGTATATTTGTATGGCGAAAGGAAAATGGTCTCTAACGGGTCCAATCCGTCGGATACCTTGTATCACTATGGGTTCGACATCAATTATTTCAGCTTCGGATTTGAGGAATTTGCTGAGGATATGATAAAAAACCATGGGCGTTCGGATTTCTGTTTCATCCGCAGGATAGACAACTGACGCTTGTCACATAATGCGTGCGAAGTCGCATAATATTGAAGATTGATGCCCGTTCCCAAAAGGTTGCCTTTATCTTTGGAAACGGGCATTTTTTTTGGGGGGGGGAGGGCATCCGGCAGGCCGCTATGCCAGATTGCCAATCATCTCTGCCGTCAGACCGGTGTATTTGGCCACTGTCTCCACTGGCATGCCGTCAGCCAGCATTGCCTTGGCAGTCTCATTTACAGCTTCTTCCCTTCCTTTTGCCTTTCCTTTTTCCAGGCCTTGTTCAAAGGCATAGTCCTTAATTTCCAGAATGTCTCTTTCGTCCAGCATAGCTTTCTCGTATTTAGTTTTCTTCTGTTCATCGAAAGCGGCGATTCTGCATGCCTCCAGCAATTGATTGAAAAACGGCTTTTCCCTTATGGCCTCCGGAATATCGATTAGTGATGAACTGTGCTTGAAAATGTAGAAAAGCCAGTCCCTGTCGGTCTTGCACTCTCTTTCGCTCTTGGTGAACCTTTCCAATTCTGCAAATATAATGGAAATAGTGGGAGGTGCAGCTTCTCCTGTTCTCTTTTCTGTGAAGGAATAATAAGGCACGATGTTGTTCGTGTTCCACAGAGACGTTTCAAGATGCTGCATCCTGTAATTCAGGAAAGCCACAATATAGACAGGCTTGAGTATGGAATATTTAGAAGCCCGATGAGCAGCGTTTTGTTGGCCTCGTCCGCGAATACGGCCTTGAATCCCGAGTCATAAGTCAGGTCAACGAAAATCCCTTTCGGTTCAGACCCATAGCAATTGTCATACATGACCATAAGCATTAAAATTCATGTCGCAAAGTGAGCGAAAGTTATCCGCGTAACGAAAATTTACGCGGATAAATCAAAAAATGGCCTTCTGAAGCATCTCCAGTCGAGAAATCAGAGCAGAAATTTGTCTGATTTTTTACAAAATTCAGCCAAAATGTTCCTTGATTTATTAGATATTGAGATTACTGCAATTTTTCGTGAAATTAATATTGAGATACATGAGAAATTGGCAAACAAATTGAGATTAGTGTAGGCATGGCATGCAAAATATTTTGAGATTAGTGTAAATTACATTACCTTAGTTTTCAATTAAAGGCTTTTATATGATATTCAAAAGGAAAATATACGATGAACTTCTGCTGTGGAAGCGGACGGATGACGGCAGGACAGCCGTATTGATACAGGGCGCAAGGCGTGTGGGCAAATCTACGATTGCCGAAGAGTTTGCAGCTAAAGAATACGAAACCTATATACTGGTGGATTTTGCTGCCTGTTCTACCGAAATCCGGGAGTTGTTCAATGACCTTTCCGATCTTAACCGTATTTTTATGCGCCTGCAACTTGAATATGGAGTAGAGTTGAAGAAACGGAAGTCAGCCATCATCTTTGATGAAGTCCAGCTTGCGCCAAAGGCAAGGCAGGCTATCAAGTATCTTGTGAAAGACGGCAGGTACGATTATATAGAAACCGGCTCTCTTATATCCATACGCAAGAATGTCAAGGATATTCTGATTCCAAGTGAGGAAGTGAAACTTTATATGTACCCGATGGACTATGAGGAGTTCAAGTGGGCGTTGGGAGATACGGCTACGGTAAAACTGCTTCAAGGCTGTTTCCGGAACAGGACATCATTAGGAGATGTGACCAACCGCAAACTGATGCGTGACTTCCGCCTGTATATGCTGGTAGGAGGTATGCCGCAGGCTGTTGCGTCTTATCTTGAAAGCAATAACCTGGAAAAGGTGGACAGCGTGAAACGATCCATCATAACACTGTATGAAGATGACTTCAATAAGATAGACCCTACGGGTAACGCATCCAAAATGTTCCGTCAGATTCCGGCCCAACTGACGAGCAACGCCAACAGGTACCAGGCATGGAGCGCAACGGACGGAAAACGTAATTCTGAACTGGCTGAGATTGTCTCGGAAATAAAGGAATCAATGGTAGTCAATATGTCTTATCATGTCAACGATCCGGGCGTGGGGATGGCATTGCACAGAGCCACGGACAAATACAAGATGTTTGCTGGCGATACAGGCTTGTTTGTCACGCTCGCATTTTGGGACAAGAAGTTTACCGATAACACGATTTATCATAAACTGCTCAGTGACAAATTAAGTGCGGATCTTGGATACGTCTATGAAAACGTCATTGCACAAATGTTGAAAGCCTCCGGGCATGAGTTATACTATTACACATTCCCTACTGACAGCGGAAAGCACAACTACGAAGTGGATTTTCTGATTGCCGACGGGGACAAGATAAGTCCTGTTGAGGTAAAATCTTCCGGTTATAAGGCACATGCTTCGTTGGATGCCTTTTGCAAAAAGTTTTCAGCCCGGATAAAAAACAAGTATCTGATTTACACGAAAGATATGCGTAAAGAGGAGGATGTGCAATATCTTCCGGCATATATGACAATGTTTCTATGATTATGGGGGGCTGTCAAATATTCCCCGAAGATTAAGTGAGAACGGACAGTTTTGTAGGTGAGGTCATCAGGTTGACACAGGAAAATTCAGGAGAACTGTTGCAACTTTCGTCATGCTTATTGTGCGAGATATGCGTGATTGGAATTTATGCTGGAAATTCATAACTTTGCGGATTGTTCGGGATGGTAATTTGGTGACTTTCTGGAATTGTCTCATGTGTGAAGCCGGACAATTGGCCGCCGTTGTGGCGGCGCTGTGAAAAAGAATAACATAAAAAGCGATAATATAATGGCAAAAGAAGTTACAAAAAGGTCTGACGACTACTCAAAGTGGTATGACAACCTTGTGGTCAAGGCAGACTTGGCTGAGCGTTCAGCAGTGAGGGGATGTATGGTAATAAAGCCATACGGCTATGCTATCTGGGAGAAAATGCAGCAGGTTCTTGACAAAATGTTCAAGGATACCGGGCATGTCAACGCATATTTCCCTCTTTTCATTCCCAAATCTTTCCTCAGCAGGGAAGCCGAGCATGTGGAGGGATTCGCCAAGGAGTGCGCCGTTGTGACGCACCACAGGCTTATGGCCAATCCTGACGG
>DBLW01000086.1 GCA_002298075.1 Bacteroidales bacterium UBA714 | reverse complement strand
GTGAACGCAAGACGGGCCATTCCGCACAAGGACGGTGACATCAGCATCTTGGTTTTGCCGTAGCTGAAAGCCGTCGTCTTGCCGGTAAGGTTCCAGTCCCCGTCAATATGCTGCACATATTCCGTATAATTCCGGATCATGTTGGTGCTCAACGTAAGATTGGCATCAGCACGCAGCCATGGCAAAGCCTGCCATCCGGCAGCAAGCTCCACTCCCCGTCTCCAGCTCCTGTCGACATTCTCCTTGATTGCATAACCTACATCAGTGAGCCGGCCTGTCTCCAAAAGCATGTCCCAATATTCCATAAGATACACATTTGCAGACAAGGCAAGACGGTCTGACACATAACTGTAGCCGATTTCCAGGTCAAGCATCTTCTCCGGCCTTAATTTCACTCCATCACCGGCAAACCCGGCAGCCTGGGCGGCATAGTCATTCTTGATGTTTTCCTTTATGTCGCCGCGGCCCGGCTCACGATGCCCGAGAGCCGCTGAAACATAGGCCTTGTTGCGCGGATTCCAGTGGAACGACAGTCCTGCCCTCGGATTGAAGAATTGCCAATCCGCAGAATGATCCAAAGGAATACGGTCATCATCCGGTCCTGACATACGCAGCCACACTCCCCTATATTGAAGGTCAGCATAGGCAGTCAGCCATGGCAAAGGCTCATATTCCGCCCTCGCAAAAGCGCTCGCTTCCTGCTTAAGTCCGTTGTTCAGATACCAATTGTGCGAAGCATAATCATACGCATTACCAAGGATGTCGCTCCACATCAGACGGCCGATATGGTCACCGTCATAGCGCGAGAGATTGATGCCGGCAGTCACATTCAGCATATCCGATTTATAGCGGATATCCGAATTGAGGATGAACAGGTTATTGGCCATTGCCTCGCGCACAATGAAGTCCCCCTCTGAGTTTACATCGAAAGTCCTGACAGGCTCATTGTCGGAATCATAATGCGTAAATTTGAAGTCAGAAGGGAAGTTATAATTCAGGAAAGTTTTTCCCGCCTTGTAATTCTCGAAATGGCCGTTCCCGTTTGTCCAATTGAATGTCGTGCTCCACAGAGTCCGCTCTCCGAACTGCCGCGTATAATTCAATTGCAGGTGATTCTGGATGTAATTGTCAGTTTCATTGTCATAATATCTGACATTGCCGTAAGCATCATAATATTCACCTGCGGGATTGTACCTCCGGTCCCTGGCATACGCGTCCAGGTCTATTCCTTCCCATGTTATGCCCGAATGCTGCTCTCCGTAGAGCCAAGTGGCACGAAGCGAGTTCTTCCCGTCCATCCAGCCGAGAACGGCAAAAGCAGACTGGACATCAGCAAACGCATTGCGGATATACCCTTCAGTGATGCCCTTGGAAAAGGCAAAATCAAAATAGACTCCGCTCCGTGTAAGCCCAGTCCCGGCAGCAGCCGTCGCCGTAAACGTATCATATGAACCATATCCCAGATCCACACGCGCGTATGGACCGGGAGAAACCGATGCCGTGTTCATGTTGATGCTCGCTCCGAAGGCCCCCGGTCCGGAGGCAGACGTGCCGAGTCCCCTCTGAAGCTGTACACTGCTCAGCAGAGCGGAAAGCGCAGGAATATTCACCCAGAACACCTCCTGAGACTCCGCATCATTGAGAGTGATGCCGTTCAGGGTAACATTAATCTGTGAGCTTTTGCTTCCCCGGACAGTCATCTTGGAATACCCAAGGCCCGTACCGCCCTCATTGACAGCAATTACTGAGGGCTGGAGAGCAAGTGACATCGGGAGAGAATTGATGGGATTCGTCTTGCGCAACTCATCACGCCCGACCATCGAATAAGTGACCGGAGTTGATTTTCCGGCACGTGAAACAGAAACAACCGCACTGTCCAATTTCTCGGACCTGCCTTCGGGCTCCGCACCTTGTACGATGCCCGGAATCAGCGCACAGAGCGCTGAACAAAATAAAAAACCTCGCATAATTATATACATTATGCAAGGGCAGCGCATAATAGCGCATTGAGATTCGCATTTCCCTTCGTCAGTACTAGCCGCATCAGGTTCAACGGGTATAATCTCAGCCCAATCATAGGGCACCCCAGCAAAAAATCATATTGTATCGGAGACCTTAACGTCCCCATGCCATCCGTTTCTGCAGCGGAGGGCTATTTCTTTTCGGCCAGCCTTATCTCATAAAGTCTCGGCCAATTCTTTCCGGTCAGATAAATCTTTCCAGTAGCATCATCAAGGGCAATTCCGTTCAGCACATCCGTAGAAGGCCCGCGCAACTGCCTGGGCAACAAGCCACTGCAATCAACCACACCATCCACATTGCCGCTTTTGGGATCAACGATGACAATCTCGTCAGACATATAGACATTCGCCCATATCTTACCGTCAATCCACTCCAGCTCGTTCAGGAGGGTTACAGGCTTCCCTTCAAATTTCACCTGGATCTTGCGCGACACATTGAAGCGTGAATCCATGAAATATAGGTACGATGAGCCGTCAGACGCAATAAGCTGCTTACCGTCAGTGGTGAGTCCCCAGCCCTCGCGCGGATATTTCCATGTAGCCTTATATGCCATGGTAGCGGCATCATATATAAAGGCCACACGGCTTTCCCAAGTCAGAATGAAAAGCTCGCCGTCAAGCACAGACGAGCCTTCCACAAAATATTTTCTGTCAAATTCCAATTTTTCAAGAGCCTTTCCAGTCTCAAGCTCAACCTTCCTGAAAGTCGATTTGCCGTGCTGCCCGGTGCTTTCATACATCTGGCCGTCACGGAAGAAAAGTCCCTGCGTATATGAGCCGGTATCATGCGGATACTCCGCAACGACCTCAAGTTCATAGAATTTCACCTTCGCATCAGCGCAGCCGAAAACAACGAACAGCAACACAAGGAATATGACACGACGCATTTTCATCTTACTTTCTTGAAGCCTTATACTCCAGCGCAGCTTTTACAAATGAAACGAAAATAGGCTGCGGATGCTCTGGCGTGCTCTTAAGCTCAGGATGGAACTGCACACCGATGAAGAACGGATGGGACGGTATCTCCACAATCTCCACAAGCCCGGTCTCAGGATTCCTTCCGGAAGCCTTCATGCCGGCAGCTTCCATTGCGGCAAGATACTCATTATTGAACTCATATCTGTGCCTGTGACGCTCTGAGATAAGCTCCGAGCCATATATCCTGTAGGCAAGAGTATTCTTTTCCACGCGGCAGTCATATGCTCCAAGACGCATAGTGCCGCCCTTGATTGTCGTGCTCTTCTGGTCCTCCATCAAGTCGATGACAGGAGTCGTTGTCTGAGGATTCACCTCACGGGAGACGGCATCCTTTAGACCGAGCACATTACGTGCAAACTCCACGACACACATCTGCATGCCGAGACATATTCCGAAGAAAGGAAGGTCATGCTCGCGTGCATATCTGATGGCAACGACTTTTCCCTCAAGTCCTCTCTCACCGAATCCCGGAGCGACGAGCACCCCGTCCATTCCGGAGAGCTGCTCCTCCACATTTCCCTCATTGAGATATTCGCTGTGAATGCTGTGTACCTTTACCTTGCACTCATTTGCGGCACCTGCGTGCACAAAGGATTCAAGGATAGACTTATATGCATCCTGCAGCTCGACATATTTTCCGACAAGGGCGATATTCACCGTATCCTTAGGGTTGTTGAGCTTGCCGAGGAAGGCATTCCATTTGGTAAGGTCCGGCTGCGGCAGGTTGTCCAGCCCGAAATGCGCAAGCACGACTTCATCGAGCTTTTCCGCGGCCATGTTGAGAGGAACTTCATATATCGAAGCAGCGTCGATTGATTGGATGACACGTCCCGGCTTCACATTGCAGAACAGGGCCATTTTGCGGCGCAGGTCAGGAGTAAGCTCATGCTCAGTACGGCATACGATGATGTCCGGCTGGACTCCGGCACGCTGAAGCGCCTGTACAGAATGCTGGGTAGGCTTGGTCTTGAGTTCCTTGGCAGCGCTGAGATAAGGAACAAGGGTAAGGTGTATTGTAACGCAGTCTTCCTCAGGAAGTTCCCACTGCAGCTGTCGCACTGCCTCCACGAAAGGCTGGGACTCCATGTCTCCTACCGTTCCTCCGATTTCCGTGATTACGATGTCATATTTTCCGCTCTTGCCCAAAAGGAGCATGCGGCGCTTGATTTCATCCGTGATATGCGGCACTATCTGGACTGTCTTGCCAAGATATGCGCCTTCCCGCTCTTTGTTTATTACCGTGTGATATATTTTCCCTGTAGTAACATTGTTTGCCTTGGAAGTATGTACCCCAAGAAAACGCTCGTAATGGCCAAGGTCGAGGTCCGTTTCGGCACCGTCCTCTGTGACATAGCACTCTCCGTGCTCGTAAGGATTCAATGTGCCCGGATCAATATTGATATAAGGGTCAAACTTCTGAATCGTAACCCTGAGGCCTCTCGCCTGGAGAAGCTTTGCAAGGGATGCGGAAATGATGCCTTTACCTAAAGACGAGGCGACGCCACCTGAAACGAATACGTACTTTGTGTTCATAAGGAAAAATTTGTTCGCTAACAGGGGCACAAAAGTAGGCAAAAAAAGTGATTTGAAAAAATCTTTATTACCTTTGCAGGCGTTTTTAACAAGAAGATAAACTGCGGCAGGTATGAATACCTATTATATCATAATGAGTTGCATGGCCGTCATGGCCGTCATAGTTTTCGTGGCCCTCTTTTCTTTCAAGGCAGGCTACGGATACCTGTCCTCATCCAATTGGGGCACTAAAATCAGCAACAAGACAGCCTGGGTGCTCATGGAATGCCCGGCATTCCTTTTCATGCTTTACTATACTGTAAAGTTCGCGCGCTCCGGAGCCGATACAGGCAATTCAAACGTAGTGCTCTACATCATGGCTGGCCTGTTCCTCCTGCATTATTTCCAGAGGTCGTTCATCTTCCCGCTCCTTATGCGCGGCAAGAGCAAGATGCCTGTAGTCATAATGCTTATGGGACTCATTTTCAATACGTTGAACGCCTATCTCATTGCCGGATGGCTTTTTGTCGAGGCACCGGCAGGCACATATACGATTGACTGGCTGCTCTCACCGCAATTCGTGCTAGGCACAATCGTATTCTTCACCGGAATGGGCATAAACCTGCATTCCGATTACATCATACGCCATTTGCGCAAACCAGGCGACACTAAGCATTATATTCCACGCAAAGGCTTCTATAAATATGTCACTTCCGCAAACTATTTCGGAGAGCTGACAGAATGGGCCGGCTACGCTGTGCTCACATGGTCACCGGCAGGACTGCTGTTCGTGATTTGGACTTTCGCAAACTTAGGCCCTCGTGCCAAGTCTCTGACAGCCAAATATGAAGAGGAGTTCGGCGAGGAGTACAAGAAGCTTCACAAGAAATATCTTATCCCTTTCATCTGGTAATTGTACGGATACCGGGACATAATTTATAATTTTAGGACTACGCGTCATGAGTGAACTGTTCACACCATATAAGATAGGGCCGGTAGAGCTGAGAAACAGGACAATACGTTCTGCAGCTTTCGAAGCGATGTGCCCTGGCAACCGTCCGTCGCAGGAACTGTTCGACTATCATGTTGCTGTAGCGCGCGGAGGAATCGGAATGACTACCGTTGCATATGCTGCTGTCTGCAGAAGCGGATTGTCATTTGAGAACCAGCTTTGGATGCGCGAGGAGATTGTTCCCGAGCTGAAACAGTTGACCGATGCGATACATGCCGAAGGAGCCAGGGCTTCAATACAGCTCGGGCACTGCGGAAACATGTCACACAGGAGAATCTGCGGATGCACTCCTTTCGGGGCAAGCCGCGGGTTCAACCTCTACTCCCCCACTTTCGTCCAGAAGATGAACCTCAGTCAGATTGAGGAAGTGGCGTCCGCTTATGGTGAGGCGGTGAGGCTGGCAATAAAGGCAGGATTTGATGCGGTGGAGATTCATGCGGGACACGGATACTTGATTTCACAATTCCTGTCACCATATACAAACCATCGCAGGGACATGTTCGGAGGAAGCCTCGAGAACAGGATGCATTTTATGCGCATGTGCGTGAGCGAGGCGGTGAAGGCAGGCAAAGGCAAGGTTGCGATTTTCGCAAAACTGAACACAAGGGACGGATTCAAGGGCGGCCAGGAAACGGATGAGCTGATAGAGGTAGCAAAAGAGCTGCGCAATCTCGGTGTGGAGGCGATTGTCCTGTCTGGAGGCTTCGTGAGCAGGCACCCGATGTATGTGATGCGCGGACAGTTTCCAGTAAAGACCATAGTGCACTACTTCCCTTGGCGCCAGTGGTGGCTGAAGGCAGGAGTGCTGGTGGGAGGAAAGATAGTGGCTCCTACTGTACCGTTCAAGCCCCTGTTCTTCCTTGAGGATGCCATGAAATTCCGGAAGGCAATGCCGGATTTCCCGTTTGTATATGTCGGAGGCGTTGTGGACCGCAAGGGAGCCGACCATGTCATTGATATGGGATTCCCGATGCTCCAGATGGGCCGGGCAGTGCTTGAGGATACGGATTTCGTCAACAAGATGCGTGAGGATGAGAATCATTGCAGCGCATGTGAGCACAGCAATTTCTGCATAGGCAGGATGTATTCACGTTCAATGCAATGCCACAAGAGTTGCGTTGACATAACACCGGCACTGGAGAAGGAAGTGCAGCGCATCAATGCGCAGAATGACAAGATTGAGCGCAAGCTCGGATATAAAAGATAATGAAGGCGGAATGACCTGTCGCGCCCGTATGGGTGAGGAAAGTCCGGACAGGAAAGGGCACCCTGCTGTGGAAAGCACAGGTGGGAGTAATCTTACGGATGCCGTAACAGAAAATTACCGCCCGCAAGGGTAAGGGTGAAAACGTGAGGCAAGAGCTCACGACGGCCGGTGGCGACATCTGCCGGGTACGGCACCAGGGCCTGCAAGACCAAATATACTGGCATTTGCCTTTCGGGGCTTCGGGGGCTGCCCGTCCCTGCCAGGGGGTAGGTTGCGCAGATAAATGACAGGATAAAACAGAAACCGGCTTACGGTTCCGCCTACTCATCAGGAGGATGCCCTTCAGGCTTTGCGGCCTTGGGCATCCTCTTTTTGTTTTTTTTTTGGGGGGGCAGACCTTTTCTCCTGTACTGTAGAGAGCTCCGGTTTGGGCAGGATTGGATGGCCTTATGAAAGTTCAACATATTGAATATCAGCCCGAGCCAGAACATTGGCCATTTCCGGCTTGTAGGGCGACTGGCATAAGCAGGGCATCCTGTCTTTCATTTTGCAATCCTCTTACATTTCAGGATTCCGTGTAAATTTCGTGCGATTCTTAAACCGAATCGCTTTTGGGAAGCATTCCGTAAAAATCCGGCGGCTTTTTTAAACCGTTTTTCTGTCTGATGTCCGAAAGGGGCGATTATATACTTAATGGGACTGACTGGGAGCAGGTTTGCCAAAGGCATTGTTGATTGACTTAAATCATGGTTTAATTCAATTAGCAGATGCATAGTTTCGCTGTGCATTGTAATTATTTTCCAATTAACGTTTGGTAGAAAAACGATTCCCCATATGCAGGGCACCGTTTTTCAGGAACATATTAATGAACAATCATTTACTCCTCAGCCGGGCGGCGGTGCCAGTTCAGGATAGGCAGGAGGAATGAGACTACTGCTGCGCCTATCCAGAATAGCGAGACGTATTTGAAGTCATAGCTCAGGACTTCTCCTGTGGCAGCATCTGTCAGGGCCTGGCCGTCTATCAGCCAGCCGCTTACTACATTCATCAGGCCTGCAGCCATGTACGATGCCAGTCCTACTATTCCTATAGCGGCTCCTGTTGCTTCGCGGGGGACAAGATCAACCGCCATAAGTCCGCCCAGAAAGGAGATCAAGACTCCGATTGATATGCCGAACAGGGTCATCGAAAGCACATTCACGAGCCATCCGTCGCCTCCGTAAAGGAAGAGGACAAGCGCAAGGGTCTCCAAAATGCCGGCGAAAAGAGCCGGAAGTTTCCTGTCACCTTTGAAAATCCGGTCTGACATATAGCCTGACACTACCGTTCCGATTATTCCCATCACCGTATTGACCGCTATTATGAACGCTGCCTCTTTCAAGCTGAATCCCTTTACTTTCTGAAGGAAGAACATGCCCCATTCATTGATGGCATAGCGGCTCATGTACATGAATGCACTTGACAGGGCCAATATCCAAACTCCGGGATTCCGCAGCACGGCTTTCTGTATCCTTCCGGCATCGCCATTCCGTCCACTGCCGGCAGCAGGTTCCGTATCCTGCACATAATGCTGGGAGGAAATGCCGGAAAGTGCGGAGGAGTCATCGGAGTGGTCAGATAAGACATCAGATGATTCCAAAGGCACCTCCGATGATTCAGGGAACACACCGGACTTTTCCGAAGAAAGAGCTGGCACTTCTTCACCGGCCAGCACCTCAATTGAAGGCAGACCCTTGCTCTGCGGCGTGTCATGGAGACATAATATTATAAGGACGACTCCCGATACGCCTGCAAGGGCTGCACTGAAAAAGCCCCACTGCCAGCCCGCCAACGATACCACGAGACTGACAAATACAAAAGAAAGTCCCTCCCCGAAATTATGGCTCGCACTGAAGAATCCGTACCATGTTCCCCTTACATCAAGAGGGAACCATCGTGACAGGGAGATTATAGCGGGTGGAGCGCCCATTGACTGGCTCCATCCGTTGATTCCCCACATTATTGCAAAGCAAATGAACATCGCCATGCCGCCAATGCCCGCCGCACCTGATGAAACACCAAGTATACCCATGATAAAATTTGCCGCAGCGGATATCACGAGCCCTGTTGCCATGAACTTCTTTATATTGCAATGGTCCGCCAAAAATCCGTTCACAAATTTGCCGACGGCATAAGTCCAGTACAGGCATGCGCCTATCAGACCGAGCTGCCCGGCCGTAAGGAAACCGGAATCGATTATCGGCTGCTTCATCACGTTCAGGGATGTCCTGCACACATAGTAAAGGGCATACCCGAATGTGGCAGCCAGAAACGTCTGCATACGCAGGCTGCGATAACGGCCCTGCACTTTCTCCTGGGGCACCTTGCAGGGTGACGGAGAGCTTATCTTATAAAAATCCAAAAATTTTCCCATATCATTCAACTATTCAATGAGTCTGGTGTGCATTTTTGCAGCACCCGACTAATTCAAAATCATAAACTGACATATAAAAGAGGAACACATCATTTTGCACACAAGGTAAGGTTGTGCGGAAAATGAGGAACCGGCCCGTACGCCTGAAACACCCATAAAAGGTCGTGAGCGAATCACAAAATAGCCCGGCGTTTTTTGTGGCGAGCAGTAAACTTAGTTTTCGTGGGTTGCCAGGGTCAGTCGTGCAGGCCTTTTGAGCGGAGATAACCCAACAGCAGCTCAGGGCGGTCAGTCTGGATGATTGTGGCTCCGGTCGCCATCACCCTGTCATATATCAATGACGGGTCTGCGCATGAGAAAGCCGCATCATCGTCCAGATAGCCGCAGAGGGAACCCCAGATGGTATTCACCCAAAGTTTGGAACCGCTTTCCACTATACGGTCCATGGCCGCCTGCACTTCCGGTGTCATCTTGTTCCAGCAGACCTCGTATGCAAGCGGGACAGTCCCGGTTTCCATATACTCCCGGAAAAGAGCCCGTCCATGTTCCTTCTGGATGTCAATGATGGGCATATACATCATATTGCTGCCATGCTCAGCCATCTTTGCCTCAACTTCACGGACAGGACGCTTGCCTTTTATGAGAATCTGGTCAGTTACCCCGAGCTCCTCTGTCACGGCAAGCACCAAGTCATAATATTCGTATCCCTGGTCAACATTCACGACTATCCTGTCACGGCAGCACTCCAAGGCTTCACGAAGAGTGCAGATATGCATCGAGTCCGTCACTACGCCATGGGCACGCTTAAGACGGAACTGCATAAGCTCATCGTATGTATATTCGCTCACAAGGCCTTTTCCATTGGTGCAACGGTCTATGGTCTTGTCATGGCTAAGTACAAGGACACTGTCTTTTGTCAGCTTAAGGTCAAGCTCCATGACATCCGCACCCATTCGGATTATTGACTCTATGGCAGGAATGGTGTTCTCCGGCCAGTTTCTCCAGTCTCCCCTGTGCACTACAACAATAACATCTTTTGCGGCAGGGTCATGCAGCCGGGCAACTATTTTTTCGGCCCGGTTTGCATATGACGGGCAATCATGGGTGCCATAGCATCCGGCAACCGCAAGAAGCAGCGACAAAAGCGCGATAAATGATTTTTTCATATAATGGTATTTTTATGAGTTTATATTCAACAGGACACCTACCCGAACAACCCGTTCAAAAGTCCTGCAAGACGATAACCGGCGTACAGAAGCTGTGTCTCGACAAGCGGAAGAGCCTTGTTCAGGAAATCCTGTCCGAGACGCTGGTCAGGTGCAGCCCATTCAAACTGGGGCTCACAGCGCACGGCATTGTCATGCAGCCATTCACGGGGTGTTCCGGCAGCCATCTCCTTCACCTTGGAACGGGGCAGAATGTCAATCTCCCCTGCCCACTCGGCCGGAGACCATATCCGCGAGACACGAATGATTTCATTGTCCCACACGTGGTGCACATAAAATTTATGGGGCTTGTGATATGCATCTTCAAAATAGACATCATATTTCATCTCATGTGACTCATATTTTATATGTGCAGGGCAATGCATGTCAGCAACAAGATGGATAATGAACTTTATGTTCAATGCCACCAGGGAATCAGGCCGTCTCCTGTAATCCCCGAGAGCCTTCACAGCCAGCTCAAGGCCATAAATCGCATTTCCTTTTTTCGTCAAAAGACTGTCAGCATAGACAAGGTCAGAATTGACAGGAGCTACATGCCAGCCGTCAGTATAGCTGTATTCCGGTGTGGAGCGGTACTCATCCATCCATTTTGCATAATACGTTATAGTATGTCCGTCCATATAGCGGGCAATGTTCTTTCTTGCCTTTGGCGTAAGATGCCTTTCGGCTATACGCGTTATGGTTTCATGGCCTTCCCTGCCCCATCCGAATGCAGGAACATTCAGAAGGAGCAGCAAAACAGCCAGCAAGATTTGTCTTGCGCAATAAAGCGGCTCCATTCGGGCTGAGCCATGGTCATATATCTGTATCATCTGATTATAAGGTAATCTTGTTCATGTCCCAAAACTATTTCTTCAGCAATACTGCGCAAGTCAGCCGCAATTTGAGGGTTTATGCCACAATCCGCAGGGGCGCTTGAAAACCGTTCACCGAAAAGGACAAGATAATTCACGCATGCCTTCAGATAGGCCCCGTATGCTGACTGGTGCTTATTGTCCGTATGATACAGGTTCACAGACGGATACAGTTCACGGCAACGCGCGAAAGCCTGGCCTATCGGAGAGACCCACGCGGAAGCTGCCTGAGCCATTGCCTTTGTTCCCGATGCAAGATATCCGTCAAACGATGCAAGCGTACCTCCATACGAGCCGGCCTTGCCGTTGAATGACCACGTATTCTCAAGAATGACCTGGCATGACGGAGAAGCCGCACGTACCTTGTCAGCAAGAGCCACTGCAGCATCACTGATTGAAGCCGTGCCGGAAAGCGCAAAAATGGCAGGATTCTCGCTCTGGTCCTGCAGAAAGGCAAAATCATATCCTCCAAGCCCGACAACCTCATTCGACAAAGACAACGCAGCATGCTGGGACAGATTCTGCGAGCCTTTCACATGTCCCTGCAAATCAACGAAATTACCTTCGCGGGCGGCAATCTCCTGAAGATACCACAAAGGATTGTTATAATATGAAAACGAATTTCCGAGGGCAAGCACACGTCTGGCCGCCTTTGGAGCGGAAGGGCCTATCTTGCAGCAATAAGCCCCGGAGAAGCCGAACGCAGGGATGAAAATATCAGCCGATGTATTGGACAAGCTCTCTGTTATGCCGCTGCATGTATATGTTCCGACAGCACGGAGACGTACTTCCAAAGTGCCTTCAGGAAGCGCATTGTCCATCTTGAACATCTGGAATACGGAAGCATGCTGATAGTCAGTCCCGGACTGCACGCCGGAATTCATGAAAGTATATTTCAACGAGGCGTCCTCGGACGCAGTGCGAAGATTCCCCTCAACACTCTTCCACTGCCCGCCGTCAAAATATTCCAGAACGAAATACTTGTGCGCATTGGTCTTGCTTCCTATTATCGCATTGAACTGGAACCATGTCCCGGCCTCAACGCCCTCAACCGGAATGCTGAAAAGCAGACAGTCGTCCTTTACAAGAGTCCCCACATACGGTTTGCCTGAAGCAACTGAATATGTGAACGGAACCGCGGCATTCGCCTCACCCCTCACTGCGGAAATCGTCCCGGACGTTCCGTCAGTGGCAGGAATGATATGCGAAGGTCCTGTCCAGAAATCAGTATATTTTCCCGTTCCTGTCGAAGTGAACACCCATTTGGAGGCATCTGTCGCAACAGCAGGAGACTGGCTTACATTAACTACAGCAGTCTGCGTTCCGTCAACGGAAGAGAAAGTCAGGGTACCCGTACGCACCGAAGAAGTCATGTTAAGCCCGGCCTTCACATAAAGCCTCTGCACGGAAGCATTCATCCCGCCTCCTCTGATTTCCGCTCCGGAAGCATCCGCCAGACCCAGCCAGCTGTCAGAAGAAGAAACTGTCCAGTCCCATGTCTTGGAGGAAAGTCCCACAAGAGCAGTTCCGCCAGTGTATGTGAACGATACCTCAGAAGGCTCCGTTCCGAACTCGTCTGAGGCCGTCACTGAATCCGCCGACCACCATATGTTCATAGGGGTCACATGCTCACATCCCGACTTCACGGCACCGACATAATCGAAATAATTCTGCGGATTGACGCCTTCCATCTGATATGCGCCTCCATTATAAGAACCGACATCACCCTGGGCTATGCACGACTCAACCCTTATGTTCTGGGCAAAATATCCGCATATGGTTCCCCGGTATGTCTTTTCGTCACTTATGACACGCCCGTAATTCTCACAGCCGGAAAGCACGGCCGTCGCATTTCCGACATTGCCGCATATGCCCCCGCAACGGTCGGCCGAGGCCGATACAATGTCACCGTAATTGATGCACCCTGTGAGTTCAACTCCGTTTCCGAGATTGCAGCATATATTGCCGAGCCTGCCGGCGCCTGTTTTCTTATGCCTGTTGAACACATTGCCCCTGTTGACGCATCCGCTTACTGAACAATATGCGTTGGGACCTGCAAGAATCCCCGACACACGTGCTACCGTCGTATTCAAGTCACCATGGTTGGCACAATTCCTCACAAGGACAGGGATGCCGGCCTTGCCGTTTGCAAAAGCCACCACACCTGCCACATGCACACAATTTCCCCCGGACTGCATATTGGCATTTTCCACGACATTGATATTTCCGTAATTGGCAAGATTCTCAATGACAGGAGAGCTCTCGGCAGAAGTCACGCTTCCTATCATCCCTATCGCCGAACGCACTGAAGAGGCAGTTATAGAGGACTCCTTGAAAACAATCGGCGCATGGCTTTCAATGTCACGTATTACGGCATCCGACACGACTCCTGCCACAGTCCCGCAATTTATCGGCTGGGACGGGGATACGGTCATCGAACATCCTTCTCCGAGCACGAAATTCTCGATTACCGCACCAGGGCCTACATTCCCGAAGAAGCCATACACATTGTCTGAGCCTCTGAAAGACATCGCAAGATTCTTTATCTTATGCCCGTCGCCATTGAAACGCCCGCAGAAAGGATGGGCGGCATTTCCCACCGGCACCCATCCTGTAACGGAAGTACAATCGATGTCAGCAAGCAGGTTCACAGTGAAATCTCCGTCATAAAACGCCGCAAGGGCCTCAGCATCACCCGAATTGACTGCATCCGCAAATGCAAGCAGATCTTCGGCAGTGGATATTCCCTTGCGGGCATCCTGAGAGCCGGCAGAGAAGAACAGCGGACGTATGACAGTGTGGTCCGCCAAATCATAACCCACCATTATCAGAATTCCGCTTGCAAAGCCTTCCGGAAAAGTTACGGTCACTCTCTTATTATCCCGGTCTATTGCAGCATCCAGGCCTTCAGCCTTCGCTATAGCCACAATTGCTCCGTCGGCATTGCTTCCGCTGACATCATAACTGAAAACCACAGGTACCGAAGCATCGGCGACAGTATTGTTAACGACAGCTGAAAGAGTAAGGTTAAATGCATTCTGGACCGGCAGAGTAACGGTCTTGCCGTTTCCAAGCACCATCTCAAGATTGCCGTCAGCATTTACAGATACCGAGCGGAATATGCACGACTCCCCGTCCTTTGCCTCAATCGGATTGCCCTTCGAATCCTTCAGAACCTCACCGGACACCGTCCAGAAGCCGTCCTCATTTACAGAAATCTCAGGAGCATTCCCGCTCACGGGCACTTTCTTGCCGTCTAACATCAGAAATGACGTATTCCCGTCGGGGTCCGTTACAGTCCACCAATATATCTGCGTCTGAGGGTCAAGCTGCACCCCGAGCACAGGAACATTCAGCATCTGCGAAGCCGTGGCTATCACAACGCTTTTTTCAGCGCCGCTGCCGTCAAGATACGAAATGACATAATTGCCCTCGCTGTCTTCCATAACGGAAGTTATGACATTGCCTCCAGTAAGTTCCCCCAAGGCTTCAAGACTGGCATTCATCTCCGAAATGCCATTCTCAAGCGCCTCTATGCGGTCCTTGAAATCGTCTATGCGCCCCACAAGATTGGAGTCGTCGTAAAGGCAGCCGCACACCGCGAGAGAAGCCGCCATGACAATAATTATCCTGTATATTTTTTTCATCGGAATGACTTTTTATCTGATAATCTCGTTATAGTCAACATATTCGCCGTTCTTGTAGCATGTGGTATTCTCGACAGTCGCGTCCGGCGCACCCTCAGGATTGTCCTTCCAAGTGCTCCACTCACCCACTTTTCCTCCGACGGCACACTGGAATATGCAGTCTGCTGCAGTATATCCCGTGCACCAGCCCGGACCGGCAGTCGCCTGGGTCGGATTCTTGGACAAGTCTATAGAAGAATCAATCGTGATGTCAGAAAGGATTATGCCCCTGTTGACGCATCCCTTTATCTGGCCCTTGTTGTGCCCTGCAATTCCTCCCGCACGGCATCCGAGCTGTGAGAATACATTGCCGTAATTGGTACAGTTTGCGATTATGTTGGAGGTTCCGTCCGTTCCGCCGAAGATGCCTCCTATGCGCTTGAAGCCGTATTTCGTTTTGTCTCCACCATACTGTCCGACAACATCGTCCTGCACGGTGCCGTAATTGTTGCAATAGCTTACAGTGGAGAAATCCTCCGGCGTAACAGTGCCTCCGAGGGAAGCCACAATGCCGGCGCTGCGCCCTGTTGGAGAACTTATCGAGCCGTAATTGTCACAATATTCGAGCGTCGTTCCGCCAGCCATTATCCAACCGCATACTCCGGCCGTCTGCATACCGGTTCCTCCGGCCTGCTCATTGCTTATGCGCCCTGTGACGACATCTCCGTAATTCACGCAAGGGGCGTCCTTGCCTCCTATCTGCGAATCGTTTGAAGTGCCGACAATTCCTCCCATGACAAAAAGCTTGTTTGCCGCGTCATCCCCCTCGAGGACCATGCTGACATTATTTTCCACACCCGTAATTATGGTCTTGTCAGCATAAGCTACAAGTGCACCTGCGGATATCACATCCTCAGCATTCATTCCCGCAAGGGTTATCCGGTCGCCTTCTGCACCTATCACAAGATTCTTGAGAGAAGCACCTGACGTCGCCCCGAAGATGCCCCACAGGTTATTTGAAGCATCAGAGACATCGAATGTCCACCTGATTCCGGTTATGGCATATCCCTGGCCGTTGAACACTCCTGTAAACGGAGAAACAGGATTCTTATATGAAGGGTTTCCTGTTGACTTTGCAGAGCCAATCGGAGTCCACTCAGTCACGCCGGACAAATCGATGTCATTTAGCAGCACCACTTCACCCGATTCATTCTGCCAGCGGCTTGTTGAAGCGCCCGAATTGACGGCCTTTGCAAATGACACGAAATCCCCCGGAGTGGAAATTCCCGGCACAACAGGCCCTATCGGCTCCACAGGAGACTGCCACACTTCAATGCTGACATTGACACCATAATGCCTGTTGCTGAAAGTCACTGTCCCCTTTCTCTCCAAACCGAGCCCGTTCTCATAATAGTCAGCCACGAACTTATGGACAGAAGTAACCATCCCGGCTTTTGTCACGGACTCCCTAAGCCATGAAGAACTTTCCTGCGAAACGCTCACCTCATAATCAATATTATGAGAGACACTTATGTCAAACTCTGTCAGCTCACCCGGAAGACGGATTGCAGTGCCCTGCTTATAGCTTGACTCCGGATCATTTATCACGGCATCTCCATATGTGAAAAACAGAGGCTTGAGCACCGTGGTCTCCCCAGCCGTGACCATAATCACAGTGTTCCCCTCCATAGCTCCCTCTTTCAGCCTTACTGCAATCGTCCTTGAATACCTGTTTATCTCCACCTCAACATTATATGCCGTGAAAAAGTCCACATAAGCATCCTCTGCAAGGCTTCCGCTTACAGTATATCCTATTTCCACAGGCACGGCCCAAGAGGATACAGGCACTATGTGCGGCGCATCAAAAGCGATTCCGAGGGCCTCAAAAAGACTTACTTCAAAAGATGTCCCGTCAGCAAGCGTGAACACTGCCACCCCCCTTTCCCCGTCTGTCACGACAGAAGAGAAAATCATGTTGGAGACATCCGTAGCCAATACATCCGTGACTTCGCCGTTGACAGTCCAGAATCCGCCGTCACTTATCGAGATCTCAGGGACCTGTCCTCCCACCGGAATCTTCCGCCCATCGGAATCGAGCAGCCATCTTCCGTTCTCCCCATTGTTGTCAGTCAGTTTCCAATACCACTGCCCGTCGCTGTCCTTGGCCACGGTCACGATAGGGACAGTAACAGCGTCACCGCCAAGGGCAAGCGTAATCGTCTTGACCTCACCTCCTGCATTTTGGTAGCATATGATTACATTTCCGCTGCCGTCTTCGCTTATATATGATATGAAACTGCAGCCGATCAAGGCATTGAGTTCCTTCAGACCTGCATTCATTTCAGCCGCGGCCTTTTCCAGGGCTGAAAGTTCCTTGTCAATGGCATCTATGTTCCTTGTCAGTTCGGAATCATCATAGCCGCACCCGGCCCCAAAGAGAGCACACGCGGCAAGAAGCATCATTCTGTATAATATCCGTTTCATAATGTCTGTTTTAATTAGCCTTAGCACGCAGAAGAATATAATTCATGCAGCTGCGCTCACCTTTGCTGTCACTTATGACATTGACCACCGAGCCGGACTGTGCAGCGGCGTCATAGACCCACATCGCTGAAGAGCCTCCTCCGTCGAAACGGGTCTGGTTCCATCCGCCGAGCTTCTTTGCTATGCGGTACATCTCGTAGCTCTTCAGGCCCATGGACCAGCCGTTTTTCCTGCCGTCCACCTCTATAAGCCATACCTTTGTCCTGTCTTCGCTGACCGTAACGAAAGTCACGGGATCATGCTGGGTCCTGTTCGTATGGTTGGCCGAACATGACTCGCTCTTGTCCTGCCCGTCTGTCATGAATGAAAACATTGCGGAATTTTGCGTAAATACAGGCTTGCTCTCGCCGTCTACCGCCATGTCAGTCCTTATCCTTATGGTATTCCCCGCCTTTGCAGACGCAGCGGCTTCCTCAGCTGCAGTTCCAGACAAGGCAAACGCAATCTGCTTTGGATCATCAAGATAAGGAGCCTCCGCCAAAGCGGAAGACCTGCCGTCATGCACAGCAGTTATCACAGCCTCCGCATATCCGGCATTGACTCTCGCGATGTCAGAGACATATTCCGCCACGACATAAAGCGCATTCCTTGCAAGCGGATTGACAATCTCGGGATGCTCCGGATGAGGAGTCTTTCTGTAGCGTGAAGTAAAGGCATTGGCCTGCCAGCTTGGGGAAGCATGGCGCAGAATCGTGTCATTGACGGAATAAAAAGCGTATTCTTTTCCTTCAAGGGAGAACTTTCCGACAGGCCCCGTTGACTTTCCCCCGCCGAACGTCTTTTTTCCGCAGCTCGAAGTCCGGTCTGTGAAGACAGTGAATGCCCAGTCATGATTGCTCAAGCTTGCACGGACGGAAGGATTGTTGGCATATACCAGTTCTCCTTCCTCGATATGCGGTCCGCGGGAAATTCCGTCATTGGAATCAAAGAAGCCTGTATTTATTCCTGCTATTATATTCTGGCCCTCACTGCGCTTGCGCTCGCACAACTGGCTGAGAGTCTCACGTATGCAGAAGCCGTTGTTGGCATTCCTGTTCGCATTCGGATTAGGCACTATGTCATCGGCATACGCAGTCGTAAGCTCCAGCGAAGGGTCCGTCATGTCAATCTCGAGCACATTTATATGCCTTGGCACGTATGTGCATGAATAATGATGATATACGACAGCCGGATGAAGATTCCTCGTCTCCGTCTCAGTCCATGCAAAATACTCGTCAAGAGTCCAGTCCACTGTATTCTTTTCTGTGTCAAAGAATTTGTACACCTGATAGCAAAGCGCATTGCTGTACATGGCAGGCTCCCCGTTCACATGTCCGTAGCCTTTGTTGCCGGTGACAGAAGCGAACTGGTTGCTGTATCCGCATGCCCATCCGGGCCCGTGCTCATGGTTCGCGGTGAAATCCCCGATGATGTCACCGTTATTGGTGCAGCCTGTTATCGTACCGGTGTTATGTCCGACGAAACCTCCCGTGCGGCTGCTTAGCCACGTCTTCACTGTCCCGTTGTTGCAGCAGCCGGCTATTGTGCCCGCGTTTCCTCCGGCAATTCCGCCCATTCTCTTGACAGAAGTGTTCTCCGAAGCGAACTGGCCTATCGCATCATCTTCCACAAGAGCATTATTGGTGCAGTTTTCTATTGTGCATCCTGCTGCATTGGAAGTGCCCACAATGCCTCCCTGGCGCCCTGCCGGCGCAGAAAGCCTGCCGTTGTTGGTGCAAGATTTTATAATGTCCTTGCCTTTGAGGAAGCCGGCAATGCCTCCGAGCTGTATTCCGGTCGCACCTGAACCGGTATTGGCAAGGCGTCCCGTAGTTATTTCGCAGTTGTTGGTGCAATTCTCAACCGTGCATCCGTCACTGTACCCGAGCACACCGGCCAATGTCCTGATTCCCGTTGCACCCGGACCGCTTAAGTCAGCTCTCATGCGGCTTCCTTCCGAGCCTACAGTAAGATTCCTTATCACTGCCCCGCATGCATATCCGAATATTCCGCAATGGGCATTCACGGACAAGTCATAGCTGATGTCAAGGTTGATAAGAGCATAACCATTTCCGTCAAAAACATCAGTGAACGGCATTTCTTGACCGCCGGCTGGCTCCAGAGTGCCAACACCAGAAAAATCGATGTCCCCGAGAAGCACGATGCTGCCGTCCGGCCCGCGCCAGCGTCCCAAAGGAGCACCAGAATTGACTGCAGACACAAATTTCATGAAATCCGAGACGGTCTTGATGCCATAGTATTCCGGAGCAGTATCCGCTGCCACAACCTTTATGTTCTTTACAAGGACATTTCCGCTCCCGTCAGCAAGAAGCAGAGTAAAAGTTCCCTCTTCAAAGCCAGTTTCCCAAGTGAGCACAATAATTCCTGCATCTTTGTCAAGTACGGCGCCAAGTCCTGAAGCCTTCACTATTCTCACGGTAGTTGTACCGGCGTTTTTCCCGGTCAGTTCATAAGTGAGAGACGCCTTGCCTTCTGACGAATCCTCCATTCTGAATATTCCGGACGAGACAATCTCCCCGGCATATTTCAAAACAATGCTGAATGCCCCGAAGAGAGGCGCAGACACTACGCTTCCGTCCGAAAGGGTGAAATCAACCTTTTCCCCGTCTTGCGTGACAGAGGTTATAAGCGACATTGCCTTGCCTTCCGCTTTCACGGGATTGCCGGCATGATCCCTAAGCCTTGCCCCGTTCAAAGTCCAGTATCCTTCAGCATCAGTCCTCAGCTCCGGTGTCCTGCCTGCCACCGGTATGCGGCTTCCGTCCACATCCTTCAGCCAGTCAGTCTTGCCGGAACTGGTCAGTGTCCAGTACAGGACACCTCCATCCTCTTTTGTGCCCAGCATGGGCGCATTGCTGACATCATCTTTAATTGCAACTGTCACGGTATGCTCGACATTATCCTCGCCTACATAGCCTATGACATGATTCCCGTCTGCATCAACTGTGACTGAGGTTATCGCACCTCCGCGGACTACCGCTCCCAAAAGTCTGAGCTGCGCATTTGTCTGCTCAAGCTGCGAGGAGAGTTCTGTCAGTGAAGTGTATATATTATCGACATCATTCCATAGTGCCGAATCATCGAAGCCGCTGCATGAGCCCGTCATGGCAATGAGGGCAGACGCAAATATCGGCAAAATGCGGTTTCTTTTCATTATGGTCATTTGTTTGGAAAGTGTTTGTTTTTCATTTGGAATCGCCCGCGACAGGTGTCAGAAATTCAATCCGTCATTCCAGCCCGGATTCTGGGTAAGCATGCCTCCTGTACTGACACGCTGGGCTGCGGGAACCGGCCAGAGATAGTCACGCCCCTCATCAAAGGTGAACGTACTGCCGGCCCATGCCGTCACATAGCCGCTCTCCCCCTCCGACAGAATGACAGAAGAACCTATCTTCAGGGTCACGAGCTTGTCTTTGGCAGTGCTTGCAGGCGAAGACGTATAGAACTCCGTATCATTGGCACCGTCTCCGTCAAGGTCATAGATTCCGGGACCAGGGATATACATTCCATAATAAGGTGCGTTTTCATTTACCATCTGCAAGCCCTCTTTCCAGCGCAGCATGTCCCATTGGCGCAGGCCTTCCATAACAAGCTCGACCGTCCTCTCGCGCCGTATCTCAAGAAGCAGCCCCGGGACAGGACGCCCCGCAGCATTAGGATAGCACGCAAGAAGGTAAGGATCAGGCGATTCAGAAGCCGCCGCGACATCAAGGTTCGGCATTCCCACGCGGTCACGCAGAGGCTTTATCGACTTGTCGGCATCATCCTGGGTGAATGTCCCGAGCTCAGCCTTTGCCTCGGCAAAATTCAGATATACCTCAGCCGCCCGGAAAAGCGGGAAATCACTGAATGACTTGCTGGCACCCGAATAATCCTGCACAGAACAATCCAAGGCGAACTTCACAGGCTCATACCCCGTAAGGGCTGAAAAATCGTTGCCATATTTGCTGACTCCGATTATATTCACATTTCTCAGAAGGTCATATCCCGGACACAGGACAGTCTGTGCCATCCTCGGGTCACGTCCGGAAGTCTCCTCCCGCCACATCATAGTTCCATGTCCCGGCATATCCGTAAAACGGCTGCCGTCTTTCATAAGATAATGGTTCATGAACCGGCGCGTGAATCCCATCTTGGCATTGCGCAGATTGAACTGCACGCTTGAAGAAACCGCAGCGGCCTGGCTGTACCTCTTTGCAAGGATGACTTCCGAATCCACAGCATCAAGGCTGTTGAAAAGTGTTCTGTAAGGGTTTTCCCCTCCGGACCATATCGAATACGGGCTGTCATCTATGAACTTCTCCGCAGCCTCAACTGCCTGAGCGAGATATTTTTCCGAATCTCCCATCTCGTGATAAACCCGCCATGTGCCTTCAAACAGGGCGGCACGGGACTTCAGGGCAAGTGCAGTCCATTTGGTGACATGATAGACATCCTTGCCGTCAGGCAGCATTTCTATCGCATTGTCCAAATCTTCCATAACCTTGTCCATCACGAAGCCGCGGTCATCCCTCGGACGCCTCAGTTCCCCCGTCTCGTCAGAGCCGAGCACATGGTCATACCACGGGACATCCCCGAA
>DBLW01000117.1 GCA_002298075.1 Bacteroidales bacterium UBA714 | reverse complement strand
CAAATCCGCAGTGCCGTCAGTATTCATATTCATTTTTCGGTTCGGGAAACGGTTTGACATTGAAGAAAGGCAAATATGCCGGCCGTGTGCTTTTTGCCGCAGCAATGGGACCTGCAAAACATTTGAATAATCATGCTGTCTACTCAGATGACGGTGGAGTCACGTGGAATGTGTCGGACCTCGCTTTCGAAGGCGGTGATGAAGCCAAGATGGTTGAACTGTCGGACGGCCGGATACTTATGAGCGTGCGCAGGACAGGTTACAGGGGATACTGTCTGTCCGATGACGGCGGGGTTACATGGCACTCTCAGGGACTCTGGCCGGAAATGAACACTAATGCGTGCAATGGCGATATGATACGCTATCCTGCCGCGGCTTCCGGGGGCACTGATATGCTTCTTCATTCTATCCCAAATTCTATGGACCGCAGGAATGTAAGCATATTCTGCAGCTATGATGAAGGAAAAACATGGTGTTCTCCGAAGACAATCTGTCCTACGAAGTCCGTGTATTCCTCTATGACAGTGTTGAACGACGGAACTGTGGGGATATATGTCGAGGAGAATCCGGAGCCTGAGGATTGTTCCCTGTGGTTCATGAATTTTTCTATGGACTGGCTTACGGCAGATAAGAATGAGTAAAAAAAAGAGACTGTACCGGATTGAAGCAACGGTGCAGTCTCTTTTTTGTGCGGCTTTTCAGAATTCTTCCCTGATGTTGTAGTGGTTGCGCTCGCTGCTGTTTCTTGATATAAGTTCCCCGATAAATCCTGTCAAAAACATCTGGAAGCCGAGAATTATTGTCACAAGGGCAAGATAGAACACCGGCTGGTCTGCTACAGGCCTGAAAGGAAGTCCGTGTGATTGTTCAATCAGCTTGCTCGCGATTATCCATATTGCAATTATTCCCCCGATTATGAACATCAGGATGCCTGTAAATCCGAAAAGATGCATTGGCTTTTTACCGAAGGTGCTGAGAAACCATAATGACAGCAGGTCAAGGAAGCCGTTTACGAATCTTTCTATTCCGAATTTGCTCTTGCCGTATTTGCGTTTCTGGTGATGTACCGGTATCTCCGTAATTCTTGTGAAGCCTGCATTTTTCGCCAGATACGGTATATATCTGTGCATCTCGCCATAGACTTCGATGTTCTTTATGACCTCATTGCGGTATGCCTTGAGCCCGCAGTTCATGTCGTGAAGCTTTATGCCCGTGATTTTTCTTGCAGTGGCGTTGTACAGTTTTGACGGAAGGTTCTTTGTAAGCTTATTGTCGAACCTTTGCTTCTTCCAGCCTGATACAATATCGTAGCCTCCCTGCTCAATCATCTTGTACATTTGCGGGATTTCTTCCGGAGAGTCCTGCAAATCCGCATCCATTGTTACCACTACACGTCCTATTGCAGCTTTGAACCCGCAGTACAAAGCCGCGGATTTGCCATAATTCCGGCGGAAAGATATTCCCCTTATATTGGCGTTCTTTCTTGACAGCTCCCTTATGACTTGCCATGAAGAATCTGTGCTGCCGTCATCTGTCATGATTATTTCGTAAGTGTAGCCTTCCCTGTCCATGACCTGACCGATCCATCTGACAAGCTCCGGCAACGATTCCTCTTCATTGAAGAGAGAAATCACAATGGATATGTCCTTGGTGTTTTCCATATTGTCTTATTCTGGCTGGGATGGTGCGAAAGGGTCTCTTGACGGTATGTTTCGTGACAGGATTGCCGACAGGGCAGTACCGAACAGGAAGCAATATGCCAATGTGCTGAAGAAAGTTATCTGCGGCATCATGTCGAGCATCTTTTCCATTGCATTCATGGTGTTTGAATCCATTATCCTGGCATAACTCTGCATAATCATGTCCATTTGCTCCGTAAACAGCTCTTTGTTTATGAAAGCGGTGTTTGCAAAGGATGCAGCTGAATATATCAGGGCTGAAAGTAGCGATGTTATGATGCCGAACCGAAAAGAGGATGAATTGTCTGCCTGAGGGTTTTCCTTGACGAACTTGCGCATGAAGAATAGCATAAGCCATATGCAGCCGGCAAATTTTGCAGCCCACAGCATAAAGCCGATGAGCATGTTCACTGCTGCCGGCATCTGCAGCTGTGAGAGATACTGTGTCATGAAGAGGTAGGCTGATGAGACAAGGCCTAAGATTATTGCCGCCTTGCCGGCGCTGTTCCACATTTCCTTCCGTAAATTGTTCTGTTCCATATCAGATTCTGTGTAGATTGTTTTTATGAAGCTTCCGGATGTTTATTAATAATCCTGTTTATACGGCAAAAATAGCGAAAAGATGCTTCATTAGAAAAAAAAATCATAACTTTGCAACCTTGTATTTACGAGTAATCGGAAGAAAATAAAATATTGACAAGTTATGATAGACATTACATTTCCTGATGGTAGCGTCAAGTCCTTTGAAAGCGGTGTGACTTGCTATGAAATCGCAAAGGGCATCAGCCCTAAACTTGCAGCAGAAGTACTTGCTGCCACTGTTGTCACTAAAGATGACGCGACAGGAAAAGGCACTGTATATGATCTTGACCGCCCGGTATGCAGTGACGCGGCAGTCAGGCTTCACAAATGGGAGGATGCCGAGGCTAAGCATGTGTTCTGGCATTCTTCTTCTCACTTGCTTGCCGAGGCTCTGGAGGCTTTATACCCTGGAGTCAAATTCGGTATAGGACCTGCAATCGAGAATGGGTTTTATTATGATGTCGATTTCGGTGACAGGCAGATTACGGATGCAGACTTGAAGGCCATTGAAGACAAGATGATGGAGCTTGCCCGCAAGAAGGAGCCTTTCACAAGGGTGGAGGTTTCAAAAGCGGACGCTCTCAAGACTTTCACTGAAAAGGGTGATGAGTACAAATGCGAGCTCATATCAGAGCTTGAGGACGGCACAATAACTTTCTATACTAACGGTGGCTTTACCGACCTTTGCCGCGGCCCGCATTTGCGTGACACATCAGTAATCAAGGCTGTGAAACTCACGTCCATTGCTGGAGCATATTGGAGAGGAGATGAGACCCGCAGGATGCTTACCCGCATCTATGGCATATCGTTTCCTAAGAAGTCGTTTCTTGATGAGTATGTGGCAATGATGGAGGAGGCCAAGAAGCGCGACCACAGGAAAATCGGCAAGGAGATGGAGCTGTTTACTTTCTCACAGAGAGTCGGACAGGGACTTCCTCTCTGGCTTCCTAAGGGAGCTGCTTTGCGTGAGCGTCTTGAGAATTTCCTCAAGAAGGTCCAGAAGTCATATGGCTACCTGCCTGTCATAACTCCGCATATCGGAAACAAGGATCTTTATGTAACTTCAGGCCATTATGCCAAATATGGCAAGGACTCATTCCAGCCTATTCATACGCCTCAGGAGGGCGAGGAGTATCTGCTCAAGCCGATGAACTGTCCTCACCACTGCGAGATTTACCGTTCTAAGCCGCGTTCATATAAGGACCTGCCTCTCAGGCTTGCCGAGTTCGGAACCGTTTACCGCTATGAACAGAGCGGTGAGCTTCACGGACTTACACGCGTGCGCAGCTTTACACAGGATGACGCGCATCTTTTCTGCCGTCCGGATCAGCTGAAAGAGGAGTTCTGCAAAGTAATTGACATTATTCTCTATGTTTTCAAGACCCTGGATTTCAGCGAGTATATTGCACAGGTGTCCCTTCGTGACCCGAACAACAAGACAAAATACATCGGAACGGATGAGAACTGGGAGAAGGCAGAGGCTGCAATTGTCGAGGCTGCACAGGAGAAAGGTCTTAATACAATTGTAGAGTATGGTGAGGCCGCTTTCTATGGTCCTAAACTGGATTTTATGGTGAAGGATGCAATCGGCAGGAAATGGCAGCTCGGAACAATCCAGGTCGACTACAATCTTCCTGAGCGCTTTGATCTCGAGTATGTCGGGAGCGACAACCAGAAGCATCGTCCGGTAATGATACACCGTGCGCCGTTCGGCTCGCTTGAGAGATTTGTGGCCGTATTGCTTGAGCATACCGGCGGAAAACTTCCTCTCTGGCTTACGCCGGATCAGGTTAACATAGTGCCAGTCAGCGAAAAATATGAGGAATATGCAAAAAAAGTTTGTGATTTGCTGAATAATTCCGATATTCGCGCTTCTGTTGATGACAGGAATGAGACCCTCGGCAAAAGAATCCGCGAGAGTGAGCTCAAGAGGATACCTTTCCTTGCAATTGTAGGTGAAAAGGAAATGAATGAAGGCACAGTTTCAGTCAGAAGACAGGGAGGAATTGACGTAGGTTCTATGTCGGCTGAGGATTTTGTCACTTTGGTGAGCAAGGAGATAAAAGACCAGTTGTCATAGCTCTTTATATTATTAATTAACTTAACTTTAGGAGGATTTATTTATCGCAGCACCATTTAAACCATCCGGTCCTCGCTTCTTTGGCCCAAGGCCTGGCGGAAGCGGATCAGGTCGTCCGGGCCAGAGGCCTGCAGCTAAAAGGGACGATGACGGATTGAGAATCAATGAAGAGATCACAGCTTCAAATGTTCGGCTTGTCGGGGAGAACATCACGGAACCAGGTGTTTATTCGTTGTCAGCGGCTTTGAAGATGGCTGATGCACAGGGACTTGATCTGGTGGAGATAAGTGCGAAAGCCGATCCTCCGGTATGCAAGATCATTGACTATCAGAAGTTCCTTTACCAGCAGAAGAAAAAGGCCAAGGAGATGAAGGCCAACGCGGCCAAGATAGTCATAAAGGAAATCAGGTTCGGGCCGAATACGGATGAGCATGATTTTCAGTTCAAGCTCAAGCATGCCCAGGAGTTCCTGCAGGAAGGCTCAAAAGTAAAGGCTTCCGTGTTTTTCAAGGGACGCTCCATCATATATGCGGATCAGGGAGAAAAGCTTTTGCTCCGTTTCGCGGTGGAACTTGAAGAGTACGGCAGGGCTGAGCAGATGCCTAAGCTTGAAGGCAAGAGGATGATCATGATGATCGCCCCAATTAAAAAGAAGTGATCCAAGTGATTGGAAAACTATAATTATTAACTAACAGTCAAAAAATTTAACTATGCCAAAGATGAAGACCAACTCCGGTTCAAAAAAGCGTTTTACGCTTACCGGAACGGGAAAAATCAAGAGAAAACACGCTTATAAGAGCCACATTCTCACCAAGAAGACCAAAAAGCAGAAGAGAAATTTGACTCATGTCGGACTTGTATCAAGTGTTGACACAAAGAGGGTCAAAGCTTTGTTGGGTATCTAACCAGTTTTTTACAAAACAGTTTAAAGTCTAACTTGGAACGCAGTTGAAAAGCTCCTGAAAAGGACACTGCCTCCATAAAACAGTTAAATTTATGCCAAGATCGGTAAATTCAGTTGCCTCAAGGGCACGCCGCAAGAAAATTCTTAAGAGAACCCGCGGTAATTTTCTTTCAAGAAAGAATGTTTGGACGGTAGCAAAGAACACCTATGAGAAGGGTCTTACCTATGCTTACCGTGACCGTAAGAACAAGAAGCGCTCTTTCCGCGCTCTTTGGATTCAGAGGATCAATGCAGCCGCACGCCAGTACGGTATGACTTATTCACAGTTCATGGGCCGTATTGCAAAGCAGAACATCGGCCTTAACCGTAAGGTTCTTGCAGACCTTGCCATGAACAATCCTCAGGCTTTTGAGGCTATCATCAATTCTGTAAAATAGTATAGCCGGATGAGTCTGAAGGAATTATACCGCAACAAATGGGCGAGGTTCGGTTTCTGGGCCGTGCTCTATGTGCTGTGGGTAATATGGCTCGGGAACTATTGGTGGCTTTTCGGTCTTGTTCCTATTTTTGATCACCATATCACAAGAAAAGTGAAGTGGCTGTTCTGGAAGAAGGAATATAAAGAAGGTGAAAAGCACAATGTGCTGCTTGACTGGCTTGATGCCATAATCTTTGCGGTCGTTGTAGTCACTTTCATCAATACGTTCTTTTTCCAGGCTTTCAAGATTCCTTCCTCATCCATGGAGAGTTCTCTCTACACCGGAGACCACCTTTTTGTGAGCAAGCTCGCGTATGGCCCGAGGATGCCGCAGACACCGCTGACGATACCTTTTACCCACAACGTGATAGGACGCGGAGAATCTTACTCTACGCTCATACAGAACGATTACCGCAGGCTCAAGGGCTTCGGTAGTGTGGAGACGGGTGATTATGTCGTTTTCGGTTTCCCTCATGGGGATACTGTGCTGACCAAGGCTCCTGCCGATGACTACTATATGGCAGTCAGGGCCGCGGGACGCGAAAGGATAATACGTGAGTACGGACCAGTGATAGTGAGGCCTTCAGACAAGAAGGACCATTATGTAAAGAGGTGCGTCGCTGTTGCCGGTGATACGCTTGAAATCCGTGACGGACTTGTATATGTCAATTCTGAGGCCCAGACCGTATGGCCGGGTGTGCAGAATACTTACAGGGTAGTGACCACAGGTCAGAGGATAAATCCTGTTCATCTTGATGAACTTGGACTCAATGTTGCTGAAGCGGGATTCCTCCCGTCAATGCCTGGATATCCTCAGTTGCCTTTGACGGAAAAAATGGTTGAAGCCATAGGCAAATTTCCGAATGTGGTTTCAGTCACAAGGAATGTGGATACATATCCTCCGGATTTTCCGGATTCGGAACTTACCATTTTCCCTTTCTCAAGCGATTTCAAGTGGACAAGGGACAATTACGGACCGCTTTGGATTCCGGCAAAAGATGCTCATGTGGAGCTTACGATGGATAATCTGCCTCTATACAGACGAATCATCACTTCCTATGAAGGAAATGAGCTTTCAATTGAGGACGGCAGGATATTCATAAATGGTGAAGAGACTCATGGCTATACATTCAAACAGGATTATTACTTTATGATGGGAGACAACAGGCACAATTCCCTTGACTCAAGATATTGGGGATTCGTACCTGAAGACCATATCGTCGGAAAGCCGGCGCTGGTGTGGCTCTCAATTGACGGGAACAAGAGTTTCCCGAAGAACGTAAGGTGGCGGCGTTTCTTCAAATTTGTATAGAAATTTTGCAATTGCAATTTTTTTATGCGATATTTGCAGCCCGCTAATTATGAATTAATTAAAAAAGTTATATACAATGGCAAAGGTTTGTCAAGTTACAGGCAGAAAGAGAATGGTCGGAAACAATGTTTCGCATTCCAAGAGGCGTACCAAGCGCATTTTCGCCCTGAATCTCAAGACCAAGAAGTTCTGGTCAGAGGAGGAGCAGAGGTTCGTTACACTTAAGGTGTCTTGCAAGGGTATGAGAATAATCGAGAAGAACGGTCTCGACGCAACTATCAAAGACGCTCAGAACAAAGGATTTATTAACCTTGTTTAATTTTTCGTATTATGGCAAAGAAAGCAAAAGGTAACAGGGTGCAGGTCATCCTTGAGTGCACTGAGCAGAGGGAGAGCGGTGTACCGGGTATCTCAAGATACATTACAACGAAGAACAAGAAAAACACGACTCAGCGTCTGGAGCGTATGAAGTACAATCCGTTCCTGAAGAAGGTTACCCTTCATCGTGAGATTAAATAATTTAGGAGGAACAGAATATGGCAAAGAAAGCAGTCGCAACCTTCAAGGCAGGTACACAGAAGAAAATGGTCAAGTGTATCCGTATGGACAAGTCTCCGAAGACCGGAGCTTATGTCTTCACAGAGCAGCTCGTTGAAGAGTCAATGGCTAAAGAATTCTTCGCAAAGAAATAATTCTTCCTGCTGGGATATGAGAGTGGCATGACATTTTAGGGTCATGCCACTTTTTTATTATGGCAAAAAGGTTTATCTTTGTAAGTTAAAGCACGGATATATGGGTATTTTTGATAAAGGAGTCAAGAAGACAAACAGGAGTTTTTTCGACAGGCTTTCAAGGGCGATTGCCGGCAAGACTGAAGTGGATGATGAACTTCTGGATGCTATAGAGGAGGCGCTCGTGGCAACTGACATGGGCGTTGACACTACATTGAAAATCATTGATTCTCTTGAGGAGAGGGTCAGGCGTGACAAGTATGTATCTCTTGATGAATTGGTTGACATGCTCCGTGAGGAAATAGCATCGCTTCTGGAGCTGGATGCGGAAGAGAAAAGCTTGTCAGCCGGGCCGTTTGATTTCAGCAAGAAGCCTTATGTCATAATGGTCGTCGGGGTGAACGGTGTCGGCAAGACTACTACTATAGGCAAGCTTGCAAGCAGTCTTCGTGCGCAGGGCAAAAAGGTAATGCTTGGTGCTGCGGATACTTTCAGGGCTGCTGCCGTTGATCAGCTAACAATTTGGTCTGAGCGTGCCGGTGTTGATATTGTGAAACAGGAGATGGGTTCAGATCCGGCTTCCGTGGCCTTTGATACGGTCCGTTCTGCTGTTGCAAAGGATGCGGATGTCGTGCTTATTGATACTGCCGGCCGTCTGCATAACAGGATAGACCTCATGAATGAGCTTACGAAAATCCGGAATGTCATGAAGAAAGTAATTCCGGATGCTCCGCATGAGGTGCTTCTCGTGCTTGACGGTTCAACAGGTCAGAATGCATTTCAGCAGGCCAGGGAATTTTCCAGGGCTACAGACATAACCGCCCTGGCTGTTACCAAGCTTGACGGCACTGCCAAGGGAGGCGTCGTTGTCGGTATAGTTGACCAGTTCAGGATTCCTATAAAGTTTGTCGGAATCGGGGAAGGTGTGGATGACCTGAAGGTTTTTGACAAGAAGGAATTTGTCGGTTCATTGTTTTCTAAGGAAGATTTGGAAAAATAACATATTATGAAGATTTCGTATAATTGGCTCAAGGATTATATTGAGTGTGACCTTACACCGGAGGCCGTTGCAGAGGCTTTGACTTCCATCGGTCTGGAGGTGGATTCCCTGGAACAGATAGAGGAGATACCTGGCGGACTTGCCGGAGTAATCGTTGCAGAGGTCGTAGAATGCACTGAGCATCCTGATTCCGACCATTTGCATATCACCCGTCTGAACACCGGTACAGGAGAACTGCTTCAGGTAGTCTGCGGGGCACCTAATGTGGCTGCTGGGCAGAAAGTGCTTCTTGCCACTGTGGGAACCGTGCTCGGTGAGGATTTCAAAATCAAGAAATCAAAGATAAGGGGTGTGGAGTCGTTCGGAATGATATGCGCTGAGGATGAGCTTGGCATAGGTGAGTCTCATGACGGCATAATGGTTCTTAATCCGGAGGCTGTTCCAGGGACTCCTGCAAAGGAATATCTGGGTCTTGCGACTGATGCCCTTATCGAAATCGGTCTTACTGCAAACCGTGTCGATGCAGCTTCGCATATTGGAGTTGCGCGTGACCTTTATGCATATCTCAAGCATAATGGTGTGCAGTGCCGTATGAACTTTCCGGATGTTTCTGAGTTCAGAGACGGAGGTGAAGGTGAGGCTGTTCCTGTCGAAGTCATTGCCGCAGACGGAGCACCATGCTACACTGGTACGACAATAAGGGGCGTCAAGGTTGCCTCTTCTCCGGATTGGCTTCAGAAAAAGCTTCTTTCAGTGGGACTGCGTCCTATAAATAATATTGTGGACATAACAAATTTTGTCCTGATGGAGACTGGACAGCCTTTGCATGCTTTTGACGTGTCAAAGATAAACGGAGGTAAGGTCATTGTGCGCAGGGCTGCTGAAGGCGAGAAATTCGTTACTCTTGACGGAGTTGAGAGGACATTGTCAGCTGCTGACCTGATGATAGCTGACAATGAAAAGCCGATGTGCCTTGCAGGTGTGTTCGGCGGAGAGGATTCCGGGGTGACGGGGGAGACTGCCGACATCTTCCTGGAAAGCGCATATTTCAACCCGGTTACCGTGAGGAAAAGCTCCAAGAGACATGGGCTTAAGACCGATGCTTCTTTCAGGTATGAAAGGGGAGCTGACCCGCTTATGGTTGAATATGCTGCCAGAAGGGCGGCGCTTCTTATACTTGAGCTTGCCGGTGGTCATGTTGCCGGAAAAGTCCAGGAGTTCTGCCCGGAAAAAATCCAGAAGAAGACGGTTGAGCTTGATTATGACAGGATTGAGTCTTTCATCGGCAAGAAGATAGGCCATGATGTCATTGAGGGCATACTGGAAGGCCTGGCATATGAGTTTGTCGGAAAAAGGCAGGGAGGGGCAACAGTTGCCGTACCTTCCTATATGATAGACGTTTATCGTGAATGTGATGTGGTGGAAGAGATATTGCGTATCTATGGATATAACAATATTGAGCTTCCAAAAGCCATGAGGGTTTCTGTTAATCCGTCGCAGAAGCCTGAGCCTGAGCATGTGCGCAAGGCTGTATCGGATTTCCTTGCAGCAAACGGTTTTGTGGAGACCATGAACAATTCACTCACGAAATCAGAATACTACTCGAAGCTGACCACATTCCCGGAGGACAAATGCGTGAGGATACTCAATCCTCTCAGTTCCGACCTGAATGTAATGAGGCAGACTCTGCTTCTGAACGGGCTTGAAGTGATAGCCTATAATATCAACCGCCAGATTTCGGAGCTCAGGATATTTGAGTACGGAAGCGTATATGCCTTCGATTCTCAGAAAGACGGAAAAGCACTTGATTCTTACGAGGAGCATCCGTGCCTGGCTTTCTTTATGAGCGGCAAATCAGAGAAGTCATGGCGCATAGAAGCCGGAAAAGGCAGCTATTTCCAGCTGAAGGGGTATGTGGAGCTGCTGCTCAAGAAATTGGGAACGGACATCTATTCACTTGAGACTGAGGCTGCACCTTCCGATCTTTTCTCTGAGGGACTGCTTTACAGGCTTCCGGGTACTCATCAGCAGCTTTTGGTTATGGGTACTGTTTCTCCTGCAAGGCTCCGCCAGTTCGGAATCAAGCAGCCGGTATTCGCTGCGGAAATCAGCTGGCCTGCATTGTTCGAGCTTGTGAAGAGGAACAAGATACGTTATAAGGAACTTCCGAAATACCCGGAGGTAAGGCGTGACCTTGCCATTCTGATTGACGAGTCCGTCACTTTCGCGGATTTGCGCAAGAGCGCTTTCCGTGTCGGAAAGAAACTTCTGAGGCAGGTTACATTGTTTGACGTATATCGTGGGGACAAGATTGGAGAGGGCAAGAAACAGTATGCCCTTGGATTTGTTCTTCAGGATCTTGACAAGACTTTGACTGACAATGATGTGGAGAAGATGATGAATAAGTTCCTCTCCACTTTCCAGAATGAGTTCGGCGCTTCATTGAGATGAGTTTGCGATGAAGCGTGTCCCGATACATATCCTGTTTTTTTGTGCGGTTGCCATGTGTCTCTTTTTTTCATGCGGAAAAAAGGAGGCGAGGGTGATTCCGCGCTCAAAGATGGCAAAGATATATGCGGAGATGCTAATGACTGACCAGTGGATTTCCTCTGCGCCTTCGATGATGCGGATAGCAGACACGTCTTTGGTATATGAGCCGATACTTGAGAAGTACGGGTATGACTCAGAGGATTACCGCAGGAGTGTGGAGCACTATCTCGATGACCCGGAGCGTTTCTCCAAGATATTCCGTTCCACATCGGAGATTCTTGACGGACGTCTGCAGGAACTTAAGGCGCTTCAGAAGACGAAGGAGGAGGCCCAGTCCAGGAAATATGATTTTGTCATAGATGCAGGACGGCTTGTTCCGGACATCGGAAGGATACCTCTTAAATACACGCCGGACAGTCTTGCCTTTGAGTTGGATACTGTGCATATGTATTATGTCCCGCGATATGTGGAGCGTGGGGATACGGCATATAAGGGACCGGAGATTATCGTGTGTGTTGACAGCATTGCCGCCTGTGACAGTGTCACGGCTGCGGATACAGCGCTTGTGTCTTCTGGAAATGTTTCCGGCAATGAACCGGCAAAAGAACTTTTGGATGTTCATGCGGAGCCGCTGCCTTTGCCTAAGGGGCAGGATGCCGCTCTCTCCCGGCGTATGAATGTTGATGAGGTTATGAAAAAATTTTAAGGGATATGGCGATAAAAAGGGTAACGGCATCTTTTGTATATACTTTGGAATCCGCACCTATAAGGAACGGGTTCGTTGAATATGATGATTGTGACGGCAGGATCGTCCGGGTCGGGGAGTGTGATGGCGGGGAGCTGGTCTCCGAAGGTGCACTGGTTCCCGGCTTTGTCAATGCCCATTGCCATGTCGAGCTGTCGCATCTGCATGGGAAATTCCGCAAGGGGACCGGAATGGCCGGTTTCATTGACCAGATAAATGCGTTGCGTGACTGGGCCGGGCGGGATGTCAAGGCTTCTCTTGTGCGCAAATGGATGGACAAGATGTGGGCTGACGGAGTTTCTGCTATGGCGGACATCAGCAATGATGATTCGTCTTTTGAAGTGAAGAAGTCGCATATGATGTACACCAGGACTTTTCTGGAAGTATTCGGTTCGGAGCCGCATATGTGTGAGGGAGTCATGGCTGATGTTGCGGAGCTGAAGCTTAAGGCTGATATGGCCGGAATTGATGCAGCACCGACGCCGCATTCCTGCTATACCATGAGTCCGGAGCTTTTGTCCGCTTCTTCTGCGGCTGCCCTCGACTCCGGTTATCTTTCATATCATTCACAGGAGAGCATGGAGGAGGAAGAACTGGTAAGGTATGGTTCCGGAGCCATGTATGAGAACCGCAAGAGGGGCGGTATGAGCACTCCTCCTGTAACCGGCGGGTCTTCTCTCGGGTATTTTATTGACAGGCTTGCATGTGCGCGTCCTGCGCCTTATGACGCACATGTTCTTCTTGTTCATGACGTATGTCTCTCGCAGGAAGATATTGATGCTGCAAAAAAGGTGATGAAAAATGTTTACTGGGCATTGTGCCCTTTGTCCAATATCTTCATACATAATGCCTTGCCTCCTGTGCCGCTTATGAGGCGCAATGGCCTTGACATTACTGTGGGTACGGATTCCCTGTCAAGCAATGATGACCTGGATATGGTAAAGGAACTTTATTGCCTGCATGAGAATTTTCCGGAAGTACCTATGCAGGAACTGCTGACATGGGCTTGCCTGAACGGAGCGCGTTTCCTTGTCAAGGATGCGGAGCTCGGAAGCCTTACCGTCGGCAAGAGACCTGGAATAGTGTTAGTGCATTCTATTGATGTAAACGGATTTGTCACAAGCAAGAGCCGTTCAGAACGTATTGTGTGATGCTTCATTTTGATGAAATAGCTTTCGGGCCTATTTACAGCAGGCGCCTTGGCTCTTCGCTTGGGGTGAATATCTTGCCACGTGAAGGAAAGATGTGCAATTTTGATTGCATATATTGTGAATGCGGATGGAATCGGGACTGGCGTTCCGGAGGACATTTTCCTGGAGAGGAGGATGTAAGGCAGGCTTTGGAGGCTAAGCTTGCCAAAGCAGCGTCGGATGGTATCGCCATAGATTCAATAACATTTTCCGGCAATGGGGAGCCTACTCTGAATCCGGAATTTGCACGTATTGTTGATGTGACCCTGGAACTGAGGGACAAATATTTTCCGGAAGCTCAGGTATCAGTGCTTTCCAATGCCTCCATGTTGTGGAAAGAGGATGTGCTTCAGGC
>DBLW01000121.1 GCA_002298075.1 Bacteroidales bacterium UBA714 | reverse complement strand
CTCTGACCATGTATGACGAGGTTAATACAAAGTGCAACCTTCCAGCTCAGATTGACATTGAGGCTACCGAAGGAATGGAGTACAAGTTCCTTTGCGTGACAAAGGGCGGCGGTTCCGCCAACAAGACATATCTTTATCAGGAGACCAAGGCTATCTTGAATCCTCAGACTCTCGTGCCGTTCCTTGTAGCCAAGATGAAGACTCTCGGAACAGCTGCATGTCCTCCTTACCATATCGCATTCGTCATCGGAGGAACATCTGCGGAGAAGAACCTTCTCACTGTGAAGCTCGCGTCAACCAAATATTATGATGCCCTTCCTACTACTGGTGATGAGACAGGACGTGCTTTCCGTGATGTTGAGCTTGAGAAGCTCGTGCTTGAGGAGGCCCACAAAATCGGTCTCGGCGCACAGTTCGGAGGAAAATATTATGCCCATGACGTGCGCATAATCCGTCTTCCGCGCCACGGCGCAAGCTGCCCTGTGGGACTCGGCGTCAGCTGCTCTGCAGACAGGAACATAAAATGCAAAATCAACAGGGACGGAATCTGGATTGAGAAGCTCGATGACAATCCTGGCCGTCTGATTCCTGAAGAGCTCCGTCAGGCAGGCGAGGGAGAGGCCGTGAAGATAAACCTTGACCAGCCTATGCCGGAAATCCTCAAGGAACTTTCAAAATATCCGGTATCTACCCGTCTCAGCCTGAACGGAACCATTATCGTTGGACGTGACATCGCGCATGCGAAAATCAAGGAGCGTCTGGACAGGGGAGAGGAGATGCCTCAGTATTTGAAAGACCATCCGATTTATTATGCAGGCCCTGCAAAGACTCCTGCCGGAATGCCTTGCGGTTCAATGGGGCCTACTACTGCCGGACGAATGGACTCATATGTGGACTTGTTCCAGAGTCACGGAGGCAGCATGGTGATGCTTGCGAAGGGCAACCGCTCACAGGCTGTTACTGATGCATGTCACAAGCATGGCGGATTCTATCTTGGCTCAATCGGCGGACCTGCCGCTATTCTTGCGCAGAATAACATCAAGTCCATCGAGTGCGTTGAGTACCCGGAGCTCGGCATGGAGGCAATATGGAAAATCCATGTTGAGGATTTCCCTGCTTTCATACTTGTTGACGACAAGGGCAACGATTTCTTCAAGCAGATAGGCCTATAGCATTGCGTTGCGGAGCCATGCTGCATTTGCATCTGATGTCACTTGCAGCGGTGCTCCTTCCAGCAATGAAATTATATTTTTGCATGTGTCCGGATTGGCGTTGGCCGTCTGGGCACATGTCATTTTATTGCGGTACTCGGTGTCTTTGCACAGGCGGATTGCGGTACGGACCTGCTGTGCCATGTCGGTGCTGCTGTATGACATGCCGTGATAATGGAAAAATTCCGCATTGCGTGTCTCGCAGCCAGGTATCGGTGCCGTGTGGATGAGCGGAATGTGCTTCTGTATGGCTTCTGTGCTTGATATGCCGCCAGGTTTTGTGAAGAGGACGTCGCATGCGTCCATCAGCAGCGGAATCTTGTCTGTGAATCCTATCGGATGTACGGACGGGTTGCCGGCATTGTCTTTCCGTATCCGGGCAAGCATGTCCTCGTTTCTGCCGCATATGACTATCGTTTCTGTGTTTCCGCCAGTCTGCCTTGTTATCTCGTTTATCAGGCCGTGTGTGTTGCCGAAGCCCATCGAGCCGGTCATCACAAGGAACCAGTTGTGTTCCTTCGGTATGCCAGGTATAAGGGTTTGTGCCACTTCTTTCCGTGCAGCGGACTTAGGTGATGATGTAAGGAAACGGCTGTCAACAGGGATGCCGAACGGGTAGAGCTTTTCGCGCGGGATGCCGCATCCTGCAAATTCTTCTATCAGATGTTCATGCGGAATCACATATCCGTCAAGCGAGGTTTCGTCGAGGAAAGGGATGCATGTATAGTCTGTCATGACGAAAATGGCAGGAATGTCAGTCTTTCCGGATGCTTTCAAGGATGTCATGGCCTCCGCCGGAAAGAGGTGTACGCATATTACGGCATCATAACCGCCAGAGTTGATGTAGCTGAGGAGCTTTTCCGAGTACATCCAGTTCCATGCGTATATTATCGACTTGGTCTTTATGGAATCGCTTACCGCCCCTCCTATCTTGTAAAGGTATTTGAAAAGGTTTGTCCTGGTGCTGTACAGATACAGGTCTGATACGCTTTTGGATACCGCCGCCCCAACTATGGACAGGGTGTCAAGAACTTCGCATTCAATGTTTTTGGCCTTAAGGAAGCCGTCTATGGCACGTGCCGCCGAATTGTGGCCTTCTCCTGTATTGCAGGAAAGAATAAGTATTTTTTTCATTTCCGGTCTGAATTAGTCCGGTTTCGATAAAACATATCGCGTGCCAAAAAGTTCCTGGAGTGATTGTGAAAAAGTCGCCTTGATTTAAGGGTTTGTTGGAAATCGCGCTGCCCCTGTTTCTCATATATGATGAATCATATTGCATTGTTGACGGCACAATGTTTTTTTGCCCCACTGTATTGTGTGGGGCGTTGCGCGGTGATTGTCAATATTCTATTGGATGTCGGCATGTTTGCGGATGGGTGAGCACGTCTTCTTATTCCTGTCCTTATGGCAAAGGAACTGGCAACGATATCTGTGAAGCTTGTCTGTTGGCGCTTGCAGGTAGTTTATAGGGATACTTCTGCCCAATCGTCCATTGTAGAACTTTCATAATTGCCGTAAATTTACTACTTTCGCTTTGCAAAACTTTATGATGCAAATCTGAGGTGTGATGAGATTATGGATGAGAATATAAAATATATGAGGGAGGCTCTGCGTGAGGCAGGCTATGCGGCAGAGGAGGATGAAGTTCCGATTGGTGCTGTGGTGGTATGCCGCGGAAGGATAATAGGGAAAGGGCACAATATGACAGAACGCCTTGGCGACCCGACTGCCCATGCAGAGATGATTGCCATAACTGCTGCGACGGAGGCGATGGGCGGCAAATATTTGAATGATTGTATATTATATGTAACTGTTGAGCCTTGCCCTATGTGTGCTGGTGCTTTGTCATGGTCGCAAATCGGCAAGGTTGTTTATGGCGCTGCCGACCCGAAAAGGGGCTTTTCATTGTTTTCTCCATCGCTTATGCATCCTAAGACAGAAGTATCCGGAGGTGTGCTTGCAGAGGAGTGTTCTTCGCTTGTAAGTGAATTTTTCAAGGGACGCAGGTAATGGGAGTGCTTGAGGGGCTGGGGCTTTGGGGACTTTTCATAGGGACATTTCTGGCCGCGACAGTGCTGCCATTCAGTTCTGACGCCTTGTATCTTGCAATTCTTGCAGCTACTGACAATCCTGCGGGATGTCTTGCCGTCGGCACTCTCGGGAATTGGTTGGGTAGTGTATTTACATTCTGGATAGGATGGATAGGCAAATGGGAATGGATTGAAAAATGGTTCAAGGTGAAGCCGGAGACACTTGTCAGGCAGAAGGAAAAAGTAAACCGATATGGAATCTGGCTGTCCCTGCTTTGCTGGGTCCCTTTTGTCGGTGATGTGATAGCCATTGCGCTCGGTTTCTATAAGGCCAGGCCTATGGGACTGCCATTCTGATGCTTGTAGGCAAATTCGCGCGTTTTCTTGTCTGGAATCTGCTCTATGGCCTGTTCTGATGTTTTGTCATGCCATCGCGCAGAATGGATATTACCTGCAAAAATCACAAGGTGTTGCATCGTCTTTTGAAAAACCAAAATAAATGGTATCTTTGCACCCGGAATTGAGATATGGTGTAACGGTAGCACTACAGATTTTGGTTCTGTCTGTCCAGGTTCGAATCCTGGTATCTCAACGAATTTCCCATAAAGAATTGATTGGTAATGATTTGTGGGGGAATAACGTCGGAGCTGGGATGCATCCGGGATATGAACATTTTTCCTTGTACGATGCCTGTATGGTGTTGTGCAAAGAAAAAAAAATGTATTTTTTCAAAC
>DBLW01000021.1 GCA_002298075.1 Bacteroidales bacterium UBA714 | reverse complement strand
GTTACGGAATCCATGGCTGATGCAGGCAAGCTTTCCGAGGCTCCGATAATGCAGCGTTTCGGAATGGAGCTGGCGATGCCGGGCGAATATTCTGTTCTTGAATTTTTCGGTCTCGGACCTTTCGAGAATTATTCCGACCGCAGCAGCGCGGCTTTGATGGGGCATTATGTCCAGCGCGTCGAGGACCAGTACCACTATGGCTATGTTCGTCCTCAGGAGTCCGGTACAAAAACCGGCCTTAAGTGGATGAGGGTACTTGATGACAACGGCTCCGGTATTGAAATCACTTCAGATGTGAAGTTCTCGGGTTCTGCCTTGCCTTTCCATTGGACTGAAATGGATGTGAGGGTTCTTGATGACAATCAGGCACATTCGCTTGAACTCAAGAAGCTCGCATTTGAGGATGAGCGTTCCCTCGGCAGCACATGGGTCAATTTTGATCTTGTGCAGATGGGGCTAGGCTGCATCAACTCATGGGGCGAATGGCCGCTTGACGGGTATCTTGTGAAGGCACGTCCATACGAGTTCCGTTTTGTGCTCAGGCCGGTGAACAACTGATTGAGTAAAACATGAAATAACCCGTCTCAAATGTCGCTTTTGAGACGGGCTTTTTTATGCTGTAATGTCAACCGGACGGGCCTAATATCTGTTAAGAGGCATTCCGTTGGTTTTCATCCTTACCTGCTTCTTTACCTTTTCGATTACCTCTTCGTATTCCTCGCGTCCTTCCTCTGTCTTGCCGGCTATGAGGTCAAGATGGGCGGATGCGTTTGCGAGAACGGTGTCAATAAGGCTTACGATGAACTCCATGTCTTTCTCGATAAAGCCTCGTGAAGTGATGGCCGGTGTGCCGACACGAATGCCTGAAGTCTGGAAAGGAGTGCGTGAATCGAAAGGCACCATATTCTTGTTGACAGTGATGTCTGCCTTCACGAGCTCTTTCTCTGCCACCTTTCCGGTAAGCTCAGGAAATTTTGTCCGGAGGTCTATGAGCATGAGGTGGTTGTCAGTTCCTCCAGAAACAATCTTGTATCCTCTTGCAACGAATGCCTCGGTCATTGCCGCCGCATTTGCCACTACCTGCTTCTGGTACTCCTTGAACTCAGGCTGCAATGCCTCATAGAATGATACGGCCTTTGCTGCGATGCAGTGCTCAAGAGGGCCGCCCTGTACGCCCGGGAACACGCTTGAGTTGAGAATCTGCGACATCTTCTTCACAACTCCCTTCGGCGTAGTGAGTCCCCAAGGGTTGTCGAAGTCCTTGCCCATGAGTATGATTCCGCCCCTTGGTCCACGAAGGGTCTTGTGTGTAGTTGAAGTTACTATGTGCGCGTATTTGACCGGGTTGCTCAGAAGTCCTGCAGCGATGAGTCCTGCTGTATGTGCCATGTCAACCATGAACAGTGCTCCTACCTTGTCCGCGATGTCGCGCATCCTTGCGTAGTCCCACTCCCTTGAATATGCCGACGCGCCACCGATGATGAGCTTCGGCTTGAATTCGAGCGCCCTCTGCTCCATCTGGTCGTAGTCAATCATTCCGGTAGTCTCGCTGAGACCATATGATACGGCATTATAAAGGATTCCTGACATGTTGACCGGAGAACCATGGGTGAGGTGTCCGCCGTGGGCCAGATCAAGTCCCATGAAAGTGTCACCAGGCTTCAGACATGCCATAAGCACGGCCATGTTTGCCTGGGCTCCGGAATGAGGCTGCACATTTGCATATTCCGCCTCGAAAATTTTGCACAGGCGGTCTATGGCGAGCTGCTCAATCTGGTCAACGACCTCGCATCCGCCGTAGTACCTTGCTCCAGGGTATCCTTCCGCATATTTGTTAGTGCAGATTGATCCGAGTGCGTCCAGAACCTGGGCGCTCACATAATTCTCGGAGGCAATGAGTTCTATACCGGCTGTCTGCCTTTCTTCTTCCTTTTTGATGAGATTGAAAATTTGAAGATCTTGTTTCATAGGATTGTTATTAACACGGTTGCAAAAGTACGCATTTTTTGTTTTTTATTACCTTTGTGTTGATAACTTTTTGAGGATACATTTATATCACCGGTATGGAAACGGCTTTGAACAACAGGAAACTTTTGAATATAGAGCTCGGAAGAGTGTCTGTGGAACAGTACAGGGAACTTCCCGAGTCTGGGATTGTGCTTGTGCTTGACAATATAAGGAGTGCGCATAATGTGGGGTCTGCTTTCAGGACTGCGGATTCTTTTAAGGCTGACAAGGTGTGGCTTTGCGGGATATGCGCAGTGCCGCCGTCCGCGGAGATTCACAAGTCTGCGCTCGGTGCGGAGGACAGCGTGGCATGGGAACATGTTGAGGATACAATGGAGGCGGTTGAGCGTCTCAGGAACGACGGTTATACTATAGTCAGTGTTGAGCAAACCGTAAAATCGGTGATGCTGGACACGTTTGTTCCGGAAAAGGGCCGCAAGTATGCCCTCGTGTTCGGGAATGAGGTGGCCGGGGTGGGGCAGAAGGTGGTTGACGCCTCGGATTTCTCTATTGAGATTCCTCAATACGGCACAAAGCATTCGTTGAACGTTTCGGTGAGCGTCGGTGTAATACTCTGGCATTTCAGGCTCGGGCTTTAACCAGACATGGCGTAATGTCATGCCCTTGCGGCGTAATGGCGTGCCTGTCCGGCTGCGTTGTGACAAAATGTCAGTTTGCCGGCTGATGGCATTTCTTTTGTCCGGACCGGGGATGTCCGCACGAATGTCATGCATCTGCGGACGGAATAATGAAAATATAAACATAAAAATAACAGACAATGATCAGACCATTAGCAGACAGAGTAGTTGTTGAGCCGAAGGCGGCTGAGACACAGACGGCATCAGGACTTTATATCCCTGACACAGCAAAGGAAAAACCACAGCAGGGCACGGTTGTAGCTGTCGGCCCTGGAAAAAAGGATGAGCCGATGGAGGTAAAGACAGGTGATGTGGTAATTTATGGCAAATATGCAGGTACTGAAGTGACTGCTGACGGAAAGGACTACCTCATAATGAAGCAGTCTGATATCCTGGCTGTACTTTAATTTCAGGTTTTTGCCGGAGGGCATGCCACGAATGTGAAGGTAGCCTTCGCTCCGGCACCGTTTGTTTGAAAATATTAAAAGACATTTATTATGGCAAAAGAAATAAAATTCAATATGGATGCGCGCGCCCAGATGAAGGAAGGCGCTGACGCACTTGCTGATGCAGTTAAGGTTACACTTGGTCCAAAGGGACGCAATGTGGTGATTGATAAGAAATTCGGTGCGCCTCAGGTAACGAAGGATGGTGTTACTGTCGCAAAAGAGATTGAGCTTGAGGACAAGTTCGCCAATATGGGTGCACAGATGGTAAAGGAAGTTGCTGCCAAGACAAACGAGCAGGCCGGTGATGGTACTACCACTGCGACAGTCCTTGCACAGGCAATCATTAATGTGGGCTTGAAGAACGTGACTGCAGGAGCAAACCCGATGGACCTGAAGAGGGGCATCGACAAGGCAGTTTCCGCTGTAGTTGAGAATCTGCGTGAACAGAGCCAGGAAGTTGGTGAGGACTACGCCAAGATTGAGCAGGTCGGCACCATTTCAGCCAACAATGACGGATATATCGGAAAGCTCATCGCTGACGCCATGTCAAAGGTGAAGAAAGACGGCGTCATCACTGTGGAGGAGGCCAAGGGCACCGAGACTGAGGTGAAAGTCGTTGAGGGAATGCAGTTTGACAGGGGATACATATCTCCTTATTTCATGACGAACGGCGACAAGATGGAGGCTGTGCTTGACACGCCTTACATCCTTGTGACTGACAGGAAGATTTCAACTATGAAGGATTTGCTTCCTATCCTCGAGCCTATAGCACGCGAGGGCAAGTCTCTTCTTATCATCGCTGAGGATGTTGACGGCGAGGCTCTCACTACTCTTGTGGTCAACAAGCTCCGCGGAACTCTCAAAATCGCCGCAGTGAAGGCTCCGGGTTTCGGTGACCGCCGCAAGGAGATGCTTCAGGACATAGCTACCCTTACAGGTGCCGTTGTAGTGTCTGAGGAAAGGGGATTCACTCTCGAGAACACTACACCTGACATGCTCGGCAAGGCTGAGAAGGTTGTCGTTACCAAGGACAACACTACTATTGTAAACGGTGCAGGAGATGCACAGGCAATCCGTGAGAGGGCTGACCTGATAAGGAAACAGATTGAGACCACGACTTCAGACTATGACCGTGAGAAGCTTCAGGAGCGTCTCGGAAAGCTTGCGGGCGGTGTGGCTGTCCTTTATGTGGGAGCTGCCACAGAGGTAGAGATGAAAGAGAAGAAGGACCGTGTGGAGGATGCCCTCAGCGCAACTCGTGCAGCAGTGGAGGAAGGAATCGTCCCTGGAGGCGGAGTCGCATATATACGTGCTGCTGAGGCCATAAAGAACCTCAAGGGAGACAACGAGGATGAGACTACCGGTATACATATCGTGGCACGTGCCATCGAGGAGCCTCTGCGCCAGATTGCAGCCAATGCAGGCCTTGAGGGCAGTGTAATCATCAATAAAATCCGTGAGAACAAAGGTGATTTCGGTTACAATGCCCGCACAGACGAGTATGTGAACATGTTTGAGGCCGGTGTAATCGACCCGACCAAAGTATCACGCGTGGCTCTTGAGAATGCCGCTTCTGTTGCCGGCATGTTCCTCACGACCGAGTGCGCCATCGCCGAGATTCCGGAGCCTGCAGCAGCCCCTGCAATGCCTGCCGGTGGAATGGGCGGCATGATGTAGTCTTGCCGCATCAGCATAACAATAAGCAAAAATACCGGCGGTCGGATGGCCACCGGTATTTTTATTCTGCATCATGTGCCAGACGGAAACCGAGGCTGAAATTTCTAGTGGTGTAAGATGCGTAATTTCTGTTTGTGATTCGGCAATGTGCTTTATCACTGATGAAGCATCCGCCTCTAAAAACGAAGTTGATGCCATTATCCGTTAGCTTTACTGTATCACCTTGATAATTAGTTCCTGAGTATATATCATCGCACCATTCATGTACATTGCCGATCATGTCATATAAGCCCAATATATTGGGAACTTTTGTCCCTATTTTATGCGATTTCTCTTCTGAATTTTCGCGTTGCCAGCTTATTTGATTTAGATTTGTCAAGTTATTGTCTTGCACAATGTCTTGGAAGCGTCCTCCTTTGGCTGCATATTCCCATTCTGCTTCTGTCGGCAGCCGATATTTTTTCCCTGTTCGCGCATTGAGGCGTTCCAGAAAGATTTGAATGTCATTATGAGATACGCTTTCTACCGGGTTATCATCGTCTTGGAAGTACGACGGATTCAGTTTCATTACTTTTGTCCATATTTTTTGCGAAACTTCATATTTTCCCAAATAAAATGATTGTACCTGTTTTGTATGCGCAGGCATTTCATCGGCTTCTGCATAATCGCTGTCACTTCCCATAATGAAGTTGCCTCCATCAATATAGACTAATTCTATCTCGTCAGTCAGATTTGTACATCCTGTCAGAAACAATAGCAGGATGATGCTTATAAAGTGTATTGCTTGTTGCATATTTAGTGAATTTAGGGCTGCCCTTTGAATAATGGACAACCCTTGCCTGTTGTAATTTTATGAAATTCTGATTCTGTGAATCAGTTGTCTATCAGATACCTTGCTGCTGTGCCTATCCCATACCCTATGTCGTACGCATCATCATAAGACATATTTGCAAATGTACCGCACGAAGTATACAGAAATACTGTAATGCTTAAAATAAGTATTTTGATTTGTTTTTTCATTATGTGTTAATTTACAACTTCTGTTTTTTAATGCACTGATTATTAATGCTTATTTTGTTTGCTATAAAATATTTCACTGAATTAATTTACATATTGAAATAATAATTCATGCCGTCGTATGTTACATAATACCTTTTATAATTACTATTCGTTTGTTTTACTATTAACTCGGTTGGTGATATGTCAATAGTGCCAATTGATGGTCGTTTTTGTTTTGTAGCTATGGCATAGTAACTATAGCATTGGTTATTGTCTTGATAAACTGTTATATATAGCGCTATACCACTGTTATTTACCCATCCTTGCCAGTAGTGTGGTTTATTTGCAGTTGAGTTGCTTAGAACCTGTTCAGCAGACACGGATGTCTCGTAAATAAAAGGAGCAATCATAATGAGTCCAAGTGCAATAATTAATACCTTTTTCATAAACTTGATTTTTTTAGATTTTCTGCAAAGATATAATGACATGCATATCTGAATATAATAAGTGTGTCCCCAAATAGTTGACATGTAAACTATTTGGGGACATCTGTAAAAAAGTCATCACTCAAGTCACTGAAGAAGTCATGCTCAAGGATTTTACTTAATCTTGAAAGCATGCCTGTGTCTATAGTGCTTTTGTCAAATACTTTATAAATATTTGTTCTGCTGCAGCAAAGCTTTTTTGAAAGCCATGATACGGAACATTCTTTTTCTTTTAGCACTTCTTTAATGCGCTGACCTATATGCATTTTTCCGTGAAATAAAAAGTGTGGCTGTATTTATATATCCTTTCTGAGGCTCTGGAAAACCCTTGCATGAATATACAATACATCCACACCAGATTGTATATATCACAGTGATACATAAGCAATCAGGTGTAGCAGCGCATATTACATCCCCATGCAATAGAAATTTTCCAGATTTCAGAAAAGGGACGAAGTAATAACACTTCTACATTAAATATGTTACCGCCAATTTAGCTGACGGCAGTGCAAAAGTAAGTAAATATGCTCAATAATCAAGAAATATACTTTGTAAAATATGGCCCGTCCTGAAAAAAGTTTACCATAAATCGTAATCTTTTATGTAATCAAAACTCTATCGGGCAACGCAGAAAGTTAATGAGAAAAAGCTGATTGGGAAGTTCTGCATCACAACTTTTGCGAGAAGTAGACAAGACATTTTTGGGAGGCGATTTTTCAGTATTCCGGTGTTGAGGCATTTGCGCAAAATGTAAAGTACTTACCAATAGTTGATTATGCATTTACTTCCATTTTGCGCCATTAAAGAAAAAGACCGGCACGTTATGTGACCAGTCTGCAATATATAATGTTTTAGGAATGTATGGTCGAGATGACGTGACTCGAACACGCGACCCCTACGTCCCGAACGTAGTGCGCTACCAACTGCGCTACATCTCGATTTCTTGATTCTTTCCGGTGAATGCTGTGTCAGCCATCACCTTTCGTCGGTCATTACCGTGAGGTAACTCCCTTGTGACGATTTTTTGGGAAAGAAAAAGAAGCAGTCATTGTTGGACTGCTTCCTTCCAGCTATAAGAAAACCTCTAAAGGTCAGCTTTCTTTATGAAAGTTTATTGATGTAAACTGCAATACCGCTCTTAAGGTTAGCAGCTTTGTTCTTGTGGATGACACCGATCTTGGCGAGCTTGTCGATCATTGCGTAAACCTTAGGGGCGTTTGCCTCTGCCGCTGCCTTGTCGGTTGTATTTCTCAACGCACGGATTGCGTTCCTTGTCGTCTTTGCATAATACTTATTATGCAATCTGCGCCTCTCGCTCTGGCGATAGCGCTTGTCTGCTGAAGCGTGGTTTGCCATTGTTCTTATTTTTATATTTTTTCGTAGTGGGTAGGGGAATCGAACCCCTATTGCAAGAATGAAAATCTTGAGTACTAGCCGTTATACGAACCCACCAAACATCCCGTTTTTATCAATTGGGAGTGCAAAGGTAATAAAAGTTTTTTTACCGACAAAATATTTCTTAATCTTTCTTGTCTGTTTCTTTTGCTTCCTTGCCGCTGTCAGCCCATTCGAACGAATAGATTATCGACTCAACCTGCCTCAGATAGTGCCTCTTGTCATATTTCGGAGCATATACGAATGCCTCGAGACCTATCATGTACTTCCCGTCAGGGCTGTAGAACACATGCGTTACGAACGGGCCTCCCATATAGTCATTGTGCACTTCCCAAAGTCCGCGCATCTCTGCAAATTCACGTCCTTTATAGCGTATGTACTTTACAGAAGGCTTCGCAAACGAACTGATGGTCATGAATGTATTTTCAAACATTCCCGGAACATTGTCCTTGAGCACTTGCTCATTTACTTTTATTATGTTCTCTCTTGCCATCATGTCGGCTCCACTCGTCACAGGATACTTGTATATGAGGATGCTCTGGGTCGTGAACTCCGTGTCATAAGTAATCCATATGAAGTTATCCGTCTTTTTCTTGAGCTTGTAGCCTGACGGGAAGTGAGGCGAGCCGCCTATCATTTGCGTCACAACTGGAGCAAGTGATTGTTCCTCATACCTTTTGGCATTAGTTATGACGCGGTCTCTCTCAGCTTCCTCCAGTACGCCGGCAATCTTTGGGCTGTTCTCCTTGATAAGCTTTACAGCTGTCTCGCTGTCGGCGGCATTGATGCGTATGACGCACTGCGGGGCTGCCCACACATTATTGCGGAACACGACTCCGGACTCTGTCACATCTTTGCTTATGTTGACGATTATGATGTTCCTGTGAATTTGGAATATGTTTGAAAAGCCTCCCGGGGCAACTTCCACAAGGGTATAAAGCGGTTCTTTCTGCGGCAGGAAAGGACAATCACAGGCGAGGGTGTCGCGGAGTACTGCGCCAACAGCGCCTTCCCAGTCTCCTTTGTTTATCACTACAATGACTTCCCCCGCTTTGCCGCTGATGTTGGGCAGGAGGGCCTTTTTTCTTTTTTCTTCACTGCAGGAGCAGATGCTGATGGCTGTAGCTGCGGCCAGGGCCATATAAATGAGAAAACGCTTCATATCTTTTTGTTTTGGTTTATCTGAACAGTCTTGCTATGTCATTCCCGAAAGCCAGGAACATGAGGCCGAATATGAGTATCATGCCTATCATCTGCGTGGCATATACGAATTTGTCGCTCGGCTTCTTGCCGCTTATCATTTCATACAGGATGAGAATCAGATGTCCTCCGTCAAGGGCAGGAATCGGCAGGAGATTCATCACTCCGAGCATCACAGACAGCAGGGCAAGCAGGTTAAGGAATACGTACCAGTTCCAGCTGGAAGGGAATATCTGGCCCATCGCTATGAAACTTCCCACCGACTTGTATGCCTCTGTACTTGGAGTGAATACGAGCTTCAGGTCTTTCACGTATCCACCTATTGTGGCGAACGTCTTGGTGAATCCGGCAGGAACGGCAGAGATGAATGAATACTCCTTGGTCTTGATGTCAGGTGCCTGGAGCATTACCCCGAGTGCTCCGGTGGTGTCAACCCGGACATTCATTTCCAGGGTGTCTTTCCCGCGCAGGATTATGGCACTGACGGTTTCCCCTTTGTGCGAGATGAGAACAGGCCTTGCGTCCTGGACGAACTCGGATGAGACTCCCGCTATGGAAATTATCCTGTCGCCTCCCATAAGGCCGCTTCCGGCATTTGGTGAAGTTCCGATGACTTCGCTTACGATAAACGGCCTTGCAAGGTCAAACATTCCCGGAGTGTTCAGGACTTTCCCGAGCATGCTATGGTCGATATATATGTCAAGAGTGTCATTGCCGCGCAGAACCGTGGCTTTTCTTGCAGTCCGTCTGGCAAGGTCGGCCTGGAGCATGCCGAAATCTTCCGGCACATAGTCATCGAAACGGAGAATCATGTCGCCGTTGCGGAATCCCATCTCGTGCGACAGTTCATTTACATAAATGCTGTTGCCTTCATTGCTCAAATAGCTCTCGCCCCAATTGGCAAGCATGCCTGAATAAATGCAAATCGCAAAAATGAAATTGAACAGCACGCCCCCGCCGATTACAAGAAAACGCTGCCATGCAGGCTTGGACCTGAATTCCCATGGCTGCGGCTCTTTTTTTATGAAATCAGTGTCAAGTGATTCGTCCACCATTCCGGAGATTTTGCAATATCCGCCGAGAGGCAGCCAGCCTATTCCATATTCCGTATCGGAATTCTTGGGTTTCCATTTGAGCAGGCTGAATCCTCCTGCATCGAAAAACAGATAGAATTTATCTACGCGTATCCCGAAAATCTTTGCAAAAAAGAAATGTCCAAGCTCGTGTATGAGCACGAGCACAGAAAGAGCCAGTATGACTTGCAGAGCCTTTATTAGAATAATCATTCCGAAATCAATTGTTTTTGTTGAACGTTCTTGAGGCCGCCTTTTTGCGTGCCAGCTCGGCCGCCTTTGCGAATGTCCTCTTGTCCGTGGAGAAAATAGTTTCCAAATCAGGTTCCGCTACAAAATCCGCACCGGACATGCACTCCTGCACAATATCCGTGATGTCATAAAATCCTATGCTGTCCTTCAGAAACGCAGCTACGGCCGCTTCATTGGCGGCATTCATGATGCATGGCATGTTGCCTCCCTTCTCAAGAGCCTCATATGCGATTCCGATTGCGGGGAACAGCTCCCTGTCCGGCTCAAAGAAACTAAGGCTGCCGAGCTGGGCGAAATCCAGTTTGCGGTTGTTGAGAGGCAGTCTGAAAGGGTAGCTGAATGCGAACTGTATGGCCTCCCTCATGTCCGGGTGGCCCATCTGTGCTATGACCGCCCCGTCAGCATATTCCACCATTGAATGTATTATGGATTCCGGGTGCACTACTACCTTGATTTTGTCCCCGGGTGTGCCGAAGAGCCATCTTGCCTCTATTATCTCGAGCCCTTTGTTCATCATCGTCGCCGAGTCAACTGTGATTTTGCTGCCCATGCTCCATTTCGGATGCTTGAGTGCCTGTGCGCAGGTGGCTGAAGCTATCCTGTCCTTGTCCCATGTCCTGAAAGGCCCTCCTGAAGCGGTAAGGTGAATCCTGCTTATGTCTGCTCCCGCCGACCCCATAAGGCACTGGAAAATGGCGGAATGCTCGGAATCTACCGGCAGGATGCGCGCATTGTTCCTGGCCGCGAGGTCCATGACGATTTTACCGGCCGCCACGAGTGTCTCCTTGTTTGCAAGGGCAATTGTCTTGCCTGCCTTTATTGCGGCGACTGTGGATGAAAGCCCGCTGAATCCTACCATAGAGGTCAGGACTATGTCTATGTTGTCGCCTCCGGCAAGGTCGCATACGGACTGCATCCCGGCGAATACCTTTATATAATGGGGGCGGAGCGCATCCTCCACTTCCCTGTATTTTTCTTCATTGCATATGACCACGGAGTTGGCGTCAAACTCTATGGCCTGGCTTATCAGAAGGTCTGAACTGTTGTTTGCCGTAAGCAGTTCAACTTCAAAAAGGTCCCTGTGCTGGCGTATGACGTCAAGCGCCTGCCTGCCTATTGAACCGGTGGACCCCAGTATCGCAATGCGTCTTTTTTCCATCTTGTCTGTCAGAAATTTATGTATTTGGTCGGATCAACCGACTCTCCCTTGTGCCATAGCTCGAAATGCAGGTGGTCTCCGGTCGTGAGCTTCCCCGTGTTTCCCACCAGGGCTATAGGAGAGCCTGCCGTCACCTTGTCGCCTGTCTTCTTCAGGAGCTTCTGATTGTGCTTGTATATCGAAACTATGTCGGAGCCGTGCTGGACCTGTATGGTATAGCCTGTTTCCTCGCTCCATCCGTCGTAAATAACCGTACCGTCGGCAATGGCCTTTATCACAGAGCCGGCAGGGGCGGTGACGTCGATGAACGGGTGGATTACAGGGTCATATCCCTGGGACACTACCCCTTTGAGCGGTGTGAAGAAAATCATTCCCTCGATGGGCAGCTCCCGCTGCTTCTTGCCTGAGATGTCGAACATTTCTTCTTTTTTGACAGTCTCCCTCATTATTGAGTCGCGGCTTTTTAGATAACCGGCGTCGGCCGCATCTCGGCCTTCGTTCTGCCTCTGCATGACAAGCTCGTCTATCCTTACCGCTTCCTGCCCGTCCACTATCCTGCGCAGGTTTTCCGCATAAAGTTCCCACCGGTATATTACGGTCTCGAGAGAGTCCATCCTGATGGCATTCTGGATGGCTGCACGCTTTGTCCGCGCGTCCGGATACCCGGGTATGAAGGTCCTTACTGGAGTGAATGCTATGATGGAGAATACAATGGCGGACAGCATCACTATGAAACTGACCATTGCCACGAAGAACTCCGTCTTGGTGAATATTACCGAGAGAAGATGCCTGTCCCTGGTGTCTTCCGTCAGTCTGAGCCTGAAAATTCCCTTGTTTTTCCGTTTGTTCATGTCGTCTTTGTGAAGTCCCGTTATTTGCGAAACTTGAATTATGTAGTAACTTTGCAACCGTATGGACAGAATAATAGGCATAGATTACGGACGGAAACGGGTCGGCGTCGCGGTGAGCGATCCGCTCGGAATCTTTGCGTCTGCATTGGATACGGTCCAGTCTGCAAAGATAATGGATTATCTGAAAAAATATGCCGAAAACGAGAATGTGATACGTTTTGTTATCGGTTATCCGGTCAATATGGACGGTGCGCCATCCGAGGCCGCCAAGGATGTAGATGTTTTCCTTAAGCAGCTCTCCAAGGCCTTTCCGGATGTGCCTGTCACGCTTGAGGATGAACGCTTTACGTCGGTTCTTGCCCACAGGGCGATGATTGACGGGGGCATGAAGGCCAAGGACCGGATGAACAAGGAGTCGGTCGATAAGATAAGCGCCGCGATTATCCTCCAAAGCTATATGGACCGTATGGCGGGACATGATCCGGCTCCGGCAGCTGAGCGTACTTTCATTCCTCAGACCCTGTCTTCGAAAGTAAGCAAGAAAAGGAGAAAACGATAAAACGATAATGATATTACCTATTTATTTATATGGTTCCGATGTTCTCAGGAAAGAGAATGCGGATGCTGACATCACAGACAGGGAGACTGTCGGAAAACTTGTGGACGACATGTGGGAGACTCTTAAGGCTGCCGACGGTTGCGGACTTGCGGCGCCTCAGGTAGGGGTGAGCCTGCGTGTTGTCATAGTTGACGGAACAGACCTGGCTGACACATATCCTGATCTGAAGGGCTTCAGGCGCACGATGATAAATCCGTCCGTCCTGGAGGAGAGCGCTGAGACATGCGAATTTTCGGAAGGCTGCCTGAGCGTGCCAGGAATATATGCGGAAGTGCGCCGCCCTTCACGCATGAAAGTAGAATATTATGACGGTGACATGAACAAGGTCACAGAGGTGTTTGACGGGTTCGCATGCAGGATGGTGCAGCATGAGCTCGGACATCTGGACGGGGAACTCTTTGTGGACAAGATTTCCCCTATACGGCGCAAGATGATTGCGCGCAAGCTCCAGGGCATATCCAAAGGAGCGGTGTCCACGAGATACAAGACAAAAAAATGACAATTTATGGGAGCATTTCACGCTTATGACATCCGCGGAGTCTACAATGTGGACTTTGACAAGGAGATTGCCTACAAGGTAGGATATTTTCTTCCTGAGCTTCTTTCCGCTGACAAGGTTCTTGTCGGAAGGGACTGCAGGACATCATCGGACGAGATTCACGAATATCTTGTCAAGGGAATAACCGATGCCGGTGCAGATGTCCATGACATAGGGCTCAGCACAACGCCTATGGTCTATTTCGGCACAGCCAGGTATGGATTCGGAGCTTCAGTGCAGATTACTGCATCGCACAATCCGGCCGAATACAACGGCATGAAGGTCTCTCGTGAGAACGCCCTTCCTGTGGGGCTTGACAACGGTCTCGGGCAAATCCAGGAATGGATATTGTCGGGCCGAGCCTGTCCTGTGGCGGAAGTCAGGGGCAAGGTGCATCAGATGGACATAAGGAAGGATTATCTTGATTTCCTTCTCAGATATAAAGGGGACTACAGCGGGCTGAAGATTGCCATGGACCTGTCAAACGGCATGGCTTCCCTGTATGCCCACGATATCTTCGGAGATGTCCCTGCCTATATTTTCGGAGAGCTTGACGGCCGTTTCCCTAACCATGAGCCGAATCCTCTCGTGCAGAAGAATGTCGAGGCCCTCAAGAATCTTGTAAAGGAGACGGGGGCGGATGTCGGAGTAATCTACGATGGTGATGCCGACAGGGTCATGTTCGTGGACGAGAACGGGCGCTTCATATCCCCGGACCTGATGATTGCTGTCCTTGGACATTATTTCCTCGAGGAGAGGGGGGAGAAAGGCATAGTCCTGCAGGATATCAGAAGTTCTAAAGCCGTGGGTGAGTATCTTGCTCCTCTTGGCGGTGAAATGCGCACGTGGAAGGTCGGACGTGCGTTTGCGGCGCACAAGCTGCGTGAACTTGACGGGGTTTATGGAGGAGAACTTGCCGGCCACTATTACTTCCGTGACTTCTTCTATTCCGACAGCGGCCTTCTCGCATCTATTTTGATACTCAACGTAATAGCAGGAATGAAGGCTAAGGGCATAAGCCTGAGCCAGCTGATATCCGGAATTGAGAAATACCGCAATTCAGGTGAAATCAATTTCCGTCTGGAGGACAAGAAAGGGGCAATGGACGCAGTGCGTGACCATTTCATGCAGACGGAGCAGGCGACTGCATATATGGATTTTGACGGATACCGCGTGGAGTTTCCGCAGTGGTGGTTCAATATACGTCCTTCAAATACGGAGCCGTACCTCAGGTTCATATGCGAGGCTGTCTCGGATGAGCTTCTTGACGAAAAAGTGGCAACAGTGAGGGATATTCTCACCAAACAGTTCGGGGCCGAATGACGTCAACTGCATACAGAAATGCCGCGGCTTTGTTTATGGCCATTGCCGCGGCTTTGGCCTGCCTTGTCCCGTCGGAGGCCAAAGCCGGTACCCCGGTCCGCATAGATACCATGAAGTGTCATGTTGTGCTTCCAAGGCCGGCTCTTTCTCCGGTACCATCCCTTGTGACCTCGCCGTCTGACCCGATTGATACTCTTGATACTGTGAATGAGCATGTCAAAGTCGTTCTTTACGGGGACAATACATGGCAGTATTACAAGACACCTGAATTTCAGGGCGCAACCGGGGTGTTCGACGAATACTGGAGCGGCTATACGACAAATCCTTACAACGCAGAGCTTTCTTCGCTTCCCGAATCGTGGTCCGTATGGCTCGTGGACAGTCTCGGACAGTACCATTGTCCATATATGGGAAACATCCATTACAGGGGCAAGTTCGGGATACGCCGCGGAAGACGTCATCAGGGAGTCGATATTCCGTTGAGGACCGGAGACCCTGTGTATGCGGCTTTCACGGGCAAGGTGAGGATTTCCAAGCCGTGGGGCGCATATGGAAATCTTGTGGTTATAAGGCATGAGAACGGTCTTGAGACTTTCTACGGACATCTTTCCCAGCGCCTTGTCGAGGCTGGTGACTGGGTGAATGCAGGTGAGGTTATAGGCTTGGGCGGCTCAACAGGACGCTCGACAGGCCCGCATCTTCATTTTGAGACCAGATACAACGGATTCGCTTTCGACCCTCAGTGGCTCATAGATTTTCAGAAAGGCGAGCTCAGGCACAGGCTGTTTGTGTTGAAAAAGAAATATTTCAGTCCGTACAGCAGCTGGGAGCAGGATTTCGAGGATGAGCTGCGCAATGAGGAGGACGACAAGAAGGAGGATGCAGAGAAAGCGGCAATGAAATTTCATGTCATCCGTTCCGGTGACACTCTGAGCAAGATTGCACGTAATAACGGGACTACCGTAAGCGCACTCTGCCGCTTGAACGGAATAAGCCAGAATACAACTCTGAAGATTGGCCGCAGGATAAGGGTCAGGTAAATAAATAACAGGAAAAATTCGTTAAAACCGGATTATTGTATAATTTTGCAGTCCTTTTCCGCAAAGCGTCCTATGCAAGGA
>DBLW01000074.1:9438-10590 GCA_002298075.1 Bacteroidales bacterium UBA714 | reverse complement strand
TTTGCCTCAATCTGCTCCGGGCTGCTGTAGTCCATGTTCTCTGCTGCCACAACATGCAGTTCCCCGAGTCCCCAAAGCCAGCTGAGCGCCCTGATATATGGCGTTGCCTGCTCCAATGGCTCACCGGTCCTGATGTTCATGCCGCGTGTTGTGACATAGAGCACTTTTTCTGCCTTGCAAAGCCCTTTGCAGACGGTGTCGGTGCTTGTAAATGTTATATTGAAAAGTGACATGTTCTCGAAGAACACTTTCAGGGCGCTCGGGAAGCTCATGTCCCAGAAAGGGGCTGCGATTACAATCCTGTCGGCCTGGGCGATTCTTCGGGCCATCTCTGCATATTCCTGGGGGACAAAGCCGTTGTCTCTGTCCTTGATGATTCCGCTTCCCACGACAGGGAAGTGTGAGCCGTCAAGACGGACTGTCTCGATTTCATATTTCTTGCCGAGTTCTTTTATCAGCGCTCCGGCGATTTTAGCGGTACGCGATTCAGGTCTCATGCAGGAGTCTATGTAAAACAGTTTTTTCATGCTTATAATATTTTGATTGCTATATGTGCACATGCTTCGGCATCGGCCAGGGCATGATGGTGGTCTGAAAGGTCGTATCCGCATGCCGCTGAAACGGTCGGAAGCTTGTGGTTGGGGAGGCACCGTCCGAAATGGCTGCGTGCTGCCGCAAGAGTGTCGTGGAAGATGAAGCCAGGATAGTCCATCCTATATACATTGAATACTGATTTCAGGCAGTTCTCGTCAAAGCGGCTGTTATGGGCGACAAACGGAAGCTGCTGTCCCATAGCCATCTGTCCGGCATTGTCATCCGACATTAGTTCCGCATCTCGCTCTCCCGGCTCTCCGAGAAGAGTGTGCACCATCCTGTGCCATACATGCGGGAATACGGGGGCGTCTTCAGTGTCTTCTTGCGTGATTCCGTGCACCTGTTGGCAGAACCACTTGTAATACTCCGGCTCGGGGCGTATGAGACTGTAGAAACTGCGGGTGATTTCCCCGTTTCGCACCAGTACGGCTCCGATGCTGCATATGCTTGAAGGGCATTCGTTTGCGGTTTCGAAATCAATGGCGATGAAATCTTGCATATATGGCTTAGGCTATTATTCAGGTGCAAATATACGGAAAAGTCGAGAGCAGAGGGAAA
>DBLW01000074.1:0-9122 GCA_002298075.1 Bacteroidales bacterium UBA714 | reverse complement strand
AGAGCAGAGGGAAAATTTATTTTCACTCTGCCGAGACGCAACGTATATGTGAGCGCCAGCTCAAATATCGGAAAAACGAGAGCAGTATGTGAGCGTCAGGACAAATATCTGAAAAGTTGAGGGCGTAGGCAAAGTCTGCCGTGGTACCGGTGCATATTGGGTATCAGACCAAAATGTACAAGAAGCTGGGAGCAGCCGTCAAGTTTACTTGAGCGGTTTGCCGGGATGCAGAGATTAGGGGAAAACGGATTTTTCTGGACACCTGCTCGGAAATCTGCTTTGAAAAGTTTAAAACAGTTCCTAAATTTGTAGGAATGAGCAATAAAGAAAATAAAGATATGTTTGAGGCAAATGTATATGTGAACAGGCGTCGTGCCCTTGCAGAGACAATGGCGCGCATGTGTGGCGGAGAATCACGCGGAATCGCGGTTTTTCCGGGAAATGCGGACGCTCCGCAGAATTATCGGGGCAATGACTACAAATTCCGTCAGGACAGCAGTTTCCTGTATTTCTGGGGGATAGATGAGCCATATTTTGCCGCAATCCTGGACCTGGACAGCGGAGATGGACATGTTTATGGGGACGATGTTGACATAGATGACATAATATGGATGGGGCCTCAGCCGTCGGTATCGGAGAAAGCCGCTCTTGTGGGATGCGGCTCGGCATCTTCGTATGCCGATTTCGGCAAGGCTGTCGCTAAGGCTGTGTCTGAGGGACGTCCCGTGCATTTCCTGCCGCCGGCGAGGCATTATAACACGATGCTGTTGTCTGAATTGACTGGCATTTCTTCCCAGGACGTCAGATGTGTCGCGCCTATGGCATGTGAGGGAGGAAGGCATGCCTCTGAAGAGCTTGTCAAGGCGGTTGTTTCTTTACGTATAATAAAAGAACAGTGTGAAATTGAGGAGATTGACAAGGCTTGCGACCTCGGATATATGATGCATACGGAGGCGCGCAGAGGATGCCGTCCGGGAATGCTTGAGCAGGAAATCGTGGGCCGGATGGAGGGCGTGACCCTTTCCAAGGGCTGGGGCGTATCATTCACTACGATTCTTTCGCAGAACGGTGAGACCCTGCATAACCATAGTCATCATCAGATTATAACCCCAGGCCGTCTGCTTGTTGTGGATGCCGGTGCGGAGAGCAATTCGCATTATGCCTCGGACTTCACGAGAACATATCCTTGCGGGGGAAGATTCACTTCACATCAGCGCGAGATATATGACATTGTTGAGAGCGCCAATGAACTGGCATTCAGCCTTACGCGCCCTGGCATCACATATTACGATGTGCATCTTGCCACGGTAAGGCATATGCTTGAGGGGCTGAAAGGCCTGAGCCTTGTGCGTGGAGATGTGGATGAGATGGTTGCAGAAGGTATTTCCGGCCTTTTCATGCCGCACGGACTCGGACATAATATGGGCATGGATGTGCATGACATGGAGGATTTCGGTGAGGATTATGTAGGCTATGATGACGGGCAGAAACGTTCTCCGCTGTTGGGATTGGGCAATCTTCGCATGGCAAGGATGCTCCGGCCGGGACATGTGGTGACAGATGAGCCGGGAATCTATTTCATACCGGCGCTTATCGAAAAATGGAAGCAGGAGGGAACAGGCAAGGATTTCGTGAATTATGCTGCTCTTGAAAGCTATTATGGATTTGGCGGCATACGTCTTGAAGATGACGTGCTGGTAACTCCTGAGGGGGCACGCCGGCTTGGCAGCAAGAGGCTTCCGATAAAGTCTTCGGAAATAGAGGAGCTAATGGCGGCTGAGCAGATGCGATAGGGGTTGCACAGATGTGATAGGGATTGCACAGGTGCCTGACTGCTGAAGATGCGTTGAGCGCAACATGTTGATTGATATTTGTTTTACGATGAGATAATGCCCAGTTTGACATAAACAGGAATTATGTGTTTTTGTTATGTCCAAACAGTAACATGTCTATGCGGGACAGTTGAAGCATATGCATATGCTTGCGAACGGGTATAGGATCAATTATATGACATGTATCACAAAAGTCAGATGCTTTAGCATTATAAAGAGGTGCTTTTGAGGAGAATAGATAAAGTTTGGTATTGTACCGTTTTGCCTTTGGGCGTATAGGATTAGACTGATGATATTTTTGTTTACAATCACTCTCGCCTCGGCATAGTCAAGCAAGCTTGCCTTTGCTCTTGGCTTAACCGTTTATTTTAGCTTTTCGAGCTACAATAAATGCTGCACTTCGGCAGAGTCAAAACAAGTTTTGCCTCTGCTCTCAGTTTGCAATTTATTTTAGATTTTCAATCTACAATAAATGCTGCGCCTCGGCATAGTACAAATAAATTTGTCCTCTGCTCTCAGCTTGCAATTTATTTTAAAAAGGATTTGTATGGATATTGCGATTTCGATTTTGGCCGTTGTGGCAGGAATAATAGGTATTTTAGGAAGCATCCTTCCCGGGCTTCCGGGCACACCGCTCAGCTGGGTGGGCATGCTCATCCTTTATTTGTGGGGAAGCGGGACAGACAGAATGGGCAATACCATGTCCCTTGCCACTTTGCTGATATGGCTCGGTGTTGTCGTTGTGGTGTCAGTCGTGGATTATTTCATTCCGATGTATTTCACCAGAATCACGGGAGGAAGCAAATATGCGGAACGCGGTGCAATAGCCGGTCTTGTGATCGGAATATTCTTCACTCCGGTAGGCATGATCTTAGGTTCTTTCCTCGGGGCTTTCCTGTCTGAGCTGTATTATGCAAGGCAAGGATTTGTGCAGGCCCTGAAAGCTGCCATAGGCTCTTTCCTCGGATTCATAACCGGAACAGGACTCAAAGTCCTGGTGTCATGTCTAATCATGTGGAAAATAATAGTTTATCTATAGGAATCCGCAATTCTCATGCTGTTGCATTGCAGCATGAGGGTGTACAATAGGAAAATACGTTTGATAAGAAATGTCGCTGCCTCAGGAAAAAGGTGGCGACATTTTGTGAAATGCCGGTACGACCGCATGGGATTCTTGCAAAAAGAGAAAACGGTTTAAGATTCGGCAGATTCTTAAACCGAATTGCTTTTTGATGTCATTCTGTAAAAAAAATGACGTTTTCTTAATCCGTTTTTCATGGCGGATATTTTTTACATATCTTTTGTGCCCTTATCTGCATAATATGTCCCGATATTCAGAGTTTTGATAAAATACAACACTTCTCACGTGTTTTATATGCTAATGGTTATGTGAGTCTGCGTGCTCGATACGGTCTAATTGATTAGTAAATAAATCATTACATATTGTTGATAACCGACACAAGTATAGAAACCACGTGGCGGTATCCATGAAATACCAACTGTGGATGGATAGGAGAGCTAAAAACAACGTTCCATCCACTGAAATGCCATTCTGGGTGGATACCCAAAGTGATAACATGATGCGAGTGAGAACATTACGAAAGTTGGGAATCAAGATGAGAGCAGGAAACAAGGACTGGGTCTCTATCCACACAAAACCAGGATTTCATGTACAGAAGGCATTTTCTCATGGATTTATCCATATGAGTTTAAGTTTCCATGGATGCAATCCAGTTTTTCTTGACCAATCGTGGAACACAAGCAACTTTGCTACAAGCAATTTACTGAAGAGGCCGTAAAAGTCAGAATAACTCTCTGAGAATTGAATATCTGGGAACCAGGTCGAGGTTGACCACACCGAAAAACAAGAAAAAGGGGCTTGAATAATACTTTTTATTCAGCCCCTTGTTTCATATTCGTTCAGAAGAACTATTACTCATTTCTGTAAACCAGTCCAAAATACTTGATGTCGATTCGGCCGTTCGCAGAAGGCATCGTCATTTCATATTTGATATATCTTGTGCTGAGAGTCTCAGAGAATATCGCATAGTATGTATCTCTTGTGCCGTTTTCTATTGTTCCGATATATTTCCAGTCCGTTCCGTTGTCGGAATAATAGATTTTGCTTGCCTGAGGACAATATACATTACCCCAATGCTGGAAATACAATCCGCTCAAATTCTTGGTTTCATTGAAGTCAACTTCAAAGCAAATCAGTCCGTCATTACGTGCTAGATCCTGATCTCCTTTGCCGTTTACGGTATTCGCGTCAGGATTTTCCAGTTCGGAAGTTCCGTCTTTTGGATAGAACTTGAATTTGAAATTGACATTTTCGTCTGTACGGTAGTTATATCCATCCCCGAGAGTAGTTGCCAATGAGACTGTAATCTCGCCTGGTTCCGGCTCCGGCTCTGGTTCTGGTTCCGGCTCGGAACCGTTGTCTTTTGCATCTTTGTTGACAGTCGCAGTGATAGTGGACTTGGTGTCTGCAGAAACGTTCTCGGCTCCGGATATGGAAGCGATTTTCACGATGACTGAATAAGCTTTTTCCTCCTCAGTGCCTGCAACTTCAGACCAGTCGCTGATGCTTGCCTTTACGGATGGTGATGAGGTCTCGCCTGCCTTGATTTTTACTTCTGCTGGGGTCAATGTGATTTTGCTGCTGCTGATTCCAGCGCAAGATGCAGACAATTTTATGGTTACATCTTCTTTGACCGGATTGGAAAGCTTTGCGGTAAGATTGAACTCTACAGTGCCGTGCACTCCGTCTTTGTCATGAGTAAGGGTGAAGCCCTGTGAGTTGTCAGTGGATTTGAGTGAAACTGTTTCCTGCTTAGGAGTCTCCTCCGGTGTTTTGCTTGGTTCCTTCTCGCAAGAAGAAAAAATCACACCTGATACTGCGCATGCAAGTGTCAGAATAATACTACGTGTAATTCTCATGATTATTGAAATTGGTTATAAAACTATTTGTTAATAATTATACATTGCAAATACACTAAAAAGCCGAAAGCAGAAGCAAAGTTTACTTTAAGCCTGCCGGGGCGCATCAGTATATTTGCACAGAGTACAAATATAATAATAAATTTCATCCGGAAAAATAAAAAGGGGCTGAATAAAAAAGTTATTCAACCCCTTGTAATATTAATCCTTATGATGGTTTTGCCAATAGGAACTGCTGTAGCCCGGTCTGTATTAGGCACTTGAAGACTGTGTCGTGAAACTTTCAGACTGCATGTCAGCCGATGGCGGAGACAAGCATTTCTGCAAGCTGCAGAAATGCCTGACCGTCCGGACGGCCGGTCAGAGCGGCGGGCTCGCCGCTGTCTCCCCCCTCACGTATGCTCTGTACTATAGGTATCTGGCCCAAAAGCGGCATGCCATATTTCTCTGCCATCTTCAATCCGCCTCCCTGGCCGAAAATGTAGTATCGGTTGTCCGGCAACTCCTCCGGAGTAAACCATGCCATATTCTCCACAAGACCGAAAATCGGCTTGTTCACGCTCTCGTTACGGAACATGTTGACTCCCTTTTCCACATCAGCCAGGGCGACAGCCTGAGGCGTGCTCACTATCAGGGCACCCTCCATCGGAATGTCATGCACAAGGCTTATGTGAATGTCCCCTGTTCCCGGAGGCATGTCTATCAGCAGGAAATCAAGCTCTCCCCAGCGCACCTGGAGTATCATCTGCTTCAACGCATTGCATGCCATCGGGCCTCTCCATATCAGAGCCTGCTCAGGTTTTGCGAAATACCCGATAGACATCCACTTGACCCCATATTTCTCTATAGGCATTATGACCTCCTTGTCTCCCTCCTGGAAAGCATCAGGCATAAGCTCCTCTGTTCCTGTCATCTTCGGGACAGACGGGCCATATACATCGGCATCGGCAAGGCCTACCTTGTAGCCTTGCCGGGCAAGAGCGACCGCGAGGTTAACCGCGACGGTCGATTTGCCCACGCCTCCCTTCCCGGAGGCGATGCCTATAATGTGACGTACTCCTGAAAGCTCCTCCAGCCCAAGGTCCAGTCCTGGCTTCTTCTTCGGAGCAGCCTCATCCTTTATTATAGTCTTCACCTCCACTTCTGTACCCTCCGGAGCATTCCTTATCACAGCCGCTTTTGCGCTTCCTATAAGATACTCGGCCAAAGGGTCACGATGCTTTGAAAAGCCAAGAGTCACAGTCACCTTGTTCCCCTCTGACTCAACCTTCTCAACCATTCCCAGCTCCACGACATTCCTGTCACCCTTTGCAGGATGCTGGACCTCGAAGAGCCACTTCATTATCTCATTCTCTTTCATCTCTTGAATATTCCCATTCAGATTTAGATTCTTACTTTACAATATCCATCTCATCAATCAGCCATCCCGCGCCGCCGAACTTGTCCACAATGAACAGCACATAGCGTATGTCCACATTGATGCACCTCTGCAAATCCGGCTCGAACATCACGTCGCTGCTCATTGACTCCCAGTTTCCGTCAAACGCCAGGCCTATCAGCTCGCCACGAGAATTCATAATCGGGCTACCTGAATTTCCTCCGGTGATGTCATTGTTGCTCAGGAATGCCACAGGCATCTTTCCGCCCTCCATGGCATACTGCCCGTAATCCTTTGTCTCCCAAAGAGTCTTGAGCTTCTCAGGTACGACGAACTCCCAATTGTCCGGGTCCTCCTTCTCCATGACGCCGTCCAAAGTTGTGTAATACCTATACACTACGGCATCCTTAGGAGAATATCCTTTTACGGTGCCGTAAGTCAGCCTCATGGTGAAATTGGCGTCCGGATATGACGGCAGGCCCTTCTTCCACTCAAGGAGAGCCTCTGTATAGACCTGCCTTGCCTTCGCAAGCTTCTGTTCAATCTGCTGTACCGGTCTGAATGCCCGGAATATCTCGTTATTTACGGATTTTGCAAGAACGAATGCAGGGTCCTCCAGTACTGCCGCTCCCTTCTCAGAGACAGCCTTGCCAAGGCTTTCAGCGGAAGTGAATACAGTATTGTCAAAGAGCCGGTCCACATAAGCGTCAATGTCCATTTCAGCAAAATCCTCCGGCAGCCCTTTAAGATAATACTCCTCGGCAGCATTTTCCCTATAGAACTTCATCATGGCCTTGGCCACCTTCCTGTCTGTGCCTGCCGAGTAGTCCGCATATGCCGGAGCAATGGCCTCATATGCCTGCTGCAGGGCCGACAAAGTGTCCTTCCCTTCCGACAGCGCCCTTTTCATCAAGTTGGCCATTGCGGTCGCAAAGCCTGATGCCTCAATCTTGTAAACAGATTCATATGCTGTAGTAAAGGCATTGTTCAGATAGCGTCCTTCCTCGACACAGGCTGCAAGATTGTTCAGGGCATCACCGTATTTGCTGCTGCGCTTCTTGTTGGCATTCACCCATTTGTTGAACTCCGCCTCCTCTTTCTCTGCTCGTCCTATGATGTCAAGCTTGTCGAAAGCCAGCTTCATGCCCTGCCATTTCTTCCAGCCGTTGGATGAGCCGGAATATTTGCTCGCATACTGAATCTTGACCTTAGGGTCTGCCAGCATGTCCTCAAGCATCACATTCTGGCGCACTGTGCGTGCGGCGATTCTGATGTCATTCTGCTCTATCTGGAACTTCAGCTCCGGAGAAGTCTGGAAGCGTGTAGTACGTCCCGGATATCCCATAATCATGGTATAGTCTCCCTCCTTCACGCCAGCAAGAGAAATCCTAAGGTGATTTTTGGCCCGAAGGGGCACATTCTCAGGAGAATAGCCGGCCGGGTTGTTGTCCTTGTCCGCATATACCCGGAACATCGAAAAGTCTCCGGTATGGCGCGGCCACATCCAGTTGTCCGTGTCTGCTCCGAATTTTCCGATTGATGAAGGCGGAGCACCTACAAAACGCACATCTGTGTAAACCTTATATACTATAAGGTAATACACATTATTATTATAGAACGGGACGATTTCCGCAGTGCAGTGAGGATTCTCCTGCTCGGCTTTTCCAATAATGCCGTCATACTCGCGCTGCAAAGCCTCGCCTATGAGATTTTCCCCGTCCTCTTTGCCCGCATATTCTTTGGCGGCTTTTGCCTTAGCCTTCTCAATTGCGGCAGTCACATCCCGCATGTACTCAAGGAACGTTACGGTAAGCCCCTCGCAAGGAAGCTCCTCTGACCTGTTCATTGCCCAGTATCCGTCTTTCAGATAGTCATGCTCCACAGAACTGAGTTTCTGTATGCTGCCGTATCCGCAATGGTGGTTGGTTACAAGAAGTCCCTCGGAAGATATGATTTCTCCCGTACATCCGCCTCCGAACTGCACGATGGCATCTTTGAGGGACGAGTTGTTGATGTCATAGATTTGCTTTGGAGTGAGCTGGCAGCCAAGTTCCTGCATTGCCTTGCCGTTCATCTTCTGCAGCAGAGGAAGCATCCACATGCCTTCATCCGCCATGACGCTGCCGGCAAATACCGACATAGCCGTGAAAAAACATAAAATCCGTTTCATATTATCTAAAACTTTGTTTGCAATCTTTGAATTATGCGCTGTCCGTCCGGCATGGTTAAAACAAGGCCGGTTCAAGCTGCTTGAGATGGAAACTCTTGCGGTGGTGTATTGTATATCCGTACCTTTTGATTGCCTCCACATGCTCTTTGGTCGGATATCCCATATTGCGCTCCCATCCGTACTGCGGGAACTCCTTTGCCAGATTGCGCATATATTCGTCCCTCCAGGTCTTTGCGAGCACGGATGCGGCCGCTATTGATGCGAATTTTCCGTCCCCCTTTACAATGCAGTCGAACGTAAGTGCCGAATATCTGTCTGCGGTTTCCGCAGGAAAAAGCCCGTCTCCGGTAGTACCGTATGGCCGGAACCTGTTTCCGTCAACCAGAAGATGCTCGGGACGTGTCTTGAGGGAGAATATCGCCCGCCACATTCCCGCTATGGATGCATTCAATATGTTGATTCTGTCTATGTCCTCCGCACTTACCGCCTCTACTGACCATGCAACGGCTTCCGCCTCTATTATCGGGCGGAGAGTCTCACGTGCTTTCTCTGTCATTTTCTTGGAGTCGTTAAGGAGAGGATGATGAAAGTCATGCGGCAATATGACGGCGGCGGCGAATACCGGGCCGGCCAAAGGACCTCTTCCGGCTTCGTCGCATCCGGCCTCTACCAGATTTGCATGAAGGCTGCTCAAAAGATGTGGGTCATTGTGCATCTTGCAAAAGTACACAAACTATTTTTCCCTATCAAGTGATTTCTTGAGCATTGTGATGATTTCGTTTTTGCTTTCGATTGTCTCTTT
>DBLW01000072.1:14673-21132 GCA_002298075.1 Bacteroidales bacterium UBA714 | reverse complement strand
CAGCAGATTTACAGTCTGCCCCATTTGGCCACTCTGGTATTCTCCCGTTTTCGCATGCCACCAAGACAAAAGCCCGAAGGCCAAACGTCCCGATAAACAAGATACGAAATTTTCAATCTTTACGTTTGAAGAAAACTTCAAATCATCAAAAGAACTTTTGAGCCGATGGAGGGAGTCGAACCCACGACCCCGAGATTACAAATCACGTGCTCTAGCCAACTGAGCTACATCGGCAGTTTTTTGCCCCGCTTGTCGGTTTGTTTCCGAAAGGGATTGCAAAGATAGACATTAATTTTTTATCTCCAAAATTTTCCGGTCTTTTTTTTGATTTTTTTCACTTTCTTCCACTATAACACGGATTATTTCCGGCAAAGAAAGGCCGCATTCATGCCACAATTCCCCTTGCGTTCCCTGGCTGACATATCTATCCGGAATACCTATTGCCCTGACAGGCAATCCATTGCATGATGCGGACACAAATTCCGCTACCGCGCCATGCAGCCCGCCGAGCACAGTACCGTCTTCTATCGTGACAATCCTCTCGTGAGAGGCCAATATTCCATTCATAAGTTCACCATCCAGCGGCTTCACATACCTTATATTATAGACAGACGGAGACCATCCGTACTCCTCACGTATCTTGGCAGCCGCCTCTACAGCCCTGTTGACCACCGGACCGGCAGCAATCACAGCAATACGGTTTCCTTCAGCCACAAGTTCCCCCTTTCCTGTCTCAAGCAATGAAAACTCATGAGTCCTCCATTCAACTCCTTCACCATAGCCGCGAGGATACCTTATAATATAAGGGCCGGATTCATACTTGAGAGCTGAATACATCATATCCTTCAGCTCCGCCTCATCCTTAGGAGCGGCAATGACAGCTCCGGGTATGCTCCTGTATATGGCAATATCATAGCACCCGTGATGAGTCGGCCCGTCCTCACCGACTATTCCGCTGCGGTCAAGGCAAAGCACGACCGGAAGCCCTTGAAGGGCCACATCATGTATAATCTGGTCATAAGCCCTCTGCGAAAACGACGAGTATATGTTGCAGAACGGCCTCATGCCGCCTGCCGCAAGTCCGGCAGAAAACGTGACGGCATGCTCTTCCTCGATTCCCACATCATAGAACCGTCCCGGCATTTCCTTGGAAAGCAGGTTCATGCCGCATCCGGACGCCATGGCCGGGGTAACGCCAACGACACGGCTGTCCATACGCGCCAGTTCAAGCAGGACCTGACCGAACACATCCTGATAACGGCTTGCACCCTTGCTGCTCTTTATCCTCTCCCCTGTCTCCGGATCAAACATTCCCGGAGCATGCCAGACCGTCTGGTCAGCCTCCGCGGGCGCATATCCTTTTCCTTTTTTCGTCAGTGTATGAAGAAGTATAGGGCCGTCAAGGGCTTTCAGTTTCCTTAGAGTGGTTACCACCTGGCTTATGTCATTGCCGTCAACCGGTCCGAAATAACGGAAACCCATTGCCTCGAACAGGTCACCTCCGCTTCTTCTGACGAGGGAAGACTTGGCGTTGACTACAAACCTCTGGAGCCCGCTGCGGAATTTCCCGTCTCCAAGTCCATCCCAGACCCTCTTCTTTGCCTTATTGTAGCGCGGGTCTGACGTGATATGGAGGAGATATTCGTGCAAAGCGCCGATATTTCTATCTATGGATATGTTATTGTCATTTAGAATCACAAGAAGGTCGGATTTCGCAGCCCCGGCATTGTTCATTCCCTCAAGCGCAAGACCTCCGGTAAGCGAACCGTCACCTATCAGGGCGACCGTCTTGTGCCCGAGCCCGAGCTGCTTGGACGCCTCAGCAAAACCGAGGGCGGCAGAGATTGAGGTTGAAGAATGTCCCGCACCGAATGCGTCATACTCGCTTTCCGCACGCTTGGGAAAACCGCTTATGCCGTCCCGCATCCTGTTCTTGCGGAAAGCCTCACGTCTGCCAGTGATTATTTTGTGGGCATACGCCTGATGTCCCACATCAAACACGACCTTGTCCAATGGAGTGTCATAAACATAGTGAAGCCCCACGACAAGTTCCACGGCACCGAGGCTTGAACCCAGATGTCCGGGATTCACGGCACAGCACTCTATCATATATTCACGAAGCTCAGCACAAAGTTCCCTGAGCTGGTCCATGCTGAAATTCCTGATGTCGGCAGGCGACCCGACACTGTCAAGAAGATTATATGCCATAGTCCTGTTTTCTGAAGTGAAATTGCGCACGAAGATACGACTTTATTCCGAGTTTTGAAAAAAGTGTTTTGACTATTAGGGCAAAAACCCTTAACTTCGCAGGCCTTGCAAAAAAGATACAATAAAAACTATCAAAAATATGACTGAAACTATCAAAAGATTCATGAACGACAGCGCAATAGCAAGATGGTCCGCCCTCGTGCTCATTGCTTCCATGATGTTCTTCGCCTACATGTTCGTTGACGTAATGTCACCCCTGAAATCCCTCGTGGAGCAATCAAGGAACTGGGACAGCACAGTGTTCGGCACGTATGCAGCCTCCGAATATATCTTGAACGTGTTCGGTTTCCTCATTATCGCGGGCATCATCCTCGACAAGATGGGTACGCGCTTCACGGGTATGCTTTCAGCATCGCTCATGGTGCTCGGAGCATCCATCAAATTCATCGGAATCACGGAATGGTTCCAGGCGACAGAGTTTAACGCATGGCTCGGCTCATGGTGGACAGCCCTTCCGGGAAGCGCGAAAATGGCATGTCTGGGCTTCATGATTTTCGGATGTGGCTGCGAAATGGCCGGCACTACAGTATCAAAAGCCATCGCAAAATGGTTTCAGGGCAAGGAAATGGCTCTCGCTATGGGTCTTGAAATGGCGATTGCACGTCTTGGCGTGTTTGCGGTGATGTGGATTTCCCCACTCATTTCAGCAAAATTCGACCAGTCAATCGTGGCGCCTATAGGCTTCTGCACAGCCCTGCTTCTGATAGGACTCATCTGCTTCACGGTCTTCGTCATCATGGACAGGAAATTCGACTCGCAGCTGATAGCCGCCGGCAGGATGTCAGAGGAGAAGTCTGCGGAAGACGAGTTCCACATCAGCGACCTCGGCAAGATTTTCAGCAGCAAGATGTTCTGGATTGTGGCCCTGCTCTGCGTACTTTATTACAGCGCAATCTTCCCTTTCCAAAGGTATGCGACCAACTTCCTTGAGGTTACGCTCGCCATTGATGCAGAGAGCGCGGCACGTCTGTTCAGCTGTTTCCCTATCCTTGCCATGGCGCTCACTCCGTTCCTCGGAGGCTTCCTCGATTTCAAGGGCAAAGGAGCGTCTATGCTGATGCTCGGAGCAATCATCATGGTGGTATGTCACCTGAGCTTCGCCTTCATACTGCCGATATTCCCTAAGCAGTGGTTCGCGCTTCTTCTTGTTGTCGTGCTCGGCGTATCATTCTCGCTCGTGCCTGCCGCATTGTGGCCAAGTGTTCCTAAAATCATCGACGAGAAGATTCTCGGTTCGGCATATTGCCTTATCTTCTGGGTGCAGAACATAGGACTCTGCCTGGTTCCGCTTCTTATCGGCGTGACACTGCAGGCTACTGGAGGCTATCTTGTGCCGATGCTGATTTTCGCGTCATTCGGAGTGCTGGCGTTCTTCCTGACCTTCATGCTGAAAATCGAAGACAGGAAAAAAGGCTATGGACTTGAAGAGCCGAATGTGAAGAAATAAGTTTCCCGGATTTAATGCCATTTTGATGAGCAGAATTTTCAAATCACTTAAAGAAAGCAAGAGCGCCTGCTGGCTGGCTCTTGCTTTTCTTGTTGTGCCGATGTTCGCGTCATATTTCTTTGACGACATGTTCTCTTCCCTCTCCCATCTGTTCAAGAATCCTGAACTGCTGGAGCTTGGTTGGGACTATGAGGACTACGGCTTCTATGCGGGAGGATATTCGTTCCTCTGCGTATGCGGCGGTCTTATCGTGTGCGGCATCCTGCTGGACATGTTCGGTGTGAGGGTTGTCGGCAGCGTTTTCGTCGGACTTATGATAATCGGAGCGGGCATTGTCACTTTTGCTATTTCCTCTCCGATGGCCCCGCGCACTTCGCTTGTAACGGCATATGTGGGATGCATGCTTTTCGGTCTCGGAAGCGAGATTGCCGGAGTAGCCGTGACAAGGTCTGTCGCCAAATGGTTCAAAGAAAGGAATGTGGCCTTGGCAATGGGACTGCAGCTTTCTATAGCGCGCCTGGGAACTGCCGCCGCGCTCGTTTTGTCACCGATGATTGTCGCAAGCAAAGCCGAGGGCGAAATTTACCTTCTCGGGGACACCAACAGGCCTGCCCTTCTCGGACTGGGGCTTCTGATGCTCGGCGGCATCCTTTGGGCTGCTTTTGTGGCAATGGACTCGAGATTTGACACTGAAACGGCCGCCGGCAAAAGCTGCGGAAGCGAAAACGGTGAAAGGCCTGTTGCAGAAAACGGCACAAAAGAAATTCCAGAAGAGGACAAATTCAGATTCTCCGACATATGGAAGGTGCTTTCGAATCCGCGTTTTCTGATGATTGCGCTTCTGTGCGTTTTCTTCTATTGCTGCGTGATACGCTTCAAGAAGTTCGGGACTTCGATTCTGATTCCGCTGTTCGGGATGGAACTTGAAACCGCGACATGGATGCTTTCGATGATACCTTTCTTCACGATTGTGTTCACTCCGCTGTTCGGTGCGCTTGTGGACAGGACAGGCAAGGCCACCACTTGGATGATTACCGGTTCATTGCTGGTCCTTGCTTCACATCTGCTCATAACTTTTGCCCCGCAGGGAGTCGCAGCATATGGATATGTTGCCATAGCCCTTCTTGGGATAGGATATTCACTGGTCCCGTCCGCAATGTGGCCTTCGGTGCCGAAGATTGTGCCTGAGAAAAATCTCGGAACGGCTTTTTCCCTGATTTACTGGATACAGAACATGGGAATGATGATAGTGCCGATATTCATAGGCAAGATTTTCAAGAACCGAATCACGGAAAGCGGCAACAGGATGCAGGAAGTGACGGCAGCCATCCATGCGGAGTACATTTTCATTCTGATGGGAATTGTCGCAATCACAGTGGCTTTCCTGCTGTATTTTTCATCACGCCGTCACCCGGAGCTGAAGCTTGACGAGCCTGCTGCAAAGGCATAAGGACAAAAATCGCTTGTGGCGCACAATCACACGAGAATCAATCTATTACAAAAATACGATGCCCAGAAACAGGGGCATCGTATTTTTTATAAAGCAGTGAGGGGCAAGCATATACAAATCACGAAAAATGCTACAATCTGTAGAAGGCACGGATGCGGAGACGGTTGTTACGATCCTGATATCCCTCATTTCCAGAAGAACTCTCTATATATTGGGGTTTGCCATCCACCATATTGACTTTCGTTGCACGTGCATGATTATACGTATAGCCTCCAATGAATGAACCGCCTCTCTGAGCACTGGAAGCAGACCAGTATAATTGTCCCTGAAAATCATCAAATGTAAGATAATACTGAACCAATGCTCTCTCCAGTTCACGTATTCCCGGCATATACCAATGCCCTTCTGCCACACTTCCATCCGCATTCCGCTTATTCTTTCCGTAGCAATAATGAAAAGCTGATGCCGGCTCGGAGTCATTAAAAAGACGGACAGTGCTCATAGGAACCGCACCATTACGGTTTATGACCCACCCTGTCATCGTGCTAGCCTGGTCCGTATAATAAACCTGATAATATTCATTGCCCACCAGACTGAATGCAGAACGGGTATCGACACCTCGCAATCCCCAGCTGAGTCCTTCATAAAGTTCGCCAGGCTGGAGATGCTGGTCGAGAGGGTCATTGTGCTCAAGATATTCCTCATAATATTCCATATAAGTGTCAATCGCAGCAGTAGGACTGCCTCCATTTCCCACCCAGTCACCGTCAACATGCACAAGTCCGCGCTGCTCGATTTCGAGAGTACGCTCACGGGTATCTACAACCGCCCCGTTTTCCTTGCGTTCGTATCGGATTCTGATTTCAGCGAAACGGTCCGGAATATCCCCGGAAGCGTTAGGAGTCACATTCTCGTCAATATAGAAATAGATGCGTGAACGCGAACCGCCGGAATTGACATCACCTCCGTCAACAGTAAGGGACTTGCTTGTAGCCACACGGGTAAACATATCCGTCGTAAAATACGGCTGTATCCCGGTGCCTGCCGCATAATCTGCCGCATGCATCTCAGCACGGGGTATTACCCTCTCCATGCGTATCCAGTCAACACCGTCCGGAATCGTCACAGTAACCGTTGATTCATGCCCAACTTGTTTCTGCTCCAGCTGGTTGGCATCCTCAGGTTCACGCAGCAGAAGCCAGACGTCCATAGGCAGGGCAGATGCATGAGCATCAACTTTGCGCTCATTCACTACCGCAAGATAAAGAGGGTTGTCAGTGACCACATTGACACG
>DBLW01000072.1:0-14269 GCA_002298075.1 Bacteroidales bacterium UBA714 | reverse complement strand
CGGACAGATATGTTGTTCTTGTACTGCATATTGCGCCGGACCTCGAAATTGTTGACGGCATTCTTGCCCATGTAAACGGTGAACTGCGCATTGTATGTAAGGTTCTGGTGGGTGGTATAGCTACCCTTCAGAACCAGGGCTGAAGCACGATCTTTCTTTGCTATGTTCGGTTTCCAGCGCTGCTTTTCTTCATCCGTCGTAATGCCTTCAGGATATTTCCACGTTCCGTCCGGCAGCTGCTCAACCTGTGAGTTCACGCCTTTAGGATTCGGAAGCTGGATATTCTCATAGGTATAATAGCTGAAATGAACGGGAGCACTATCCTTGTTTATTGTGACATTGACCGGCACTGTCAGCGAGGACACGACCGGATAAGAAGTCACATTGTCCTCGTCCGCACCGGTAGGAGGCACAAGAGGAACCATGGTAGGCATGTTCATGATACCGTATTCGCGTATTGTCATGACAGGAAGCTGGCCGTCGCGGCTCATCTGATTCGGATTGAGCTGCACGGTTATATCGACCCTGGCCATCATCGCCTTCATGTTTACCGTAAGGTTGCCTGAAGTCTTCGACAAATCGACATTGCCCACAGTCCCGGCCATAGGCATTCCGGCCTTAGGAAGGTGGTTGACGTCTGTCCCCTCCTCCGTCCTCAGCACCGGCGCATATACCCAGCTCTCGAGGTCCGCGCGGTTTGTAACGGTAAAGTCAGACTTGACCCATTCCCCGTCCTGAAGCCTTCCGGTCTGTATATCACCTCCCGGAGTCCACTTGGTATTGAAATGATCTCCCGAGATATTGGCTATAGCATAAATCTGCACTCCGCTCATCTGCGTGAAAACCTCATCCTTGATTGTAAGGACATTGGAAGTCAGTTTCTGATATGGATGAAAATTCTGGTCACCGGCCTTAGGCTCAAGAAACTCGCCGGTAGCCTCATCGAAAAAGAACAGATGCAAGGTACGCACGGCCTTTTCCTCCTGCGTCTTGTTGTCTGCCCTCGTGGCAGGAGAAAGCGGGTCGTGAAACTGTGGCAGCATGTCAAGACACTCCGCCTTTATTGTAACGGAACTCCCGTCATGAACCTGCATGTCATCAAGAGAACCTATGCACGATACAGCCGACAAAGAAATCGCGGCAGCCAAGGCAGCATAACCCCAAAAATTCAACATTGATATTTTCATCTTCTCAGTATTCTATGTTTATAATCTCACTTTAACAAAAAGCGGCAAGGCCGCATCAGCATGACTGCCTATTAATTGATGATAATGCCATTGTCAGAGCCGTCTCCCCAGGAATCCGTATCAGCCTGGAAAATAAGCACAAAACGGTCACCTACAAAATTCAGGTTCGCCGTGTAGCGCGTACTCTGCGCCGGCCTGTATGAGAGATGGAAGTCCGGTATCACAGCTGTTCTTGCATCAACATCACCGGCATAACGGTAGCGGATTGTTATGGTCTTCTTGTCCCCGAGGGAATATATCGGATTATCCGGACGGTCTGCCGTTGAAGGGTCTGCATCAAGATTCGGAAGCAGGAGCACTGTAGTGCCCTCAGGATTTGTGTCTGAGACTCCGAGATACGGAGAAGAGGCTCCTGAAGGGCAAGTCTGTGACGTACCGTCTGGAATAAGCGAGAAATATCCGCTGAATGACTTCTGTCCAAGAGCAGTTGCCGCCTGTTTTACTTCAGTAGTCGTGAAATCGAAAGTAGCCTCACTATAAAACTGGCCGCTCAGGCTGGCGGACTCTATAATCAGGTCCTCGTCAGAATAATTGTTTACACGGAAACGCAGTCCGGTCATTATATGATAGAAATTAAGTGGAACGGCGCCGTTTGCACGTATATGGTCGAAACGTGCGGCCAGCATCGCATCCGGGATTTCGGCATGGTCTCTCGGAGTGTCCATGTCACCGCCTGACCAAGGCATGCTGAAAGCAAGCACCGGGACACCTACGGCATCTGCATTCCTCATATTCATCGTGAAACAGTCCACAGGGTAGTGCGCAAGGAATGAATACCTGAACTGTGAGACCTGGGCACCGGCCGGAACTCCATTGAAACCGGCTGTGTACCATTCCTTCAGGTTACCGTTGCCATACGAGGTAACGGCACCGCTGCATGTGACATCCGTTTCATAGAAAATGTCGGCCTTTATCCTCTGTGACTTGGTATTCCATGGAGAAGACGCGGCCGCATAATCATTTTCACTGCCATTTACCATGTCCGGAATGCAGTAGCCGAACACCCTGAACACGCCCCCGTCGGGAAATGAATTATGCAAGAGAGACTTTGTGTCAGGCCCTCCGAGCATCTCCGCCCCCTGCATCATGACTCCCGGCAGGCCGAATGTGACATGACGGACCGGGTCCGGATTGATATTCATCCCGTCTTTGCCTCCGTCGCACGACATCAGCATACTGCAGCAGAGCAATACGGATGTCATTCTTCTCATTTGTGTATATTTTGTCATCGCTGCCATCTTTATTGGATTATATAGTTTCCTCCGTCCTGGTCTATCCATTCCGTTACCGTCGGCTTGTCGAAAACGATAAAGTCAGTATCTCCTATACAGAATCTGTAACGGTAAGTCGAGCCGGCTTTCCATCCCTTGAAAGAAGCACCGATTGAAGATATGTCAGTGCGTACAGTGCGCAAGGCCGTGTTGCCGGACGTATATCTGTACTGGATTTCAAACATTGTCCCTGTCTGGATGTCCTGTGGAATCATAAGTATCTCGCTGCCCCGTGGAAATACAGACACATATTTTGATGTGAGGCTCAGAACCTGCGAAGTCTCCGCATAAGGGTTTTGGGCTGTCGATTTCTCTCCGCCGGTCACGTCCCAAGTGCCTGCAGGAGACGGAGCTGATGTCCACGAGCCTGTTGCAGATACTCCGTAAAACTTGGCGGAGACTATTTCAACTTCCCTGTCAACCGACGGGTCAACGGCCCCCTCAAAGAGTACATATGCAAGTATATGATTAAAATCGAATGCTACGGCAGGCATTTTTCCGCGGACCGCCGCAATAGGGCCGGAAGCCGCATAAAGGATGTCATGGCCGCTGCGCCCGTCATAGCTGCTGATGGAAAGCACTGCATTGTCAGGATTTCCATGGGGATGGTCTTCATCCTGGGCATATGAATAGCTTACCATACCTGGAGATGCCGCGAGCACTGCCGGATGGAGAGCGCGGAAATTGTAGCGGAAGCCCGGAAGCCAGTAACGCGTATCGTCATAAGACCATTTCGAGCCTGTTTTGGTTACTTCAGTGCCGCTGAAGACGTCAACAGGGATGAAGTTCCTGTCTGATGACGAATGATAAGTGCCCCATACATTGAAAACTGTCCCTTCGTTTTCAAAAGAGTCATTTGTCACAATGGAACGGGTCATTACTTCGGATTTGCCGAACTGCATCGGGGAGAGGTCATCCCCTCCGTCCTGGACCACGGTCTTGACACAGCCCGACAAAAGGACTGCGCCAAACAGCGCCAAGGAATATTTGAGACTGAATCCCATAATTGTCATTTTATTCTGTTTTATTGGCAGCCTGCGGGAAACCCAATCCCCGCAAGCCGTAAATCAGGGCCATGCCTGTTAGGGATTATTCCTCAGCCGTAACTTCAGAACCGAAATTAAATTCGACATTGTCTGTTCCGGCAGCCCAGCCGTCAAGGTTCATATCATCACTTGTAGTGAATTCAATCTTCTCAAGACCGGCCTCCTTACCTGTGAGCGTAACATTATAGCTGTATGCAGTACCTTTTGCCCATGTCGGCTTGAATGCGCCGTAATTCACTTTCTGTGATACGACTTCGTTATTTTCATTAATAATAGTCAACTGGAAATAAAGGCGCACATTCGGCTGTGTATAGGCAAACGGAAGCACATAGATGTCCTGGGTAGTGACAGATTCACCACGAACAAGCTCCTTGTCAGTATCAGCCTCAGCAAAAGTTGCGGAAATCTTAAGCATGTTATCAGCATTCTCCGTCTCTACGGAACGTTTCTGGTTTGACCATTCACCTGTAGAGGCAGTGAATGTACCCTTATCCCTGAAATTGCGGACTTCTACCATGTTGACCTTTACCTTATAGCCTTCAGGAAAATCACTTGTGAACTTGAAATGTATCTTTGAAAGGATATGCTTGAAATCAAAGGCAACCTTGTCATTGCCTGACTCTTTTCCTGTGATATTTTTCGCAGAGGCAAAAACAAGGTCTTTCTGGTTTTCAGCCGCTGCATCGACGGGGTAATCTTCAAGGGTCAGTTCCGGTGCGTTAAAACGGTTTGTACCGGTCTCTGCATTTTCCTTGCTGTAAGCATAGAAAGTGTATGTGGCATCTTTGATCCAATAGCGGGCATCACCTGAATATGTCCAGTCAGTACCATTCTTGGTTACAGCGATATTGTTGAAAACCTGTGTCGGAGTCGTACTGGTCGCAGTGGTGTAAGAGCCGAAAACATTGAACTGGCTGAAATTGCCGTTAGAGAGAGCACGGGTGTTCTTGTTCACATGAGAGGTGAAGGACACCTGTTTTGAAGCCTGGGCGACACCATAGTCGATGTCTTTGGTGGTTGTGCAGGCCGCCATTGCAAGGGCAGCCGCAGCCAAAATGATTAATGACTTTTTCATTACGTTGAAATTAAAGTTGTTATTGTAATTATAGTTATTGCACAATAGGAAGATCGATGTCCTCATATTCCCCCCAATCGCTGACATTCACGTCAAAGCCGGAACCATTGGATATGTCCTCATCTCCCAATTCGATTCCGCCGACCTCAATGACTCCTCCCCTCGGCTGGTCAGCCATCTGGTCAGTGACATCAAAGTTGAAGCTTATCATGCGGCCGTTCCTGAGCAGAATCTCAAGATTGAGAGTATAGCGTCCCTCTCCCTCACGTGCCGATGCCCGTCCGTAATATTTGTCAGGAAAGCCGGCAATGCCGAACGAGCGCACGTCCGCCTCAGCTCCCCAGTCCTTGACAACGCAGTCGAAAAGGATAGTTGCAGTGGCCTCGGAAGTGGAGCCGTCACGAAGCATCACCGACTCCGCCATTCCCGCCAGGGCGCCACGTGCAAGTGAGACATATTCGGCTCCCTTGTCAATTCCGAATCGCACAAGATAGGTATAGACAAGAGGACGCATGGTGACATCTGCATTGTGGCATTCATGCAGCTGAACCTCCGGAATATCCTGGATGAAAGCTCCATAAAGCACATCAGGCGGATTGATGGTACGTTCTCCCTCATGCAGTTCCTTAAGGGAAGAACGTGTCCTTGTCGTTGTTGACGCCTTGGCCGAAGGTGCGGAAGCCAAGTCGTCAAAAACGATATAGCGGGTGTCATTATTATAGAGCAGAAGCGAATGCCTGCCCTCGTTTATCATGAACTCACCGCCCTCCGGACCGAAGAAAGTCTTTGAACTTTCCTTGCCGTCTTCATAAAGAAGCATTGTCATTCCCTCCGGAATACCAGGAAGAAACTCAGAGTATTCATGTTCCCAGCGGGCTGCATCCCAGCCGAGACTCCATTTGCGACCATAGTCGCGTTCCCAAACACTTTCCCATGCAGCATTGACAGCAACCGCACGGAAATGATTATAACACAATTCCTTACGACACCCTGCAAGAAACATCGGCAATGAAACGGCAATAACCGCTCCTGCCGCAAGCCTATTTATAAGAGTACCGTGTTTCATTTTGCACCTCCTTTCTTTTTGCCCGACATATCCGCGAAACGCCATACGAGAGAAAATTTCAGTTTGAGAGGCCCGACATAATTCATGCTTCTTGTACGCTGATAGACATAGTGATTGTCAACAGGTTCATACTCTTCGAACTTGGTGTACATATAGCCGGCCCCGATTTCAGCATCAAAAGAAAGGCTACGGGCAATAGGCCACATGAAGCCATATGTCAGCCCGGCAAAACCTGCCTCTCCCCGATATCCTGTACGCTTGTTTTCAAGGTCATATAATCCGCCTCCGGCCATAAGTCCCATATAATGGCCGTGCCATGGCTTGAAAGTCTTGAACCACCAGCGGCATTCGGGACTTATTATCAAGGCCTGGTAATACTGGTGCTTCTGCGCATTTTTCCACCAGGCCACATTTCCGTCCACGCTTACACTCCAATGCTCATTTATAAGCCACTCAAACTCCAGGTTCGGCATGAGGGCGGCATCATACAGCATATTGGTCTTGACGGCAAAACGATGGAAAGGCTCATTCCCCACAGTTTCATCAAGCCCGGTCCGGGACGCATCTTGCACCACGGCCTCTTCTTGCACGCCGGAAGTTCCTGCATCACTGTCCTGACAGTCATCATGTGCCACATCGGCCTCACCTGAAACCGGGGTTGCCTCCCTTCCGGAATTTCCAGACACAATGGCAGAGGCCTCCTCCTCATGCTCAGCCTCCACATAAGCTGCCCCTTGCCTGTGCCCTATGATTGTAGGAGGCGGATCTCCCCATGTACGGAACGACACTGTACGGAGCTGGGGGAAAAAATTCCTGTACATGTACCACCAGGCCTCACCGTCACCTATATAAAGGAGAGACTTGTTGGCATTTTCCGGCTGTATCCTGCCAGAGAGGACACCGGAAATCACTTTCAGGACTTTTTCCTTATGCGGCATTGAAGATTCCATGGCCATTGAGCGCAAACCCGCCCAGTCAATCCCGTCGCCCCCGACAATGAGAACCGGTCCGTCTATGGCGGCATTTTCCATGATATAGCTGCGGAGACTTTCCGCCCTCCTTATTGAAAGCCTGTCGTTCAACTTCCATTCGCCTTCAGGAGAGGCAGTTCCGCGGATATGCAGAGTATCCTTGAAATCAACCTCACGGATGAATTTCAGAAGACGCTCACCGTTTTTCTTGTAGGCAGGATTGAAACTTGAATACCCTTTCTCGAAATAGACCAATATCTCGAGGGAGTCTGTTTCTTTCACTGGAATCCTGCTGCCGTCATGCTCCTGTGCCGCCGCAGCCAAGGATGCAGCCAGCAGCAAAAAGCACACGGCAAGGCCTGCCATGTTTTTACATATGGTCAATATAAGTTTCATTTAATGATGATTTTGCCGGGATGATACAGGGTACGACAAAAAATTCCCGTTCTGCCGGCAGGGAAATCCCAGCCGCCAAAACGGGAACGTCAAATATTCCGTATTCTAATTTACTTAATCTTACCCCCCCCAAGACGCTATTGCCGCAGAGAGCAACCGCACATGCCACAGAAGCGGCATGAGTATCCGTCATGATATTAGGGTTAAAATACATTTATATGATGCAATTATGTGCCTGCAACCTATACGCAAACGTAAAGACAAACGGCATGAGATGCCGCATGTTTGTCATCTGTCGATACGATATTAAATTAACACACACTGATTTTCTGCAAATGTAGAAAGTTTTTCTTTTATAACAAATAAAATCTCCATTATTCACAAAGTCCAGCATGTGAGGCACTGCTTAATGCTTTGCAAGAAAGCACTCTATCGTGTTCTCCATAAGGCAGCAGATGGTCATGGGACCGACTCCGCCCGGAACAGGTGTGATGACTGAAGCTTTCGGCTCCACTTCCGCGTAATCAACGTCACCGCAGAGTTTTCCGGTCTCTGCATCGCGGTTGACTCCCACGTCAATGACCACTGTACCTTCCGACACCATGTCGGCAGTGACGAATTTCGGGCGGCCGATGGCCACTACAAGAATCTCGGCCTGACGCGTCAGCTCGGCAAGGTTCTCTGTGCGGCTGTGCGCAATTGTGACCGTTGCATTTTCATCCAGAAGAAGCTTGGCAACCGGAAGGCCGACTATGTTGCTCCTGCCGATTACGACCGCGCGCTTGCCATTTATCCCGACACCGGCAGCCTTCAGCATCTTTATTATGCCCTTAGGCGTGCATGGAAGTACACAATCCTCTTTCTGCCAAAGTGCAGCGACGTTCAGAGGATGGAAACCGTCAACATCTTTTGCCTTGGAAATGGTCTCTATTACCTTGGATTCACTGATATGCTTCGGAAGCGGAAGCTGAACGAGGATGCCGTCAACGGAATCGTCTTCATTGAGTGCCCGTATAAGAGAGAGCAGTTCTTCTTCAGATATAGTCTCCGGCTTGCGTATGGTCGTATTCTTTATTCCAACCGTTTCCGAAGCCTTCGCCTTTCCTGTCACATATGACACGCTGGCCGGATTATCACCGACAAGGATTACGACAAGATGGGGCACACGTCCATATTTCTCTGGAAATTCCGCCACTTGGGCCGCCATATCGGCCTTGAGTTTGGCCGAAAGTTCTTTACCGCTTATTATTTTTGCCATAACTGGAATTTTATCATTTCACTTGTTCCTGTGCGGCACTAAAGTACGCGCCACCCGATGTCACGACGATAGAAGAGATTGCCGCATTTGACTTTTTCCACAGCGGCAAGGGCTATGTCATGTGCACGGGCAAGAGTTTTTCCGGAGCCGACGACCATCAGAACGCGTCCTCCTGAAGTGACGGCATTGCCGTCCTTTGCAGATGTGCCCATGTGGTATATCCTGACAGAAGGGTCCGCAAGCGCATCAGCAAGTCCTTCAATCACGTATCCTTTATCATAGCTGCCTGGATAGCCTTTTGAAGCCATCACGAATCCCATGGTAACTTCCTCGGACCACTTCACCTCAGGCATAGGCGTGCCGTCTGCGACAGCCGAGAAAATATCATAGATGTCCGATTCAAGACGCGGAAGCACAACCTCTGTCTCAGGATCTCCGAAACGGCAGTTGAACTCAATTACCTTGACTCCGGATGGGGTCTTCATAAGGCCTCCGTAAAGTACGCCCTTGAACGGACGGCCCTCGGCAATCATGGCAGCCGCTGCCGGTATCATGACATGTTCGAGAGAATAGTCAATGTCTTCCTGAGTGATGATAGGAACAGGGGAATATGCTCCCATGCCTCCTGTGTTCGGCCCCTTGTCTCCCTCATAGGCACGCTTGTGGTCCTGAGAAAGGGCCATAGGAGTTACAGAAGCGCCGTCCACAAAGCACATGAACGAGAACTCCGGTCCTGTGAGAAACTCCTCGACTACTACCTTGCCCTTGCCGAACTTGTCGTCAAGAAGCATGTCTTTCAAAGCTTCTTCAGCCTCTTCCATTGTCTCCGGAATGACGACTCCCTTACCGGCGGCAAGACCGTCATATTTGAGCACGACCGGCAATGAGCCGGAGCGCACATGCCCAAGAGCCTTTTCATAATCATCAAAAGTCTCGAATGAAGCCGTAGGGATGCCATATTTGGCCATAAGCCTCTTGGCGAAATCCTTGCTGGACTCGATTGCCGCTGCATCCTTTGACGGGCCGAATATCCTCAGGCCGGCCTCAGCAAAAGCATCAGCCACACCAGCCGCAAGAGCCACCTCCGGGCCGACTACCGTAAGGTCAACACCGTTTTCAAGGGCAAATGCCTTAAGTTCCTCAACCTGGGTTTCTTTCAATGGGACGCATTCAGCCTGCGCGGCGATTCCTGCATTTCCGGGTGCACACCAGATTTTTCCTACTTTTGCGGAACGGCTGAGCGCATCCACTATGGCATGCTCACGTCCTCCGCCTCCAATGACCAAGACTTTCTTCATTTTATGTGCTGTTTTGATGATTCGGCGCGAATATACTAAAAGTCGAGAGCAGAGGCAAAGCTTGCTTTGACTATGCCGAGACGCATCAGTATATGTGCGCAAAGCGCAAATATACTAAAAGTCGAGAGCAGAAGCAAACATATATTAAAAACCGGCAATTCCCGTCAGGCCATCTTCTGCCACTGCGGAAACTGCCGGTAAAATGTCAAGGCAGCAGGTCCAAGCCCCGCGGCGCCATTACAAACCGGATATGAAATCCGACATTTCTTCCCGGCGGGCCATTACACTTCTGAACAGCGCCATCTGGTTGCGTGTCCTTACGAGATTATGCTCAGGATAGGCCGTCTTATAATAAGTGTCGCCATTGATGTAGTCCGTAAAGAAGCGGACCGCCTGCATGAACGGGAAAAGAGCAGCGGCATAAGGCAGATGTTCTTTCTCCACGGGGGTCAGAAAAGCGGACGCAGACTCTATATAGCCTTTGGTGAAAGCCCGGAATATGTCCATGTCAAACTCAACCTTTCCTATATCCGGGTCATCTTCCGCCACCGCATTGGCTGCCGTGCGCAGAAAATCCCCATAATCGGAAAACACATAGCTCGGCATTACCGTGTCAAGGTCAATCACGCAAAGCACGCTGCCGTCCTTGTCAAACATCATGTTGTTGACCTTTGTGTCGCAGTGGCAGATACGTTTCGGAAGCACGCCCTCACGATGCAGACGCTCAGCCGTACAGGCATATTCCATGTGGCATTCCATTTCTTGCAGTATCGCAATGGCTTCTTCGGAGCCCATACGTCCTGCCGGATTTGCAGCCGCTGCCTCCCTTAACTGACGTGCACGCAGCTCCATATTATGGAAATCAGGTATCGTCTCCCCAAGAGTATCCGGGATGTCGGCAAGCATGGCCTCAAATTCACCGAAGGCCTTTCCCGCGAAATAGGAATACTCCGGATTTACAGTCTCTACAGTCACGGCATCTAGAATGAACTGCGAGAGTCTCCAGTACGACTCCCCGTCATGCAGCCATGTCTGCTCCGAATCCTTGAGCGGAACAAAAGACAGGACTTTTCTGTCCAGGTCCCCCTCACCTGAAGCCACCAGGAATCCGCGTATATGCCTTGTGACGCATTCTATGTTATGCTGAAGCAGGGCGACGTCCTTGAAAATGGCATGATTGATTTTCTGAAGGACATAGCCCGGCCCTTCATCTGTATTCACCTTGTATGTGTCATTTATGAGACCTTTGCCCAATGGCACAACACCCGTCACATTCCCGCACAGGGCAAAACGGGACAGAATATTTGAAAAGTCCTTCATTATAATGCGTATGAGAATCCGTTTATGCGGTTCCACTCCCCGCGTGTAAAGTCAGGGACTTCGACAGGCGCACTGCCGTTTTCAAGCGAGATTCTCGAAAGTTCGCTCACGCAGCACCATTCTGCCAGGTCATATACGTCCATGTCGAGAGGCAGTCCATTATGCAGGCAATATACAAGCCTGTAGTCCATTATGAAGTCCATACCGCCATGACCGCCTACTTTCTTTGCAAGTTCCTCAAGCTCAGGAGTGAGGATCGGGTTAGGATATCCGGCCTGCAATTCCTTCAGTTCTGCTCCTGTATAGACCTTCTCCATGCCCAAATCATCATAGCTGCCTGTGCTTCCCGCATTTTCACGGAGACAATACTGTCCGACAGGATATTTCCCGGCATATCCGTCCGTACCGACAACCTGGTACATGCGGTTATAAGGACGCGGGGTAAGCACATTGTGCTGTATAAGCATCGTGCGGCCGTTTTCAGTGCTGATGAGCGTGCTTGTCTGGTCGGCATTCTTGAAGTCCGCGCAGTCCTCCCCGGTCTTGAGTTTCCACACTTTCGGGCCATTGGCCGTCCTGGTGTCCATTGATACGAGTGTTTTCATGCGGTCTCCCCGGTGCATTCCGAGAACCTGGCATACGGGACCGATTCCATGTGTAGGATAGACGTCACCGCGGTTGTTCTTGTTATAGTCCAGACGCCAGTTGTTCCAATATTCATCCCAATAAGGGTCAAGGCAATGATGATATGCACCCTCAACATGGAGCACATCACCGAAAAGGCCTGCCTGCGACATTGCGAGTGTAGTCATCTCAAAGAAGTCATAAACGCAGTTCTCCAGCATCATGCAATGCCTGCGTGTCCTTTCGGAAGTGTTTATGAGCGCCCAGATTTCTTCAAGCGTATTGGCGGCCGGGACTTCTATTGCCACATGCTTGCCGTGTTCCATCGCATAGAGAGCTATCGGCGTGTGGGTAAGCCAGTCCGTACATATATATACAAGGTCTACTTCATCGCTTTCGCAAAGCTGTTTCCAGGAATCCGCTGCTCCCGAGAATGCCAACGGCTCGTCCTGCCCGAGTCCTGCAAGAATTTTCATGCTCCTGTCAACCTTATCCGGCTCAATGTCACAAATCGCAGTGATTTCCGAATCAGGGACATAAGACAGGCGCTCTACTGCGCTTGCTCCTCTCATTCCAAGTCCGACGATTCCGATGCGGACAGTCTCTATCGGGTCAGCAGTAAGAGCTATCACGCTTTTCTGTCCGGCAGGACGTGCAGGGACTTCAGTCTTGAGTGGTCCGCTTCCTTGTGAGCAGGCTCCCAAAAGCAGCAGGGCCGCAGCTGCGGCGAAAACAAATCTTTTCATATCAGTCAGTGTTTAATAATATCCACCCCCAAATTTAAGAATCTGTTTGGATTATGATGACAAGTTCTGCAAAATTATTTGTTGGAAGACACAATCATGAATGTCACGGCAGCCATGGTCAGGCCGATGCCGATGAGCACATTCATCGTGACAGGTTCACCGAAGGCAAGCGCGCCGACGAGAATTGCAGTTATCGGCTCGAATACCCCGAGCACAGACGCCTTTGCGGCACCTATCTTTCTTGTGGCCAGGGCAAGCGTGGCAGTTGATACTATTGTCGGAAGCACAGCCAGTCCCATAAGATTTCCCCATGCAGAGAACCCGCTGATGCCCAGCAGAAGCGAATGTCCTCCTGCCAGCGCCTTGACCATAAACACCACAGTTCCCACTATAAGCGCATAAAAGGTCAAAAGCGTATTGGAAACCTTGCGGATAGCCTTGCTGCGGTTGACAATGACTATGAACATGGCATATGCAAGGGCGGAGGCTGCCGCGATGACTATTCCTTTTGTCTGAATCACATGCGTCCCGCCATTTCTGGACAGCACGAAAACCCCGATGAATGTCAGGATAATGGAGAACCAGACCTGCCATGTAGGATAGACACGCATGAAGACCATGATGAGCGCGACAAGCACAGGATAAAGGAAAACTATGGTTGTCGCCATGCCTGACGGAATAAGGCGGTAGGCCTCGAACAGGAAGAGGCTGCTCATCGTGAAGCATGCACCGAGAATAAGAAGTCTCACAAGCTGTTTTCCGGAAACACGGAAACTTTCATGCTTGGCAAGGAGCCAGCACCCGAGAATAAGCACCGAGAGCCCGTAGCGGAAGAAAAGTATGTTCTCAACCGGGGCTCCGGCATTCATAAGAGGCATGGCGAACAATGGATTGAGCCCGTATGTGACTCCTGTTATGATTCCCGCAATGTAGCCGACAAGGGTAGCCCTGTCAAATTTTACTGTATTCATCATCGGATATGTGCACAACAAAAGGCGGCAACCATGCTCCGGTCACCGCCTGATAAAAATCTGAGTTCCTAAGCTATAAATTCAAATACGGATGCGATGTCTTCCTTTTTAAAGGATTTCTGTTCCCCGGAAGAAAGATTCTTGATGTTCACAAGTCCCTCCGCGGCTTCAGTCTCACCGACAATCGAGATGAAAGGTATCTTCTTCCTGTCGGCATAGTCAAACTGCTTCTTGAGTTTTGAAGACTCAGGATAAATCTCGCATGGCACTCCCGCCTCGCGGAGCTGCTTCACTACCGGTATGAGATAGCGCAACTCTTCACTGCCCATATTGGCAAACAGTATTTTAGTGGAAGAGGTCACTTCAGCCGGGAATTTGTCAAGTCCCTTAAGCACATCATATATGCGGTCCGCCCCGAAGGATATTCCTACTCCGGACATGTCAGGAAGCCCGAATATGCCTGTGAGGTTGTCATATCGCCCGCCTCCGCAGATGCTTCCTATCGCGAAATCCTTGGCCTTGACCTCGAATATCGCTCCGGTATAATAGTTCAGTCCGCGCGCAAGGGAAAGGTCGATTTCCACTTCATGGCGGATTCCGGAAGCTTCAATAAGACCGAAAAGTTCCTCAAGCTCATCCAGTCCTTTGAGACCGGTCCCGGATACGATTCCTGAAGCCGACTTGCCGCTCATGAGATCACGCATGACACTTATTTTCTCGGCGGAAGAACCGGAAATTGTAAGTATCGGCCTGATTACCGCCACGGCCTCTTCAGTGAGTCCCTTTTCTTTCATCTCAGCCTCAACCGCCTCCAGTCCGATTTTATCAATCTTGTCAATGGCAACGGTTATGTCCACAACCTTATCCGGGAATCCGCATATCTCCGCCATTCCGGTCAGGACTTTGCGGTTGTTTATCTTTATGCACACGTTCACGTCAAACAGGGTGAAGACCCTGTCAACAATCTGCACAAGTTCCAG
>DBLW01000182.1 GCA_002298075.1 Bacteroidales bacterium UBA714 | reverse complement strand
GTGTCATGCTTACGCTTATGGGTATTGGCTTCATCTTGTTTGCTGCATTGGATTTTTACTCTTTCTCGCAGTGGGGATATCTGGCCGGAGTCGTTCTGCTTTGCGTCGGGATATCGAGCCTTGTGTCATTCTTCTTCGGGCTCAGATATAAGGCGCCAGAAAAGCCTTCTTGCGGGCAGACGGACGGGAACGGACAGCTTTAGGTCTTGTGACACGCGGACAATTCATAGAAATGATATCTCAGGAGCAGGAATCTTTGAGGAGGTTCCTGCTTATGCTCTGTTGCGGCGATTCTTCACGTGCCGATGATATAGCTCAGGAGGCGTTGCTGAAGGCCTATCTTTCTTTCGGGAAGTTTGAAGGACGTTCGCGTTTTTCTACATGGCTTTTCCGGATAGCGTACAATTGCCATTATGACAGTTTGCGCACGGATGGACGCCGTGCCTGTGAACCTCTCGAATGCCTAAGGTCCTGCGATATTGATGATGAGACATCAGTTGCGGACAGGCGGTTCGCCTATCAGGATCTGTATCAGGCAATCGGGATGCTTTCCGTGCAGGAGCAGGCTGTGATTCTGTTGTTTTATATGGAGGAGAAATCCATAAAGGAAATAGTAGGAATTACCGGAATGCCTTCAGGTACCGTGCGCTCCTGTCTTTCACGTGGCAGGGCCCATCTGAAGGTTTATCTTGAAAAAACAATGTGATATGGTGACGGATAAAGAAATAAGAAAGTTTTTTATGCAGAACAGGCCCTCTGTCCCGGGAGATGACGGGTTTATGGAGGAGCTTTTGCGTCAGATCGACCAGCTTCCGGTTCCTGCTTCCCTGAGCGGTAAGGATGACGCGGCATGTCAGGAAAAAATATTGAAGATAATGGACCTGTCTGCCAGGAAAAAGGAAAGTGACCGACGTCATGCCATAGCCGTGGCTTCGGTGTCCGTGGTATGTGCTCTCCTTTCTTTGGCTCTGATTTCATTGCTTCCGGATGTGAAGGTGCAGATTCCGGAGTATGAGTCTGTCTTCGTGGCGCTCAGATATATGGTGGCAGGTGCGGTTGGACTATTCGTCATGGCCGTGTCTGTGCGACGCACCAATTTGTCCTCAATCTGAACGGCTAACCGGGCTTGTGCCGGGGCGGGGACAATGTGAGGCAGCAAACCTATGACAGTTTCAGAGTGAGGGCTATGAAGTCCTCTACCCCGAGGCGTTCAGGCCTGAGGTCGAACACGGGGTCAGACACAAACTCGGCCTTTTGCGCATCATCCCATCCTTCGCGGGCTGCCTTTTCAAGTATAATCGCTTTCAAGGAATTTCTGAGTGTCTTTCTGCGCTGGTTGAATCCGGTCTTGACCACGGCCTTGAACATTTTTTCATCGCATCCGAGACTTGTCCTTGAGTTGCGCACCAGTCTTATTACTGCTGACTTTACCTTCGGAGGCGGATTGAATGCGCCTTCACCTACGGTAAACAGGTATTCGATGTCATACCAGGCCTGCAGCAGCACCGAAAGAATGCCGTATGTCTTTGTCCCCGGCTTTTCGGCTATCCTTTCAGCCACTTCTTTCTGTATCATGCACACAACCTGCGGCACCTGCTCCTTATATTCAAGAATCTTGAAGAAAATCTGTGAGGAGATGTTGTATGGGAAGTTGCCTATCACGCAGAATTTCTCAGGGAAGAATTTTTCGAGCCTGAGCTTGAGAAAGTCAGCCTCAAGAAGCTTTCCGTTGACCTGCTGGAAATGTGTGAGCAGGTAATTTACAGATTCGCTGTCTATTTCGACCATCTTCATGTCAAGGTCCGGCCTCTGCAGCAGATACTGTGTCAGGACTCCCATTCCGGGACCGATTTCCAATGTAGGCACCGGTATATGCGGAGCTACCTGAGGTTCTTGTGTATCAAGTGATTCGGCAATGCGCTGCGCAATCGAAAGGTCTGTCAGAAAATGCTGGCCCAAGGCCTTTTTGGCTCTTACTTCCATAGGTGAAAAGTGACAATTTGTTATAGACTGCAAAGATAGCTTATATATGTGGCGATTGTTAGTTTTTGCAGAAAAAATAACATTGTATTTGTTTTTTACATAACTTTAAAAGGTTTTTTATAGCGCCTCCTCATGCTTCTTGTGTGAACACCAATTATAAATATTGTATTATGAAACGTTTTTTCCCATTATTGCTGTGCTTTGCACTCCCCTTATATAGCGGGTGCGGCGAAGTGGCGAAGGATGAAGTCGCGGATGTGGTCTTGGTATCACAGGATGCGGTTGCCTTCGCGGAAAACGGCGGGACTGCGACCATTTCAGTCGCATGTCCTTCAGACTGGTCCGGAGACTGTCCTGAAAGCTGGTTGAAGCTTGAGCAGTCACACGAGTCTCTGGTGATGACGGCTGAGCCTAATGTCACCGGAAAAAAGAGGGTCGCTTCCGTTCTTCTTACAAATGGAGTCTCAAGCAAGGAGATAAAGGTCACCCAGGCCTGGTCTTCCGAACTTGTGCAGCTTTATGCCAATTCTCCGGAATCTGTTAAAATGGATTCGGAAGGTGACGTGTTCACATTCTCTGTGTCCTCAAATTCTGAATGGACCATAACTCAGTCTGATTCATGGCTTTCTGTGGAACCGGACCGTGCATCGGGACTGGTCAAGGTCAGTGCCGCCGTAAACGGGGGAGACACGAGGACGTCATCATTAGTGATAAAGGCGGGGGCCGCAGAATCTGAGAAAGCGGTTACAATCAACATAACGCAGATTTCAAGAGAGGAGAACCCCTATTTGCGCATGCTCGGGTATTTCGGCCTTTATGCAGAGAACTGGTATTATCAGAGACAGCCGCTGGGAAATGCTGGAACTGCTTCGCACTGCACCATTGAGCAGGATGTCTATGGAAAAAGTTTCAAGATAAAGGACCTTTTCCGCCAAGGTACTGAAATCATTGCCGGCTATGACAAGGAAAAAGAGGTGATGACAATTGACCTCGGCCGTGCATGCCTTACTTTGGAAGAAAGCGCTACTTTGACATATGTTTTCTTCCCTGTAGCCATAAACTTCGCAGGTGACGGAGGAGGATTCTCCACCACAATGCTTACCGGCACTAACGGCAAGGGATATTCTGATGAGACTGGTACCGAACGGGATGCGATTCATTTGAACGGGATGCCGTCCGGTTATTCTTCTTTCGGTCTTGTCGTATATACCGGCAGCAGCTATGCGGTTGACGGTGGCAGCTATTATGCGGACGGCAAGATGTATTTTGTGAAAGCCGACAGGCCGCAATAACACCGTAAAAACAGATTGTCATGAAAAAATTATCAATATGTGCAGCTATGCTGCTTGCATTGGCTTCGTGCACGAAAGAGACCATAACCGTTCACAATCCTGTCCCGGGAAAGAATGACAAGGATATTGTGGCGGAACTTAATGTCGGTTCGAGGAACACTCTTTTTGAATCGGAAGACGGCAAAAGCGCGACAGTTTCGTTCAAGAGCATTGGCGGAGAAGTCGTCATCAATGTCAATACGAATGTCGAATGGGACTATAAGATTACGGGAGACGGATTTTTGGAGGCGGCAAAAGTGGAGAAAGCAGACCAGCTGGTGCTTTCCTGCGATGCCAACAATGAGGAGAAAAAGCTGTCCGCTTCGGTTGACATTACCGCCGGGGACAAGTCCGTTTCGGTTGCCGTTACCCAGAATGCTTACGGAACACTTGAAATCACCGCCTCCCGGAACAATTTCCTGATTCCTGCTGTCGGAGAGCTGACTGCAAGCTTTGAGGTCGTTTCGAGTGACGATGACTGGACTTTTGAGACGGCAGCCTGCGAATGGATGCTGGTGGAAAGAAACGGTGATGTCCTCACGCTTTCTGTGGACAGGAATGCTTCCTTTGCCGACAGAGAGACTGAAATAAAGCTTATCGCAGGAGTAGGGGGGGGGAATCCTGTAACTGAAACTGTATCTGTACTTCAGGACCGCGCAGCCAATATTTCCGTAGGTGCCCAGACCATTCCTTTTGCCCCGACCTCAGATTCTGAAAGAGAGGTTTCCGTGAGCGCAAATTTCGACTGGGATTATGCTGTGGACAATCCTGACAACGGCTGGCTTACTGTCGAAAGGACAGAGAACGGCCTTAAAATCACTCCTGTAATCAATTCCGGAGAGGAATCACGTGTTGTGACGATAACTGTCAGAACCGGTGACGGCAAGGAAAACAACGATGAGAAGATAATACGTGTCTCCCAGACGGGAATGGATATAAATGCATTCATCGTTGGCCTTAATGTCATTGCGAAAGACCTTAATTCAATCCTGTTCTTTGGTGAAGGATTTGAAGGAACCATCGACTGGGGAGACGGCACTGTTGAGGAAGTTACGACAGACACATATCCGACCCACACTTATACTGACCCAGACGAATATATCGTATCCGCAAAAGGAACTGCACCTGCGATTCATGTGCAGTATGGCGCGTATTATAATCAGAAAGCCCAGCTTGTGCGTGTATATAACTGGGGACGTCTGGGGATACGGTCAATGGATGAGGCATTCCGCCAGTGCTCCAATCTGGCCGCAATACCGGAAGACAATTGCGAGGCGTTCAAAAATGTGGTTTCATTCGAATATGCATTTTCCGACACCGGAATAAGCGAAATTCCTGACGGCCTGTTCCGTTATGCGGAGAATGCGGAGCGCATGGAAAACATTTTCTATTCTTCCAAGGACATCACTTCTGTTCCGGCCGGGCTTCTCTTCCATTGCCCTAAGCTTGAGTCTGTCAAGGGCATGTTCGGCCTGACTGCAATTACGGGCCTGAACAAGGATTTCCTTTCAAAGAATCCGGAGTTGAGGGACGTGAGCCAGATGTTCTCCCAGTGCAAGGAGTTTGCTGAGATTCCTGAAGGATTCTTCGACAATAATCCGAAGATAACCACATGCAATGCCTTGTTTTCTTCATGTGAGAATCTGACGCGAATACCCGCAGGCCTTTTTGATTGCCTTACCGAATGCACGACTTTCCGTATGGCTTTCCATACGACCGGCGTGACTGAGCTTCCTGTCGGACTGTTCCGGAACAACACCAAGTGCACGACGTTTGACAATGCTTTCAACAAGACGAAGATAACGTCAATTCCGGAAGATCTTTTCGAAGGCTGCAGAAATGTTACGCAGTTCAGGGCATGTTTCAGCGGGTGCAGCCGGCTCAGGTCCATTCCTGCGGGGCTGTTCACAAGGACCGGGGCTACATCTGCCGTTTTGGACAAGGCGGCTTTCACAATGGTTTTCCAGGATTGCGTGTCATTGGAGGAGATTCCTGCCGGACTTTTTGACGGCTTCACTAAAATCCAGCAGTTCAGCAGCATATTCAAGGGCTGTACAAGCCTCAAATCCGTGCCTTCCGGATTGTTCGCCTCATGTCCTAATGTGACACAGATGGCCAGTGCGTTTGCCGGCTGCACTTCATTGGAAGAAGTGCCTGATGAATTTTTCAAGGGCTTGTCTAAGGTGACTTCATTCTCCGGAATGTTCGACGGATGTTCGGGATTGCGCAGCGTGGGTGCTGACGTATTCTCAGGATGCACGGCATGCACCAATATTTCAAGCATGTTCAAAGGCTGCACCTCATTGGAGAATGTTTCGGAGGCGGCTTTTTCGGGCTTGTCTAAGGTGACGAGCATCGCAAATCTTTTCCAGAACTGCACTTCACTCAAGACTGTGCCTTCGGGCCTTTTCAATGACCTTGTGGCCCTTACGACTGCATCTAATGTGTTTGTCGGCTCCGGTCTTGTGTCAGCCCCTTCAGGACTGTTTGCCAACAACTCCAAGGTTACCACTTTTGCGACTGCATTCAAGGACTGCAAGAGCCTTGTTTCCGTTTCTGACGGTCTTTTTGACGGTGCTGCCTC
>DBLW01000018.1 GCA_002298075.1 Bacteroidales bacterium UBA714 | reverse complement strand
CATTCCACGGCCGTATCAATGTCACCGTGCCCGGAAATCATTATGACTGCGGAGTCGATTCCCATTTCAGTCAATTTGTCGAGAACTTCCATGCCGTCCATCTCCGGCATCTTGATGTCACAGAAAATCACGCGGTATTTCTCCTTCTCCACCATCTCGCAGCCCTGCAGACCGTTCTCCGCGACATCCACATCATAACCTTCGTCCGCCAGAATCTCCTTCAGAGAATTTCTGATGGACCTTTCATCATCAATAACAAGAATTTTCATATTGTCCAAAAGTTTATGTTCTTAACAAAATCCGGCAAATATACGTAAAGTCGAGAGCAGAAGCAAAAGCTTGCTTTTATTATGCCGAGACGCAAACGTATATATGCGCGAAGCGTAAATATAGTGAAAGTTGAGTGCAGAGGGAAAATTATTTTCCCTCTGCCGAAACAAAGCGTATATATGAGCTTCAGCTCAAATATACGTAAAGTCGAGAGCAGAAGCAAAAGCTTGCTTGTAAAGCTTTGCCGAAGCGCCTGCATATATGCGTGCCAGGGACAAACATCGACATTTTTGGGAGTTTACACAATATTTTATAATTTTGCGGAGTTACTTCAAAAACGTTTTGTGTACCAGACCTGAATATGCGCATACCCGACATAATCATAGCCGTTGACGGCTACTCTTCCACAGGGAAGAGCTCCTTTGCAAAAATCATAGCAAACGAATTTTCTTTTCTTTATCTTGACTCCGGAGCGCTCTATAGAGGCGTCACCCTGTTCGCCATAGAGAACGGCTACATTGACGCGGACGGCAGCATTGACGTTCCTGGACTTGACAAGGCCCTTGGTGGACTTGACCTGCATTTCGGAGAAAAAGGCACATATATAGGAGACAGGTGCATAGAAAGGGAAATCAGGTCCCTTGCCGTAGCAGACAAGGTAAGCCCGATAGCGACGGTTCCCCAGGTGAGGGAGTTCGTTGACAAGAAGCTCAGGGAGTTCGGAAAGTTCAAGCGCGTGGTAATGGACGGGCGTGACATCGGAACCACAGTGTTTCCGGATGCGGAGCTGAAGATATTCATGACTGCCGACCCTATGGTAAGGGCGCGCAGAAGGGCTGAAGAGATGCATACCAAGGGTGAAGAGGCCGACATAAGCGAAGTGCTGAAAAACCTTCAGGAGCGTGACTGGATAGATTCCCACAGGGAGACATCACCTTTGGCCAAGGCGGAAGACGCGATTGTGCTTGACAATTCAGACATGACTATGGAGGACCAGATGAAGTGGCTGAGAAACATCATAGCGGAGCGTTTCTGCTGCGCATAACATTCTCCTGAGATGAGCATTACGGTAGATATCGACAAAAATTCCGGCTTCTGCGCCGGAGTGATAAGGGCAATAGGAAAAGCCGAGGAGTTCCTCAAAGACGGCAAAAGGGAAGACGGGCAGCAGAAGCGTCTTTATTCGCTGGGGGCAATCGTGCACAATGATGCGGAACTGGCAAGGCTTGTCAATGAGGGTCTTGTGACGATTGACAAGGAAGACCTCGGGGAAATGGTTGACGCAAGCGGAGAGGTGCTCCTTATAAGGGCGCACGGTGAACCGCCACAGACATACCGACTGGCGGAAAAGCTCGGATTCAATGTCATAGACTGCACCTGCCCTGTCGTGCTGCAGCTTCAGAAGAGCATCAAAGAGGCCTATAATTCACAGAAAGAGGCGGGCAAAGGCCAGATTCTCATATTCGGCAAGATAGGTCATGCGGAAGTGCTCGGCCTTATCGGGCAGACAGACGGCACGGCAACAGTTGTCGAAGACCTCGCCATGCTGGAAAAGGCCGTTGAGGACGGCAGCATAAGCCTCGGTGTGCCTACGGAAGTGTTCAGCCAGACGACCAAGAGCCCGGCAGAATATTCGAGACTGTGCACAAGGCTCGAAGAACTGATGGCAGGATACTGCGAGCTTTCGGTAGAGAGGTTCAAAGGAACACGCATGCTGGTGGTGCATGACACAATCTGCTCGCAAGTTGCGACAAGGCATGAGAGGCTCTCGAAGTTCGCTCTCGAGCATGACCTCATCATTTTCGTTTCAGGAAAGGCAAGTTCAAACGGGAAAGTGCTCTGCGACCTGTGCAAATCCCTGAATATAAGGACATACCATATTGATTCAGCCGATGACATCAAGCGCGAATGGTTCCGTGCAGACGACAAGGTAGGAATCTGCGGGGCCACTTCCACACCAAAGTGGCTGCTGGAGGATGTTGCGGAACATGTGCTCAGTCTCAACAAGTTCGCACAGGACTGGGAGCAGACTTACAATGTCTGATAATCAGTATTTTTTTTTGGTCGGATAGCTACATTTTTCTATTTTTGCAGCCGGATTTTCAGAATTATCAATAAAAACATATACTTTTTATGGCAACAACAGCTGACTTCAAGAACGGACTTTACCTCAACTTCAACGGCAAGCCATGCTCAATCGTATGGTTCCAGCACGTGAAGCCTGGCAAGGGTCCAGCTTTCGTAAAGACAAAGCTCCGTAACCTCGAGAACGGACGCATACTTGAGAACACATTCACTGCAGGTGCAAAAATCGAGACCATCAATGTCGAGAGAAGGCCTTACCAGTTCCTCTACAAGGACGAGGACGGCTTCAACTTCATGCACGAGGAGACTTTCGAGCAGATTCACCTTGACACTGACCTCGTGGATAATGCAGACCTCATGAAAGAGGGCCAGCATGTGGAAATGATGTTCCTCGCTGATGAGGAGCGCTGTCTCACTTGCGAGCTTCCTACATATGTCGAGCTTGAGGTGACTTACAGCGAGCCTGCAGTCAAGGGTGACACCGCATCAACAAATGCTCTCAAGGAAGTCACCCTCGAGACAGGCGCAACCATCATGGCTCCTCTTTTCATCAACCAGGGAGAGAAGATCCGTGTCAACACGACTGACCGTTCATATGGCGAGCGCGTGAAATAATCCGCAGACGGATAAAAACGAAATAGGGTGGGCAAAATGTAATTTTTGCTCACCCTATTTTTCTTTGAAAAACTGCCCTTCTTACCACCCAAAACTAAGTTTTCGTCCTCTTTTCTCTTTACGTGACTTGCATCGCGCCCTTATGCTCACCAGGGCCATGGACCAAATTGGCCGGCAGGTCTATTTTGCATTGAATCAATGCACTTATCAAAAACGGTTTAAGAATCGGCCAAAATTTTTACCAAATACTCCCAAAAAGAAAAACGGTAAAAAAATCGCAGGATATTTTTACCGTTTTCCAAATTTTCCATTGCAGTTTGCCACAGCATGCAAGCAAATGCCAATCCCTTGATTATTGTTTCTTGCTGCTTTTGAGTGAGGCAAGAGCATCATGCTCGGCCTGAGTGTTAAGCCTCTGCGGTCCGCCTGACTCGGCGCGCAGGAAAGCGTCAGAGCGCTTGAGCACAAAATTGGAGCCGAGATATTTTGTACGCACCTCATCATCGGCAGCCAATGCCTCAGGAGTGCCGCTCTGCAGAATGGAGCCTTCATAGAGAAGATATGCACGGTCAATGATGGCAAGCGTCTCACCCACGTTGTGGTCTGTGATGATGACTCCGATGTTCTTGTATTTCAGTTTTGCGATTATATACTGGATGTCCTCCACAGCAATCGGGTCCACACCGGCAAAAGGTTCGTCAAGCAGGATGAACTTCGGGTCGATTGCCAAGGCCCTGGCAATCTCGCAGCGGCGGCGCTCTCCTCCGGAAAGCTGTATTCCCTTGCTCTTGCGCACCTTATGGAGGTTGAACTCGTCGAGAAGTGACTCCAGGCGGTCCTTCCTTTCCGCTTTGGAGAACTGCCTGGACATCTCCATTACGGACATTATATTGTCCTCCACGCTCATGTGACGGAACACAGAGGCTTCCTGGGCAAGATATCCTACGCCTTTCTGGGCGCGCTTGAACATGGGAAGTTTGGTTATTTCCTCATCATCCAGGAAGATTTTACCGGCATTCGGAACAATAAGGCCCGTTATCATATAGAAGCTCGTGGTCTTTCCCGCACCGTTAGGACCGAGAAAGCCGACAATCTCGCCTTGCTCCACTTCCATGGAAACGCCCTTCACGACTGTGCGCGGACCATATTTCTTTACTAAGTTTTCGCAACGAAGTTTCATTTCTCACGTTTGTTTTGTGCCTTTGCACGTTTATTTGATATCAAGCCCGAAATCCTTTACAAGATTCTTCACCTCGTCATTTTCCGACATAAGTTCCTTGGCCTTTTCACTCGGCATGTATATTTTCTTATGCTCGGCTGTATCCTGCGTGACGCTTACCCTGAGATATACTTTCATCGAGCCGACTATCTTGCGGTAGCTGCCCTCAAGGTCATGAAGGAGCTTTGACTCGACCCACTCTTTCTGCGCTTCGTTGACGACACGGAAAATCACAGTCTTGGCCGAGTCGGAAGGCTCAATTGTAAGGGTGGTAGTCGTAAGCATGCTCGCCAGGCGAGGCTTGTCTTCATATTGCTTTGCAAGCTCGGGCCACTTTTCAATCAGCAGTTCATCCTCAGGAAGAGGAGTGTCCTCAACTGCTGCAGCGGCTACTTCAGGAGCGGCCTCCATCATGGATTTGAGCGAAAGGGAGGCGGCTGGGCGGGCGCTGCGCGCACGCCGGTCCCTTGCAGGGACCTGTCCTTCGGGAACCGAAGGAGCCGCCGCTGCAGGCACTTCTGAAGCAGCAGGTCCGGCTGTCTTCTCTGACGGTCTCTCCGAAGGAGCCGGCACAGAGGAAGCCGGTGAATTGGCTGACTGAACGGCAGACGGCCTGTCCGGTGCATCCTGCACTGAAACTTGCTGCTCTGACGCTTGCCGGGAAGTTGGCTGTTGAGCTACAGTTTGCAGAGAAGCTGTTTGACGGGCAGGTGCCTGCTGAACCATTGAAGGCGGCACAACAGGCTGCTGAGCTGGAGCAGGCCGGGATGCTGCCGGCTGAACGGAAGTCTGCTGAACAGCTGCCGGTTGAGCGGCGCCTGATTGAGCGGCAACGGGTTGGGCAGCAGCCTGGACTCCGGCCTGACGGTTCATAAGGAAACTGAGCCTCATCAGCGAGAACTCTATATGCAGGCGGGGATTCACGCTTGCACGGTATCCCGATTCACATTGCGCAGTGATGCCCAAAGCCTCATAGAGGAACTGCAAAGGACACCTTGACGCCTGTTCCATATACTTTTTCTTAAGAGACTCCGGCAGTTCAAGAAGAGCCTCAAGCCCTCCGCTCTTACTGACAAGCAAATCCCTGAGATGTGACGAAAGGGCCGCAACGAAATGCAGGGCATTGAAACCTTTCGCAAGAATCCCGTCAAAAGTCATGAGCGCGGAAGACCAGTCCCCGGCCAGAAACGCATCCACAAGCGAAAAACTGTACTCATAGTCAAGCACATTAAGATTCCGCAGCACATCCTCATACTTCACATCAGTCCCGCAGAACGCCACAGTCTGGTCAAAAATAGTGAGCGCGTCCCTCATCGCCCCGTCCGCCTTATGCGCAATCACATGAAGAGACTCGTCATCAATAGCCACTCCTTCACCGGAAGCCACCATCCTGAGATTCCGGACTATATTCTCCACAGTTATCCTGTTGAAATCGTATGTCTGGCATCTCGAAAGAATCGTCGGAAGAATCTTGTGCTTCTCTGTCGTCGCAAGAATGAAGATGGCATGGGCAGGCGGCTCCTCAAGTGTTTTCAGAAAGGCGTTGAAAGCCGACTGGGAGAGCATGTGGACCTCATCAATGATATAAACACTGTATCGGCCCACCTGCGGAGGTATGCGTACCTGGTCCATAAGAGCCTTGATGTCATCCACGCCATTGTTCGAGGCCGCGTCCAGCTCATGTATGCAGTATGAGCGCCCTTCAGCGAAAGAGAGGCAGGACTCACACTTGCCGCACGGCTCCATATTCTCCGTAGGGTCGGAGCAATTTATCATCTTCGCGAAAATGCGGGCCGTGGTAGTCTTTCCGACTCCGCGCGGACCGCAGAAAAGGTAGGCATGCGCAAGCTGCCCCCTGAGAATGGAATTCTTCAGGGTCTGCGCTATATTGTCCTGGCCAATCAGTGTTCCGAAAGAGTCTGGCCTGTATTTTCTTGCAGATACTATATACTGGGACATACTTGTTCTTTAGTCATAACCGGCACATATGCTTAAAAGCCCATAGCAGAACGTAAGAACTTTTGCAAAGGCACAAACGTACATATGTGCGAAGTACAAATATAGCACTAATTTTGTAACTTTGCGCCCGTTTGCACATATACCAATACTTATTAAACAGAATCCTGACATGAAAAGAATCCTGATACTTATTGCATCATTGGCATTTCCGCTGATAGCCGGCGCTCAGGCACAAATCAACACGAAAAAAATCAAGATAAGCGACTTCACAGGGAAAGTCACCAAAGTCGTCCTCACCGGCAACGCATTCTACGACAGTTCGCTCAAAGATGAAATTGCATCAAGGTGGCGCATTTCCCCATACGAGTTCTGCACAACCGAAGAGTTCAATTCCCTTAAGGAAAACGGTGAATATTACTTTCTCATAACGGCAAGCGGAAAATTCAGAAAAGAAGACACTCCGGGCATAATGTTCCTTACCCTTGTCAAGGGAGGGCCTAAGGCAGCCTTAGGAATAGATGAGATGCTCGAAGTGGTGTCAATGCCGCTGTGCCCGGCTGAAAACCCCTCAGGGCGCGAACTGGTCTTCCTTCCGGCATTCATAGACATCATCCAGCAATATACCCTGGACTCGATGGAGAGGGACCTGAGCGGATATACCGGACTGAGCAACTACACGCTCAACATGCCCAAATCGGGAGGCATGGACATAATATTCGCAGAAGAAGACCTCAATTCCGGAATAACACGCACATTCCGGGATGCGCATTTCGACTCTTCCATATCTGTGACCGACGAAGACAGTGCTGACGAGTATATGATTGAGAATGAACCGAATGTTCTCGTAAGCTATACAGTAGCTCCGGATTGCCCGCAACCGGGTTCCTATTGCTACAAAATGCTCATAAACACTTCCACCCATGAAATATATTACTACCGCAGGCACCGGATTGGCAAAAAGACAGGACCGGGCTTCCTCCCGGAGGACCTCAAGAGAATAATCTCCTATAGGGGACATTAATAACTGCGAATGAGAATATAATGATAAGCGGCAAAGCAGATTGCGGAATGCAGTATGCCGTAAAGAGGAGCAATTCGTCCGTAGGATATTGCGCATTGAGCATCAAATGCGGCACAAGGGACGAGGAGGGTTTCCACAACGGGACTGCACATTTCATAGAACATACGATATTCAAAGGCACGGAACGCAGGAGCGCTTCAGTGATAAACGGTTACCTCGACAGGCTTGGCGGGGAGCTAAACGCATATACGACAAAGGAAGAGATTGTATTTCATGCCACCGTGCTGAAAGAAGACCTCGGAAAGGCCGCCTCACTCCTGTTCGAGCTGGCCACGGAGCCGACATTCCCCGAACATGAGATACAGACGGAGAAAGGTGTCGTGATAGACGAGATAAACTCTTACAAGGACACCCCGTCCGAAGACATCTATGACAGATTCGAGGAGATGCTTTTCAAGGGGCATCCGCTCGGGGGAAACATACTCGGGACTGCCGCCTCGGTCAGAAAAATGACACGTGACGAGCTGCTCCGGTTCGTGAGGGAGAAATTCCGTCCGGAAAAGATGGCATTTACGGTGGTCGCAGACATAGAGGAGAGCAAAATGGAGAAAGCGGCTGTCAGGCTTGCGGAGAAATATTTCGGAAAGAACGGCAGCGGCAAACGGGAAGAAAGCGGTTCAGGCAAAGCCTGCGGCACATACATGGCTCCGGCAACGGAACCGTTCGACAAGACCGTAAACAAAAGAAGCCATCAGGCCAATTGCGTCATAGGAGGGCTGGCCCCGTCGCTGTATCAGGAACGGGAAAGGCTTGCGGCTGTGCTTCTGTGCAATATACTCGGAGGGCCGGCAAGCAACTCCATGCTTAATTCGGTCTTACGGGAAAAGAACGGATGGGTGTATGGCGTGGAATGCTCATACACACAATATGCGGACACCGGAATAGCCGCGATATGCCTCGGATGCGACAGGGACAATCTGGACAAATGCCTGAAAGCCACAGGAAAAGTGCTGGACAAGCTGCGCAGCGGGACATTGTCAGAGCGCAAACTGAAAGCCGCAAAGAAACAGCTGCTCGGACAGCTTGCCATAAGCTCGGACAACGGTGAGACACAGTGCCTATCAATGGGCAAGGGGCTTCTGTCCTACGGCAAGATAACAGGGCCGCAGCAGACGCTACGCATGGTGGAGGCCATCACAGCAGAGGATGTGCGGGAAATGGCATGTGAAATTTTCTCTCCGGACAAGTTGTCCAGACTGATTTATCTTTAAGCGAAATGGAAAATATCTACAACTATATAAAGGAGCATGCGACCCCTCAGGCCGAAGCTCTCTCATGGGTCGAGAAGCAGACACATCTGAGGACAAATCATGCAAGGATGCTGTCCGGAGCAGTACAGGGACAATTCATGCGCATGCTTGTGCAGATGACAAAGGCAGAGAGGATTCTGGAATTGGGAACTTTCACCGGCTACTCGGCCATATGCATGGCTTCCGCCCTTGATGTGAACGGGCATCTTGACACTTTGGAGCTTAATGATGAGCTTGAGGACCTCATACTTGAGGGCTTCGGCAGAGCAGGGCTTTCGGACAGGATAACCCTGCATATCGGAGACTGCAAGGAGACCCTCAAACGGATGCTGTCTGAAATGAGAGACAGCGAAAACGGGAACTGCGACCCGGACAAGCAATATGACATCGTATATATGGATGCGAACAAACGCGAATACTGCGAGTATTATGAGCTTGTCTTTGACATGGTGCGCCCGGGAGGTCTCATCCTTGCCGACAATGTGCTGTGGGACGGGAAAGTGTGCCAGGACCCGCTTCCGCAGGACAAGCAGACTCTCGGAATCGCACGTTTCAATGACATGATAAGAGACGACCGCCGCGTGGAGTCCGTGATACTCCCCCTTCGCGACGGCCTCAACATTATCCGTAAGAAATAGGACTCAGTCCGTTTCTATGTTTTCCGTTATCACGAACTCCTTCTCAAAGCCGTTTTCAATTTCACGGATATCCGATAATGCATGCAAATCCAATATAGATATTATGACATGGTTGTGATACGGTGAAGACAGCATCAGCGAATCACAATGGAAAAAATATATTTTATCTTCTTCGAAAGTCAAAGCCGGAAGTTCAATCATCGTCCAATACCCATAGCTACTGTCAGGCGCCAGGCTTATGCTTTGCTGATTCTGCCATTTATATGAAGTGATTTCTACCGGTACGTCAAGACTGTTCGTAACGATAAACCTGTTGTATGGATTCACAACTGGCCATCCGTCAAGGATCTCTGGTTTCTCACAAGAAACCAGAGAAGACAATGCCAGTACGAATAATAAAATACGTTTTTTCATCGTTGTCCGTTTAATATTTCATCCAATAGGTAAAGCTCTCCGATATGGCCTGCTGCTGCCCCTCAGCCTTTGGCGAAGACAACACGCGGCTCTGAAATTCGTTCCACGAAGTACTGCTTCTCACCATCTCTTCTAATTCAGGAGCCGTAAAGCCTGTAACTTTATCATAATAGCCTAATTCCGCACTACCTTGGTTCTGCAAGTACTCTCCATTAATCCAAGTCGCACTATAAGCCGAGTACTTGTATCCATAGCCATCAATCAAATCCTGTATAATACCAGTATATGATTGACGAGTATAGCCAGGTAAATATGACTGGTATTCATTTTTAGACAGGAACCATTCCACTCCCATCGCAAAAGATTCGACGAGTTCCGTAGATGTCTCATCAAATTTTGAGTTAGAACGCCAATGTGATGCATGTGCTAATTCGTGAATCATAGTAGCATGAATAAGCCAAGTGGGACGCTCAGAATTATTAGACCGCAATTTATAAATTTTCACTATTGGTCTATCTGGGAATATCCAATTGTCTTTAACATAATGACTACCTGCAACATTGCCATTAGAACTATTCTGTGCCTGAATAACAAGCCTATACGATTTGTCACTCCTCATAGGAGGGCGGCGCAAACCATAAATATTTCCATAATAATAAACAATGGCCGCACGGCTGATATTAGCATAAAAACAAGACTCGCTGTCAGCATATGACTTGTCCAGGCTACCCTTATAGTTACTATATTTATAAATCACCTCTGTCTTTGTACCATTCTCACGAATTTCAAAATCAGTGCGGCTGAAATGTATTTCATATGTAAAAGCATATCTGAATGAATCCGATGACACAAAATATCCATTTCTGTCACAATGCGTATAAGAGCTGTGAGTCGCACGTGCTGTTTTTATGCTCAATCCCTCAACCCCGCGATAAGTTCCAGAATCTTTATCATAAAAAACGACTCGTCCTGAAGGAGTAACTTTCCCTGCCTTTGTTTCCATAACTTTCTCCAATGGCTGCCCGCAGAGTTCGTAAGCTTTCTCTTCTATAGCTGCATTCAAAAATTCCGGAAATTGTTCTGAGGATTTAGTTCCGGCTTCCGGAGACCAAATATCATACAATATCTCATAAGGACATTTGATCGCCGACAAGTCATATTCGACCGGAACATAGGCCCACTGATAAGGGAATTCTCCCGTCATAAACCTCTGATCAGGCACAACGAATCCATCAGAAACCTCGTAATCAAGAGGATAAGAAAACAGGTCTATATCATCAGTTGCTTTTATACAGCAAAACTCATCATCATTGCCAGGCTTGAAAGCCACATAATGGTGAGTCGCCACGATATCCTCCGCACTATACCCTGCTCTTGTTTTATAGTCCAATTGTGAAAATGCATCTTTTACTATATCCAAAGACAGGGGGTTAGGAATCTGTTCACCTACTATAGCATAGGTGAGCTCAGCTGACGAGTTCTCATTAAAAGGAGCGGAGTCAGGACAAAAGAGTTCCATTGAATCCTTATTGTCGCAAGAAGCGAATAAAGACAACCCAACCAAAAGGATTGTACATTTAAAAATCACATATAAGTTTTTCATAATCACAGATTAATCATTATGCAAATGTAACACTTAAATCATTATTTGCAAGGAATAATGAAACACTTATACACGACGGCTTCAAAATTTCGCTTTCAATATGCCGCAAAAACCGTTTCACTGACGGGTGATGCGGGCACCGAGGGCGTTCAGGCGGAGGTCTATGTCTTCGTAGCCGCGGTCTATCTGCTCTATATTGCTGATTACGCTTGTGCCTTTGGCGGACATGGCGGCAATCAGCATGGCGATTCCGGCGCGGATGTCCGGAGAGGTCATGTTGCCGGCACGCAGGCTGTAATGGTGGTCATGGCCTATCACCACGGCCCTGTGAGG
>DBLW01000179.1 GCA_002298075.1 Bacteroidales bacterium UBA714 | reverse complement strand
GCTGCCTTGCTCAAATATGAGGAGCCTGCGGCCGTCGTGAACAGGCATGCCGCATATCTCAAGGAGGTGAAGGGCTGTGATTTGGTGATATGCCTTACTCATCTCGGGTATGAAGGAGAGTCATATACGGACCCTGAGCTTGCCGCCGATACGAGGAACGTGGATGTGATTGTCGGAGGGCATTCGCACACGCTTCTGGATTCGGAAAAGATTTTCAGGAATCTTGACGGTGAGGATGTCGTTATCGTGACGGACTGGAAGTGGGGAATGAGAGTGGGGCGTCTGACTGTGGATTTCTGATGCTTATTGAACCTGTAATTAATTATGGGAATAGCGGAACTTGCTTTAATAGCGGCGGGCGTCTCGATGGACGCCTTTGCTGTATCTGTGTGTAAGGGCTTGTCTGTCAGGAATCCTGGTGCCAGGCATTATTGTTCGGCTGCGTTGTGGTTCGGCGGTTTCCAGGCCATGATGCCTTTGGCTGGGTATTTCCTCGGGGTGCGCTTTGCCGGCTTTGTGTCCGATGTTGACCATTGGATAGCCTTTGTGCTTCTCGGTATCATAGGAGGAAACATGATTCGTGAGGCTTTGGCGGGGGAGGATTTCAAGGAGGATCCGGATTTTTCATTCCGGACCATGCTTGCCCTTGCCGTGGCGACAAGCATTGATGCTCTTGCGATAGGTGTCTCATTTGCTTTTCTTCAGGTTGACATCTGGAAGGCCATAGCTCTTATAGGTGCGGCGACTGCGGCATTTTCCGCCGGAGGAATTTATGTCGGCAACATGTTCGGAAGCCGCTACAAATCAAAGGCGGAACTTGCCGGGGGAGTGGTTCTTGTTGTCATGGGAGTCAAGATTCTTGTTGAACATTTGTTTTTTCAGTGATGAGCGTGTTTTTCGTTATTCTGATGCTTGCCTATATTCTCGGCAATGTCTATATATTTATGAGGATGCTCAGATGCATTTCTGGCTGGACTTGCGCTGCCCGTGTGTCTGTGTCCGTTCTTTTCTGGCTTGGGGCGACAGCTCTTTTCATGGCAATGGCCTTGCGGCATGTCGCCTTGCCATATGCCGTGCATTCCGCCTTGTTCCTTATAGGCGGCTCTTGGATGGCTTTTGTACTTTATATGGTGCCGGCCCTTGTTCTGGCTGATTTTTCGGGCCTTTTGTTTCCGAAATTGAAGAAATGTCTGTTTGCTCTTGCTTTCGTGCCTGTGGTGTGCCTGCTTGTGTCGGGCAATCTTCGTTACCGGAATCCTGAGGTGAACATTATAGATGTCCAGCTTGACAAGCCCCTTCCCGGCGGCCCTGTAAAGGTTGTTGCCGTAAGTGATGTGCATCTTGGATTCGGGACCGGCAAAAAGGATATCCGCCGTTATGTGGATATGATAAATGCCCAAAGTCCTGATGTTGTGCTTATAGGCGGGGATCTTATTGACAGTTCAGTGCGGCCTTTGCATTCGGAAAGGATGGATGAGGAATTGTCAGCCCTTAATGCTCCTCTTGGAGTGTATATGGTGCCGGGCAATCATGAGTATATCAGCGGAATTGATGACTGCATAGGTTTCCTTGGCAAGACTCCGATAGTGTTGCTGAGGGATTCCGTGGTCACGTTGGAGTGCGGCCTGCAGATAGCCGGGAGGGATGACCGCGTGAACCCTTTCAGGAAGAGTCCCGGTGAACTTCTGGGGTCTGCAGACAAGTCAAAACCTGTGCTTCTGCTTGACCATCAGCCTTATGGGTTGGCGGAGAACGATGCCCTCGGGATTGACGTGCAGTTCAGCGGCCATACGCATGACGGTCAGCTGTGGCCAGGGAATCTTCTCGTAGGCAGGATGTATGAGCAGGCGGCCGGTTGGAAGCGGTGGGAGCATGCTTTCGTTTATGTGTCCTCGGGCCTTTCTTTGTGGGGGCCTCCTTTCCGTATCGGCACTTCATCGGATATGGCTGTGCTTGTCTTGCATGGGAAATGAGGATTCGGCCTGCCTGTTATTGTAAATGGGCCGCTTTTTAGCTATCTTTGCGAAGATATAGAAAGAAAATGCCGGTACTTGAAAAAATAGTGATATCCGATTTCAGGAATATTGTCCTGCAGGAATTGGAATTTTCTCCGAACATCAACTGCATAAGCGGGAACAACGGTGAGGGGAAGACCAATCTGCTGGATGCGATATGGTACCTTTCGATGACCAAGAGCGCTTTCGCCGCTTCTGACAAATTCAATTTCCGCCATGGCACCGAAGAGTTTGCGGTTGCTGGGACTTACCGTATGGAGAACGGGCTTTCGAGCCGTTTTGCAATAAAGATGAGCAAGGGTGAGAAGAAGCTCAGGAGGGATGACAAACCGTATCCCAAGGTTTCGGATCATCTCGGAGTGCTTCCTATCGTGATGGTGTCTCCGTCCGACATTTCCATGGTGAGCGAGTCGGGAGAGGAGCGCCGCCGGTTCGTCAATGCGGTGCTTTCGCAGATGGACAGGGAGTATCTGTCGGCTTTGCAGCAGTACAACAGGCTTCTGATGCAGAGAAACAGGATGCTTAAGGACATGAATGCTGACAGGGCTTTGCTGGAGGTGATTGACATGAGGATGTCGGCTCTTGCCGCTCCTATATATCAGGCGAGGAAGAAATTTGTCGCAGATCTTAATCCTGTGGTGTCGGAGTTTTACGGCATGCTTTCAGGTGATTCGGAGAAGGTATCGATAGAGTATGAGTCGGAGCTTTCGAGGGCTTCATTGGATACTCTTCTTGCAGAATCATATGAGAAAGACCGGGTACTGAGGCATACCACGTCTGGAATACATCGTGATGACTTCGCTTTTTCAATGGACGGCTGGCCGATAAGGAGGCATGGCTCCCAGGGGCAGCAGAAGTCTTTTCTTGTTTCCCTGAAGTTTGCCCAGTATGAGATAATGAAGAGGAATTACGGCTTTGCCCCGCTTCTGCTTCTTGATGACGTTTTCGACAAGCTTGACATGGGGCGCATATCCAACCTGCTCGGCATGGTGTCCGGCCAGGATTTCGGCCAGATATTCATAACGGACAGCAACAAGGTCCGCATGTCTGGAATCGTGGATGGGCTTACGCAGGACCGTGCGTATTTCGAGACATCAAAGGGAACATTTACAAGGCAGTGACCATGGCTTACGACGGAAGATCAAACAGGATGCGCCGCAAGGAGGCGGTCGGCATGCAGGAACTTGTGAAGGAGTTCATCAAGGAGATGAAGCTTTCTTCCGGAGTGAACGGACGGAGGGTGAATGAGGCGTGGAATGTGGTCTCAGGAGCGTCAAGATATACTCTTTCAGTTAATTTTGACAGGGGAGTCCTTTATTGTACCATAAGTTCCTCTGTCGTGAGAAACCAGTTGTATTTTCAGAGGGAAGCTCTCATCCGGAGCTTGAATGAGCATCTGCAGAATGATGCTCTTTTTGTGCGCGAATGGGATGGACCTATTGTCAGAAATTTGATTTTAAGATAATGAAAATTGTTGCAGACAGTGACGTGCCTTTCCTCCAGGGGGTGTTTGAGCCTTATGCGGAGGTGGTGTATCTTAACGGACGGCAGATTTCACGTGAAGATGTCGTTGATGCGGACGTGCTTGTCATAAGGACGAGGACAAGGTGCGGCGAGGAATTGCTTGAAGGGACGAATGTAAAAATGATAGCCACGGCTACAATCGGGCTTGACCATATAGACCTTGACTATTGCAGGAGAAAGGGTATTTTTGTGCATAATGCAGAGGGCTGCAATGCCGGTGGCGTGATGCAGTATGTCTTTTCCGCGCTTTACGGGGTCGCTGCAAGGAAGGCCATAAAGCTTGACGGATGCACTTTCGGTATAATCGGCGTAGGGCATGTGGGCAGCAAGGTGGAGGAGATGGCCGGATATCTCGGTTTCAATGTGCTCAGGTGCGATCCTCCACGCGCAGCCGAAGAAGGTCCTGATGGCTTCTGCACCCTGGATCATCTTCTTGCCAATTCGCAGATTGTGACTATGCATGTGCCGTTGGACGATATTACACGTGGCATGGCTGACAGGGAGTTCTTCACTCAGATGAGACCGGGCTGCATATTCATAAACGCGTCACGCGGTGAAGTTGTGATGGAGGAGGCCTTGAAGGAGGCTATGCCGAAGCTGGGAGGGGTGATAATCGACACATGGTGCAATGAGCCTGATGTTGATGAGGAACTTATTGATATGGTTGATATCGCCACTCCGCATATAGCTGGATATTCTTTCCAGGGAAAGCAGAACGGTACGGCTGCCACTGTGCAGGCTGTAGCAAGGCGTTTCGGGATAGAGCCGTTGTTCGATTTCTTTCCGCAGACTGATATGGTGGGGCATGAGCCTGTGCAGCTTGACCTCAGAGGTAAGAACCAGGGTGAGATTGCTGCTGTGTTCCAGTATAATTATCCTATATTTACAGATGATTTCCGTTTCCGTATGGAGCCGGACAAATTCGAGAAGATACGCTCGGATTACCAGTACAGGCGGGAGATTTTTATAGACTGACTGCATAATCGGCCAGGGAGAATGCACCGGCTGACCGGTGTGGACGGAGTTTCGGGGGCTTACCCGTACGGACAGGCCGGCATGAATTGATAACCAACATAAATTGATAACCAGATGTTTAGAAAAGAAGACATTGTGCAGATAGAGCGCAGGGGCGCGTCTGTCAAGACTGTAGAAGAGCAGGTTGAACGCTTCAAGAAAGGGTTTCCATGGCTGAAGATTGTAGCTCCGGCAACTCCGCAAAGGGGGATAGAAGTGCTGGATGAAGCTGGGGCGGAGGCTGCCGTAAAGTATTATGATGAGGCTTCCATTGACGGAAAATGCAAGTTTGTTCCCGCTTCAGGAGCTGCTTCGAGAATGTTCAAGGACCTGTTCGGCGGGCTTGACGCACTGAATGCCGGCAAGGAACTTCCGGGTGATTCTCCTGCTGCAAGATTTGTGGCGGCTATACGTTCTTTCGCATTCTATGACCCGGAGCTTTTTCCGGGCGGGCCTTGCGCATGTGCGGAGTATCAGAAGAGCGTTCTTTCCCGTACTCTTACTGACGAGGGGCTGGGATATGGAAGCAAGCCAAAGGGAGTGCTGAAGTTCCATAAATATGCGGATGGGGAGATACGCACTGCGTTTGCCGAGCATCTTGTTGAAGCACAGGATTATATGAGGAATGCGGACGGTACTGCGAATCTTGTGGTTACTATATCTCCTGAGCATCGGCATCTTTTTGAGGAGGCCTATGCTGCCGTCAAGGATGAGTATGAGAAGAGGTATGGTGTTAAATATGACATCTCGTTCACATTCCAGGACAAGGCCACTGATACGGTCGCGGTTGATATTGAGAACCGTCCTTTCCGTGCAGAGGATGATTCCCTGCTGTTCCGTCCTGCAGGTCATGGAGCGCTTATCCATAACCTGAACAATATCAAGGATGAAGTGGTGTCAATCAAGAATATAGATAATGTCGCTGCAGAGAGGCTTCTTCCTGAAACCGCAAAATGGAAAAAGGTGCTTCTTGGCCGTGCGCTTGAACTTCGTGACAAGATTCACGGGTATCTTAATGAGCTTGACATTGTGACAAATGCCAATATTTCCATGGGATTTGGTTTGTCAGTGCCTGCGCATACCGGGCTTGGTGATGAGGACATTTATCAGAGCGAGGCGTGCGTTTCCCTTTGTGATGATATTGAGGAGTTCCTCGATAAGGAGCTTTGCATAAAGATGCCGGCAGCTTCGGACTGCAGAGGCCGTGTAGAGGCTCTTCGTGCCAAGCTTGACAGGCCGATACGCGTGTGCGGAATGGTCAAGAACCAGGGAGAACCGGGAGGCGGACCTTTCATCATTGCGGAGAAGGACGGCTCGACATCGCTTCAGGTTCTTGAGAGCGTGCAGATAAATATGGCTGACGAACATGCCCGTGAGGCCTTGGCTTCTGCTACGCATTTCAATCCGGTTGATATAGTGTGCTGTCTGCATGATTACAAGGGCCGGAGTTTCGACCTGCTGCGTTTCGTTGACCCGGATGCCGGTTTCATCAGCTCCAAGAGCTACCAGGGCCGCGAGCTGAAGGCGCTTGAGCTGCCGGGCTTGTGGAACGGTGCCATGAGCAACTGGAACACGCTTTTCGTGGAAGTGCCTCTTGAGACTTTCAATCCGGTCAAGGTTGTTCTGGACCTCTTGCGTCCGGCTCATCAGGCGTAATTGAAGGGCTGCCGCATCGGGATTCTTTATGACATCCTTTATTGAATTTTGGATTTCAAATCAGATTGAAACAAGGTCAGCGGACTTGACATTAACTTAGAATGTCAGATAAAAATTATACCACCCCCGAAGGTTGTCAGAAACTTTCGGGGGTTTTGTCAGTTTTCTCTGTGTGAAAATGCAATAGCGTGATGCTCAATTATATATGAACTGACAGGTATGCGGTTGAACATACCCGTTGTTTAGTGATGTTGCAATAGATGGTCTGTTGCGGTTTTTCCTTCGATGCCGTTGAGGCCGCGTCTCGGTGCGGGCTCATGTATGCCTGATGATGGTGCGGGAAGTGACAAGGAGCAGATTGCCGGCCGTGTCGGATTTCAGGCCGAATATATGGATGCCATCCGTTTTACAGTTCAATGATCTGTCCTGTACGGTGACCGGCTCCTGTGTTTTTCCGGAATCATTATTCTGACATTTGGAGGACGCGGTTGTTTTTGGAGCACAGGCTGACAGCTTTTTGCGCAGAGCTTCCGTGTCCATTGGAATGTTTCGTGCAGTTACATCCGCATCGGGAAATGATGCACCGGCTTCTTTGATCGACCTCTTGTCAAGTGGCCGGCAGTTTATTATGCGGAAAAACTTTCCCAATCTTCCGAGATTCTCAAACTTGTCTGAATGCCCAAAGGAGGAAGCATCCATAATATAATAATGTGTTGACCTTCCGAACTTCCGTAGGCCGAGCCTTTCCGACATGAGGTTGAATGCGCCGGACTTCATCAGGGCCTTGCCTGGTTCGAACAGCAGAAGATTGTTGCCGGGATTCTCAAAGTCATGCTTTGGAACTATTGCCGGGACTGCATTCTTTTCTTCCTCAGGACGGAATGTGAATGTGCCCTTGCTGTTCCCGTGCAGTTCGCAGGCTGTGATGCTGTAGCCTCCGCTCCATTCCCTGTCAAGCCATATCAGCAGTTCCTTGCATTCTCCGCCGTATGATACAGTATGTATCTCCCTGCAGGTGGCTCCGAGACGTGCGGCTGTCATGGTTATGTCCGCCATCGGGGAGAGCTTCAGCAGGATGTGCCTTGCCTGGATGAACAATTCGTCTGTGAGCGTGAGCACGTCCGGGGTGCAGTCTTCGAGCAGGAACACTTTCTTGCCGCTTCCGGTGCGTCTTGCCGGGTCCATATAGATTATGTCCGGGCGGAATGTCTCCAGTATTTCTGCAGGACTCTTTGATGTTGCCTCTGCATCCCTGTCGGCAGGAAGGCAGGAGGATGGTGTTACAGCACAATGGGTTACGGTTATGTTTTCCGTGCCGAGCATGCTGAAATTGTGCATGGCTGCCATGCACAATTCTCTCTTCATCTCGCAGTACAGAACATTTCCGGCGACTTTTGAGAAGAACCATGAGTCCACTCCGAGGCCTCCGGTGAGGTCTGCGAGCTTCCAGCCGGTTTTCATACCGGGATTGTCATGTGCGCCGCCTGCGCATGAGGAGTTTATGATATGGGATGCTATTGACGCTTTATATGTGGCTGTGGAGCTGCTGCTGCATTGTTCTGCCGAAAGTTTGGCCGGAAATATGAGGCCTGGATTTTCATGCCACTCCTGCACTTTTCCGCGTAGTTTTCTGCGGCTTTCAATGCAGTTCACTGCAAGTTCAATGTCGATTCCGGGCCACTTTGACCTGTCGAGTATGAGCCTTGCAGTATCATCGTTCATGTGATTGGAGACAAAATCCGTAAGTTTTTCCATATTTCTTGAATCTGACGGCAAAAATACATTTTTTATCCGGTAAAATTAAGTACATTTGCTTAGAAAAAGCGACGGCTGTCTGTCCGGAATATGAAATGGTCCCGGCAGGGCCCGGAGTTGCTTCAAAGAAGCCGTTTGACATGCCAGGCATGGTTCATCCGGCTTCAGACAACAGGACTATCCGATAACAATTAAAACTGATAAGTTAAGTATGGAAAAAGATTTCAGAGAAGTTGTCCAGAGCTGGTTGGACGGCAATTTTGACGAGCAGACCAAAGACCAGATCCGCCAGCTCCGGGAGAGCGACCCGGCAGGTCTTGAAGACGCTTTCTACAGGAACCTCGAGTTCGGTACGGGCGGACTCCGCGGAGTAATGGGAGTCGGCACGAACCGCATGAACAAATACACTGTGGGAATGGCTACCCAGGGCCTTGCCAACTACATGAAGGCCAACTGTACGGGAGAATTGTCTGTGTGTATCTCTTTCGACAGCCGCAACAATAGCGAGGCTTTTGCAAAAATCACTGCCGATGTTCTTGCTGCAAACGGAATCAAGGTGTTCATTTTTGACATTCTTCATCCGATTGCCCTGATGAGCTACTCCGTGAGGACAAAGAAAGCCACTGCCGGCATCATGATTACAGCTTCACACAACCCGAAGGAATATAACGGATACAAAGTGTTCTGGTCTGACGGAGCACAGGTCATATCTCCTGTCGACAAGGACATCGTTGCCGAGGTAAACAAGATTACGGACCCTTCGATGGTCAAATTCGTTCCTGGTGAAGATGCCGCATCAATCGAATACATGAGCCATGAGATGGACGATGCTTATCTGAATGCCGTGTCGTCTCTGATGCTTTCTCCTGAGGCCCGTGAAAGGCACAAGGACATAAAAATTGTTTATACCCCTATCCATGGCTCAGGAGTGCATATCGTTCCGGAGTTCCTCGGAAGGCTCGGTTTCGAGAAAATATATCATGTTCCGGAGCAGGATGTGGTGGATGGCAATTTCCCTACGGTAATGTCTCCGAATCCGGAGGAGCCGGGGGCACTTGCGATGGCTGTGGAGGTTGCGGACCGCGAGGGAGCGGACATCGTGATGGCTACAGACCCTGATGCAGACCGCCTTGGAATCGCTGTGCGTGACAATGACGGCAAGATGGTTCTTCTGAACGGCAACCAGACTGCTTCAATCCTTACTTATTATATTCTTCGCCGCTGGTCTGAGCTTGGAAAGCTTGACAGCACCAAGTATGTGGTAAAGACAATCGTGACGACTGAGCTTATCCGTGCCATCGCCGAGAAATACGGGGTTAAAGTGTTCAATGTACTCACAGGTTTCAAGTTCATTGCTGATGTCGTGAAGAAGAACGAGGGCAAGGGCGAGTTCATCTGCGGAGGCGAAGAGAGCTATGGCTTCAATGTCGGTGAGTTCGTGCGCGACAAGGATGCTCCTATCTCATGTGCAATGGTTGCTGAGTGCGCCGCATGGGCAGCTGAGCAGGGAAAGACCTTGTACCAGCTCCTTCAGGACATCTATGCCGAGTTCGGGTACTATAAGGAGTCTCTTACTTCTCTTGTGCGCAAGGGCAAGGCAGGAGTCGAGGAAATCGCACAGATTATGAGCGACTACAGGGCGAATCCTCCTAAGGAGATGGCAGGCTCGCCTGTGGTTAAGGTTGTTGATTATAACAAGCCGGAGGAGACCGGGCTTCCTAAGTCCAATGTGCTGCAGTTCTTCAATGAGGCCGGTGACGTGGTTTCCGTGCGTCCTTCAGGTACTGAGCCTAAGATCAAGTTCTATTTCGGTGCCAAGGGCTCTGACGCAGATGCAAAGATAGAGGTTCTGCGTTCTCAGTTCGTGAAGTAGGGATCCTGACATAAATGAATCAACAGCGGAATCGGCCTGTCAACTGGCCGGTTCCGCTGCTTGTTGCTTATAATTTGCTTGAAACCTCTCCGGATTTGTTTTGGCTGCCAGTCCACGCTGTCATTTCTCGGAGATGGATTTTCATGTCATTGCTTTCCCTGGCGTTCCCAGATAGCTGTCCATCATCTCATTCGGCTCCTTTTCCATAAAGATATCCTCCGGATTGTACTTTTTGCGAGCATGATTGTCTTCTCGCTGAGCCTTGTGAATTTGTGCCTGAGTTTTCCGCTGAAATAGGAATATCTGCCAAGGTCTGTGGCCCACGAAGCCCAATTGCAGTCATCTGACCATATGCAGTGGAGCGTTGCCATGCAGAGGAGTCTCAGGCCGTTTCCATAGTGGCCTGCCGAAAATTCGGATTTTTCATTATGTTTATAAGCCCGGATGAATTTTAGGGGCAAGTGATAAGCTGATTCCTCAGAAAAAGGAGCCGCGCAACCATCTCTTGTTTGCATCAGTTGCCTCATGGGGCTGGTGCTGCTGATGCCTGTGTCAGGAGCCGTGTCGGAGGCCGGACTGATTCATTGTGCTGCAGGGCTGATGCTTTCTGCATTCTGTTTTTTGCAGCTTCTTAAAAGGAGAAAGATTCTGCTGAATGTGTCTGAATCGGTGCAAGTAATATGCGTGGTATGATGTGATTGTCTTCTTTGGCCTGGACATTGCTATATGCCGTAAGCGCCTTTGTGAATATTGCGGAAACGGGGAGGATAGCGGGCGGAAATGCCGCCGGGGTGATGAATGGATTACATTAATTATTAGTATATGAAACGTTTGATTGCATTTATGTTTGTTGCAGCTGCAGGGTTGTTCGCGGCTGCTGATTCTGAGGCCTGCACGGGCATCTCCCTTTCTGCAAAGGACGGCAGCAGGGTAGTGGCTAGGACCGTAGAATGGTCGGCATCATCCATGCAGTGCGGCTATGTCGTGGCGCCGCGCGGACATGCCCATCAGTCTTTCACGCCTTCCGGTTCGGACGGGATGAAATATACTTCCGTCTATGGTTATGTCGGCATATATACGGAATACGAGCCGTTTGTGGTGGAGGGAATGAATGAGGCAGGACTTTCCGCCGGACTGTTTTTCTTTCCGCAGTATGGGGAATATGCTCCTTACAAGCCGTCCAACAAGTCCAAGACTCTTTGCGACATGCAGTTTGTGTCCTGGGTATTGTCACAGTTCTCTTCAATAGACCAGGTTAAGGAGGCACTCAAGGGCATTGATCTTGTGACATTGGACCACAGAA
>DBLW01000029.1 GCA_002298075.1 Bacteroidales bacterium UBA714 | reverse complement strand
AAATATGCCCGTATCTGCCGTGTAACATATCCTTGAACATTTCCTTGACGGCATTTCCGGCTTCACCGCTTTCTTGTTCACATAAACCATCAATTGAAATCACAAGCCCCACATCGCTAACTTTCAATCCTTTGCAAGAAAGCATCTTTTCAACAGACTCACGCATTTTTTCCTCTGACGGCCTGAAAAGCAGCCTGACAGCAGCTATCTCACATAAGGCTCCTTCCGCCTCAGTATCCACCACAAAAGAAACGGCGCTCCCGCAGGACGGAATCCCTCCCGCATACAAACAGCCCTGCCTATAAACAGAATATGAAAAAGGAGTAACCTCATCAAAGGCCCCCACAAGTGCATTCCCGAAACGTTCCAGGCGAAGCTGTGTCCATGCATCATCCAAGGCACTCTCAAAAGAAAGCCCTCCATGGGAATATGTGGCATTATATCCATGTGAACCGGTGCGTATCCCTATAAGGGAAGCAAGGGTATTGTGAGTGGACTGCATGAAATGCACAGGTCTCAAAGAAGTCCGCTCACCGGAACACAGAGCCGTCAAGAAAGCCTCAGTATTCTCCTGCAAGCCAAGCCCGGTTCCGCATACAACGGCTTCAGGAACGGCAAGTCCGGCTTCTTCCAGACTCACAGCCGAAACCGCAAGGGCACGTTTCATAAGCCCAGTCATGCGCCTTGCCTCAAGAGGGCTGACAAACCTCTTCCAGTCCGGCTCACAAGGAGGATTCACCCTGTCCGAATAAAGCTCAAGAGGATTCTCCATCCATGCGTCACACAGCGGAAGCTGGGAGGATATCTGCGCTGAAGACTTTACATATACCTTTCTCATAATCACCTCATTTTGCGGTATGCGGAAAACAGCATGGATGAATCATTACCGCCGAAACCGAACGAATTGCACAGCACATTTTCCAGCCTGGCCTTGGGTTCTTTGTCTCCCTCATATGAATGCTTATGTCCCATGCCAGCTCCGGCAAATGGGGAGACCGTATCAGGCCCGCTGCTTCTCCAATTGAGATTGACAGGAACAAAGCCCTCCTGCATGGCCAGAATGCAGATTACAGCTTCCACTGAACCGGATGCGCTCGTGGTATGTCCTGTAAAAGACTTTGTAGATGACACAGCCGGCATATTTTCTGGGAACAGCCTCCTCAGGGCAGCGCTTTCACTCGCATCATTATTAGGAGTACCTGTGCCGTGGGCATTGACATAATCAATGTCAGCAGGAGTGCAGCCTGCATCAGCCAAAGCTCCGGCCATAGCAAGGAACGCACCCTCACCGTTTTCAGATGAGGCAGTCTGATGGAATGCATCGCATGCGTTCGCATATCCCCTCAGACATGCAAGAGGCCTGGCCCCGCGTCTTGCGGCAGACTCCTCAGACTCCAATATAAGATAAGCGGCACCTTCACCCAGATTAAGTCCCGCACGTTCCGAGTCAAACGGCCTGCACGGACGTGAATCAAGTATCATAAGAGTATTGAACCCGTTCAGATGGAAAGAAGACAGGCACTCACTTCCTCCGACAGCCACAATATCTGCCCGTCCGCTGCGGATCATGTCCGCACCGCGCATTATGGCATTAGCGGCAGAAGAACATGCCGTCGAAAGGGTTGTGACACTGTCAAAGTCACCGAAATACGTGGCCATAAGCTCTGTGGCGGCCCCGCAGTCATGCACTGAAAAATATCCGCTGAGACGCCCGCACTCCAGATACTCTCTGAAATGAAGCTCGGACTTCTCCATGCCGCCCACAGTAGTTCCTGACACCAGAGGAATATCCGAGAGCATGCCACGGCTTATTCCTGCCTGCTTCATCGCCTCACGCAAGGCATGAATGCCAAGAAGGGAAGTGCGCGGCATAAGCTCCGTCTCATCTATCCCCAAGGCAGACTTCAGCTCCGCATCAGTCATGCGTACTTCTCCGCATGGCACATCAAGCCCGCCTGCATCAATGTATTTCAGACGCGATATGCCGCTGCGGCCCTGCTGAAGAGACGAAAGCACCTCAGATTTGCAGTTTCCTATGGCAGAAATGATTCCCGCCCCCGTAACAAGCACCGGAGATCCCATCAGACAGTCCTATTTTGTCCTGTGCTTCTGAATATAGTCCGCCATCACGCCTACAGAGCGGAAAACTTCCTTGCCCTCGGACGGATTGGCCAGCTTTATCCCATAATTCTTTTCGAGCAGCACGATAAGCTCAAGCGCGTCTATCGAGTCCAGCCCGAGACCGTCCCCGAAAAGGGGAGCGTCATTGTCAATGTCCTGCGGCGTCATGCCGTCAAGGTTAAGTGCTTCAATCATCTGAAGCTTGAGTCCTTCTATGAGTTCTTCCATATTCATCGTTTTAATTACTTTTGCTCCATTCACTTGCGGCATCCGAACGCCGCCGATATGTTTTCCGTATTCCACTGCACACCTGATGCGTCCCCGTCCTTTTCCACAAGGAAAAGCACTACCTCAAAAGTGTCATCATCGCTGCATTCCGCCCATCCGCATACGGCCGACCTCATGACCCTGTCTTGGAAAGCATTGCCCACGATACGGCATATCTCCCCGGCATCAGGCTTTTCCATGACATAAAAACAGGTCTCTCCGTAATATTTGTTGCGTATGGCAATCTCGCCTGTCACAATATTCGGCAGGGTATAGACGAAAACGGCAGGGCTCGGGAACCAGTTCTGCGGGTCATTTATGGTATTCTGGTAATGCCTGTCATCGCACAGAGAAGCGCTTGAATTGAACAGGAGCACAGCCCGGTCCTCCCGCGGCTCAAAACGCCCAGGCTCATCGGAAAGCAGAATCTCAGAGGCAAGAAACCCTGCCTTCGACAAGGTATCCATCTTGTGGAACTTCGCATAACCGCACCCGAGCGCCCTGAAAGCCGACACAAGCATATCCTTTCCGCTGCCTTCAGCAACCGGGACAGGCCTGTCCGAGACAATCGCGTCCGGCGTTATCCTTACCCATGACTTTATGGTCATATCTCACCTCCTTTTCTGAAAAGCATAGCCGCATTGCAGCCGCCGAAGCCGGAAAGCAGCTTTATGAATGCCTTTTTATCCGTATGACGGCACTCTGACGACACAGAAACGGGGCATGAAACTCCGTTTTCCTTCCAGCCGGCTGTCGCAGGGACGCATCCATCATCCGCGGCTTTCATCGAAATTATGGTCTCAAGCACTCCGGCCGCTCCCAAAGTATGTCCGAAATAACCTTTCAAGCCGCACACAGGCACATCTGAAAGGCCTGCACGGTTTATGGCAATTGATTCCATCTCGTCATTATAAGGCGTAGCGGTGCCATGCACATTCACAAATGCAAGTTCATCAGCACATGCATCGGCAAGCACCTGCCGCAAAGCCCTGAAACTGCCCTCTCCCGTGCGTGAAGGACCGGAAATATGATTCGCGTCATTCCTTGTCGCACCGCTCACGGCCATCCAGGCGCCAAAACCGTTTCCCGACAAGGCTGCACCTTTTCCCGTCCCATAGGTCTCCGCACAGCAGGCAGTGCGCTCAGCCGCAAATACTATAGTTGCAGCGGCTTCACCGAGGTTAAGCCCATTCCTGCCGCTGTCAAAAGGACGGCAAGGCTCCTGTGACAATGCCTTGAACGACTGGAATCCAGATACTATAAATGCGGAAAGGCAGTCTGCCCCGGTCACCACGGCATAATCATATTTTCCGCTCCGCAAGGCACGCATGGCCTCAATCTGGGCACAAAGTCCTGAGATGCAGGCATTGGACACGACGACAGGGGTATTAGGATTGCAAAAATGAGCAGCAATAAGGCCGGCTGAGCTGTGCAGGGTCTCCCGCCCAAGAGCAAATCCCGGCGCAAATCCCGGAGCATATGACTGGGCATTCCCCAAAAGCTCCACATTGCCTTTCGTAGTAGAAAGCACAAAGAGGACTCTTTCCGAAGAAGGATCAATACCAGCTGCACACACAGCCTTTGATGCTGACAGCAGGGCAATCTTCTCGAAAAAAGTCAGCCCCTGCGGCAAATTTTCCGCGGCGCACTCCATCTCGACAGCATCCCTGTCAAACATTGAAGCACAGAAAGCCTCAGGAAGCCCCCAAAGCCCTTCATGCAGCC
>DBLW01000061.1 GCA_002298075.1 Bacteroidales bacterium UBA714 | reverse complement strand
CATCGACATTGAAAGACAATTCGCAGGAATTTCCCGCATCAAAATCATTTATCCAAGCTGCGGCACATGAGGCCACCGGCTTTTCTGCAGCACTCAAGCCTTCCAGTTTATAGTCAACTTTATACTTTCCTCCGGAAGCCGTAGCCACGACCTCTTCAGTTCCGATTGTCAAATTGATCTCAGGTGTAAGTTCCCCATTGTTGCCGCATCCGGCAAAGACTGATGCCAACACGACAGGAAGCGATGCAGCAATCCACTTTTTCATAAAACCGCACATAATGTAAAACAATAAAAATTAATAAATAAAACGTTCTGAAGCAGCCCGGAAAAATCAGCCGGCCCGCAGAAGTTACAACAATCTCATATAGCCCAGCCTATTTTATAAAAGAATAATGATTTACCTTTATGAGCGATATTCAAAAAGCAATAGGTCAGAATTCAAATAAGTGGACGGCTTATGATGTGCAATTTACAAATAAATCTTTCATAGGCAATGGCAACCGGAGAAAATCACGCAAAAAAATATCTCCGGACATGCCGCTGGCATCCGATTTGGATTTGTCCGCTTCCGCAGCCGGCTATGAGCATGATGCTGCACAGAAACGGACACAAAAATTTATAGATTATGAAAGAAAAGAAATCCCCAAAGATGAATGTACTGACATCTGTCAACGGACGTCCAATTGCAGACAATCAGAACACCCAGACAGCAGGCCAGTCCGGCCCGGTTACAATACAGGACCCGTGGCTGATTGAAAAAATCGCCCATTTCGACAGGGAGGTAATCCCGGAAAGGCGCATGCATGCCAAAGGCTCGGGAGCATACGGTACCTTCACTGTCACGAATGACATAACGAAGTGGACACGCGCATCAATATTCTCGCATATAGGCAAACAGACCGAATGCTTCGTCAGGTTCTCCACAGTGGCCGGAGAAAGAGGAGCCGCTGATGCGGAAAGGGACATCAGAGGCTTCGCAATGAAATATTATACTGACACGGGAAACTGGGACCTGGTAGGAAACAATACACCTGTATTCTTCCTTCGCGACCCGCTTAAATTCCCGGACCTGAACCACGCGATTAAACGCGACCCTCGCACCGGCATGCGCAGCAAAGACAACAACTGGGACTTCTGGACACTTCTTCCCGAAGCCCTACATCAGATAACCATCACAATGAGCCCGAGAGGAATCCCATATTCTTTCAGGCACATGCACGGATTCGGAAGCCACACTTACAGTTTCGTCAACAAAGACAATGTCAGGACATGGGTCAAATTCCATTTCAGGACATTGCAGGGAATCAAGAACCTCACAGACGCGGAAGCAGAAGCTGTGGTGGCAAAAGACTGCGATTCCAACCAGCGCGACCTCTACGAGGCAATCGAGCGCGGAGAATATCCGAGATGGCTCATGCAGATACAGGTCATGACTGAAGAGCAGGCAAAGACTTACAAAGTGAATCCTTTTGACCTTACGAAAGTATGGTATCACGGAGATTTCCCTCTGATAGACGTGGGAATACTTGAATTGAACCGCAATCCGGAAAACTTCTTTGCTGAAGTGGAGCAGTCGGCTTTCAATCCGATGAACATAATCGACGGAATCGGCTTCTCCCCGGACAAGATGCTTCAGGCAAGGCTCTTCTCATATGGCGACGCACAGCGCTACAGGCTCGGCGTGAACCACAACCTCATTCCTGTAAACAGGCCAAGATGCCCGTTCCATTCATTCCATAGGGACGGTCAGATGAGGACAGATGACAATTACGGAGGAACAGTAGCATACGAACCGAACAGCTTCGGAGAATGGCAGGACTCCCCACACATGAAAGAACCGCCGCTTCAGGGAGGCGACGCGTACAATTACGACGAGAGGGAATATGACAATGACTATTATACACAGCCAGGAAAATTATGGAGGCTGATGTCCGATGAAGACCGGAAGGCAACCTGCGAGAACACTGCACGGCATATGGAAGACTGCAAGCTGTTCATCAAGCAGAGGCATGTGCGCAACTGCTATCAAGCGGACCGGTCATATGGAGAGGGAGTGGCAAAGGCTCTCGGAATCAGTCTTGAAGAGGCCCTTAATGCTCCTGACCCGGCAAAGGATAAGACAAGACACTAATCAAAACCTACAAGACATGACAAAAAGACACCTTACGATGGCCATTGCCGTCATTGCAGCGATGACGCTGACGGCCTGCAGCAATGCGGGCGCCAAAAACACAAAAGAGCAGGTGCATCCTAAAGCTGTGAAAGAGCTCTCCACAGAGGAGTTCAAGACCAGAATCTATGATTTTACGGCTGAGGAGATGGTGTATCTGTCAGACAAGCCGGCAATTGTGGACTTCTATGCTTCATGGTGCGGACCATGCAGGCAGATCGCACCAATTCTCGAAGAACTGGCAATCGAGTACGGCGACAAAATAGACATCTACAAGGTTGACATTAGCAAAGAGAAGAAACTTGCAAGGGCTTTCAACATAAGTTCGATACCTGCAGTTCTTTACATTCCTGTAGGGAAAGACCCTGTACTTACAATAGGGGCACGTCAGAAAGGAAAGTTCAAGACTGAAATAGATACGATTCTTCTCGGGAAATGACAAAAACGGAGCGGCCAAATCTTTCTGACCGCTCCGTTTTCATTGAGCCAGCTATGGGAGTCGAACCCACGACCTTCGCGTTACGAATGCGATGCTCTACCAACTAAGCTAAACTGGCAACGTTATCTCCTTTTTGCAAAAGGGACTGCAAATATAGATATTTTTCTATAATTTTGCATGCATTATCCAGAATTTGCATTTAACCATGGAGAAATTTTCGGCAGACATTATCGTCATAGGAGCAGGAGCGGCAGGAATGATGGCAGCATCAGGAGCGGCACAGACAATCTCATCAAGACTAACGTCACAGACAGCAGGTGAAGAAAAGCAGGAAGGGAGCGGAAGGGTCATAGTGCTCGAGAAAATGCCGCGGCCGGGACGCAAGATAATGATTACCGGCAAGGGCAGGTGCAATTTCACCAATGTGAAGCCATGGAGCGAATTCAGCGGGCACATACATCCGAAAGCCAATTTCCTAAAGCCTTCGTTTTTCAATCTGCCCCCGGAGAAAATGACTGAATATCTACAGGCGAACGGAATGGAATCAGTCGTGGAGCGCGGTGACAGGGCCTTTCCTGTCTCACAATCAGCCGCAGACGTCGTGGATTCACTTTTGAGGGCAGCAAAAAAGGCAGGAGCGGAGATATGCTGCGGCAAGGAGGTTTGTGCCATAGAACACACTGAAGACGGAAAATTCGGCATAAGATGCTCTGACGGAAGCGTTTATGATTGCAGAAAGCTCATAATCTGCACAGGCGGGCTTTCATACCAGGCAACAGGCTCGACCGGAGACGGATACGGATGGGCCAGGCAGTGCGGACATTCTGTCAGCCAGCTTTTCCCGTCACTTACTGCAATCGTGCCCAAAGGCTACAAGAGAGAGTCATCTGAACAGAAAGAATATGACGGAAGTCCATGGTACGAAGGCACGAGAGGACATATCGGCAGGAGCACTCCCCTATCCGAGGCCGGAAGCGCGTTATGCGGCAACCAGCTGAAAAATGTCAGCGTCACCCTCATAATAGACGGAAATCCGGTACAGACTGAGTTCGGGGACATTGATTTCACTGACGGAGGCATAGAAGGACCTGTCGGATTCAAGATAAGCCGCAGATGCGTCAAAGGAATCATCAATGGTTCAAAAGCCGGCATATCAATTGACATCAAGCCGGCAGTAAGTCCGGAAGCCCTGTCCGGAAGGCTCATGTCATTATGGGAAGACATCTCCAAAGACAGGCGCAGTGCAGGAAAGCCGTACAAAGACCGTTTCCGGGTGCTGCTCGGCAAAGTCCTCCCACAGCAGCTGATTCCGGCATTTGTGAAATGTAACCCTGGACTTGACCACAAGACTCTTGCCAAGACGCTGAAAAACTGGAAATTCGACATAGGCGGTTTTGTAGGCTATGAAAGATGCGTGATCACGGCAGGAGGAGTCCTGCCAGAGGAATTCACGGCAAAGACCCTCGAATCCAAGCTTGTTCCAGGGCTTTATTTCGCAGGAGAGGTACTGGACCTTGACGCGGATACCGGAGGCTATAATCTCCAGATGGCTTTCTCTACCGGTTACCTCGCAGGCATTTCTGCCGCAAAGGCACTATAGGCTTCCTGTCCGGGACCGCATATCGCACCATGCCCGCTGCTCAAATCACACCAGAGCCGAGCATTTCAACAGACGTCTCCGCAGGGACATCCTCTGCACCAAAATCAACGGGAGCATACCATACGGCAAACTGCCCGGGAGTGATTCCACGCTGGGGCGAGTCGAAAAGGAAGAAAAGACCGTTCTCCCTCATTATCATTGTGGCATCCTGCAACGGCTGGCGATATCTTATGCGTACCTTGCAGCGCCTTATCTCCCCGGACTCCATGACCATATCAGGACGTATCCAATGTATTTCTTCCGGCGATATCCTGAGGCAGCTGCGTGACAGCCCCTTATGGGTGTGTCCCTCGCCGACATATATTACATTTGACCCGGTATCGGTCTCTATGACGAAAACCGAGTCCTTGTGGCCGCCGACATTGAGCCCTTTCCTCTGTCCTATGGTGTAGAACTGTGCCCCGTCATGACGTCCGATGACCTTTCCGAACGGATTGTCCTTGTAGCGCGTCTTCTTTATATGCTTCTTTCCGCTGCGGTATGTCTCGGTCTCGAACTGTATGTCATACTTGACCGGCATGGAAAGCCTCATCAGGGTTCCGTCGTCAAGAGCGGCAATCTTTTCCATTGAGAATGGACATGCGGACCGCCCTGTGCACGAGGACTTGTCTTCCGAAATGTATTCCGTAATCATATTGACCTCAGCCGAACTGTCATTCATAATGGAGCTGAGCGTGTCACGTACAAACGCATACTGCCCGTCATTCTCATAGTATGCATCATAGACTTCGACAATATCTCCCTCTGAAGGCTTTAGCTTCTGCTGCAGGAAAACAGGGAGGCTGACCTTTCCGACAAAACATATCCCCTGAGAGTCCTTCTTGTCTGCAGACGGGAGTTCCGCCTCACGGGCAAGCCTGCGCACCTCACTCTTCATCAGTCCGCCTATCGGGAACGTGGCTTTCGAAAGCTGCTCTTGGGTGAGCTGGCAAAGAAAATAGCTCTGATCCTTTCCAGGGTCAAGTCCGGCGAAAATATGATGCACACCGTTTTCATCCGTCTCCTTGCGGCAATAATGTCCGGTAGCCACCATGTCCGCCCCAAGCTTCAGAGCGCATTTGAGGAACGCGTCGAATTTGATTTCCCTGTTGCAAAGCACATCGGGATTAGGCGTGCGTCCCTTCCCGTA
>DBLW01000174.1 GCA_002298075.1 Bacteroidales bacterium UBA714 | reverse complement strand
TGGCTGCCGGAGGCATATGCAGCGCCCTATATAAAATAGGTATCAGGACAGAGGCGACTCTGACAAATATGAAGTTACTATGCGTCGGGAACTATTATTCGCATGCCAAGGCGGAAAGCGAGCTCGGCATAAGATTCCGCACGACGGAAGAAGCAGTCAAAGACGCGCTCATCTGGTTCAGAGAGCACGGCATGATACAATGATACAAAGAACGGCGGCCAGGTGATTCCAGCCGCCGTTTTAAATTATTTCGAAACAATTTCGTTCGCTTTTGCAAGCGCAGGGATTATATGCGGGAAAATATGGTCCGCACCGATTTCCTTGTCAACGCCGAATTTCCCGAGAGTTGCACGCACATTCTCCGTCACACCGGAAAGGATTACGGTCACTCCCCTCTTGCGCGTCCTTTCGCAAAGGTTGCGGAGGTTGTTCACTCCGGTTGAATCAATGAAAGGCACCTTGCGCATCCTGATTATCCTGACTTTGGTATCAGCCGTTTTCATCTTCTCAAACTCCTCAAAACGGCTTGCAAGACCGAAGAAGAAAGGCCCGTTTATCTCATAAACCTCAACACCTGACGGAATGTCAAGATGCTCCGTATCCTCAAGTGAAGCCATCTCCTCATTCTCTGTAGCCGCCACACGGTCTCCCTCAAGCACCTGGATTGAAGAAGTTTCCATGACACGCCTCACAAACAGGACGATAGCCATCACGACGCCCACCTCGATAGCTACTGTAAGGTCAACAATGACTGTAAGGAAGAACGTGATGAGCAGCACGGCCACATCAGACTTGTCACCTTTGAGCAGATATCTGAAAGTGCGCCACTCGCTCATGTTGTATGCAACCATCACAAGTATGGCGGCAAGACATGAAAGCGGAATGTATATCGCATACGGCATGAGGAAAAGGTAAATCAGCAACAGCACGAAAGCATGCACAAGACCGGTCACAGGGGTCTTTCCGCCGTTATTGATGCTGGCCATGGTTCTCGCAAGTGCTCCGGTAGCAGGAATTCCGCCGAAAAGCGGAGTCACAATGTTGGCTATACCCTGGCCTATCAGCTCTGTATTGGAATTATGGTGCTTTCCGGTAGCTCCGTCCGCAACCATGGCAGCGAGCAGTGACTCAATGGCACACAAGATTGCAATAGTGAAAGCCGGAGAGACCAGTCCCTTGATAGTGTCATAATCAAATTCCGGAGCGACAGGCTTCGGCATAGGAAGGCCGTTCGCCAATTCCGGAAATTTCGAGCCGATTGTCGCAAATTCGATTCCGGCAAAGCGGCTGAGCAGTACAGAAGCGATTGTACCGAGAATAAGCGCAATCAGGGAGCCGGGTATCTTCTTTGTGACACGTCCCCAGAAAATGCAAATAAGCAGGCATGCCGTGCTCATTAGCAATTCCGTAAGGCTTATGTTGCCGATATTCTGGAAATAGCAGCCCCACTGAGGGATGAAACCGGCAGGCACTGACAAATCAAGCGGCAGTCCGAAGAAATCCTTCATCTGGGTTGAAAAAATCGTCAGCGCTATACCGCTCGTGAAACCGACCACAATAGGGTAAGGGATAAATTTGAAAATCACGCCCATACGGCACACGCCCATGACCACAAGAAAGACTCCGGCCATGATGGTGGCTATTATAAGCCCCTGCATGCCATACTGGCTAACGATTCCGGCGACAATCACGATGAATGCTCCGGTAGGACCTCCTATAAGGAAATTCGACCCTCCGAAAAACGAAATCAGGAAACCGGCAACAATTGCCGTAATGAGTCCCTGCTGAGGAGTCACACCGCTCGCTATACCGAATGCAATCGCAAGCGGAAGAGCAATTATGCCGACTATGATGCCGGCAATCAAATCAGACGTAAAGGTCTTGCTGTCATACTGACCTTTACCGAACAGGCCGAAGAGTTTCGGTCTGAACACATCGCTAAGCTTTAAGTTCATACTTCTATAATTAATCAACTACACTATTTCGCCATATATGCTTCAAAACGTTTCGCATTGTTCAGTTCAGCCTCCTTGGAAGAGGCGGCTACAACGCGAGTCCTGATTTTGGAGGCAGGCACGGAAACCAGGCGCACCATATCATCTGTGCGGTCAACCTGCTGGAAATCGCCTTTCCTGAAGAACATTCCCGCCCCGACAGGAACCGGACGCGAAGAAGCCTCGACAGGATGCACTCCCCACACGCTTATATGATTCTCATCATAAGAGACCCGCTGCCCGTCATGGAAATTGACTCCGGTCATAAACTGCACTTTCTTTCCCGAAAGTTCCGAAGCTGTGATTACAGCCTCACGGCTTTTCACTGTCACGTCAATCCTTATGGAAATATCCACAAAATCATCCATATAAGGTACGCCATAGGCAATCATTTCGGCGTAAGACCCATTTCTGGTGTCACCCACGCGCGCCGTACGGCCTTTTGTTGCCACGAGCCGGACCTCCCTATCCCCGTCCCAAAGCGCTATTCCGCCAAGCCCGACGGTACCAGAGGCACAATACTCACAGCAGCCTGCCGCAAGCGTATCCCTCTGTCCTTCTGTAGTATTCCACTTATACTCCAGGAGCTCCATGCCACGTCCGCTCTTTGAATAGACGTCAACACAGCCGCTGTCATCGAAATATATGCGCAACGCCATATGGCTGTTCTCAACAGCCGGACCGCAATGGCCTACGCTTTCGTGCAGGTCCGCTGTCTCTGAGACGATTTCTTCCACCTGCAGGGAATCAGTGCACCAGAAAAGACTTCTGGCAGTTTGGGCGTATGTGACACACACGCATAGGGACAAGATAATGCTTGCCACGATTTTTTTCATCATGCAAATCCTTTTCAAGGCGCAAAAATAAGAATTATTCCGTCTCCGGCATCTCAAAAAAGGAGAAATGCACATTACCGTACTTTTTTTCCTTCAAAAAGCGCGGATGGGAGCTGAAGTCAAACGTATCCGGATGCTCCAGGATGAAATATGCCCCTTTGTGCAGGATGTCCTTTGAAAACACCTTGTCAGGAATGTCTGCAAGTCCATCTATCGCATACGGGGGGTCAGCGAATATTATGTCGAACTTCTCCCTGCATATGTCCAGGAACTCGAACACATTATGCCTGACCACAGTAAGATTGTCCATCCCGAGTTTTGAGGCCTGCGACTTTATGAAAGAGGCGTGCAGGGGTGCCATCTCAACGCAATATACCCTGTCGGCCCCTCTCGAGGCAAATTCATACGAGATGGCCCCAGTTCCTCCGAAAAGGTCAAGCACCTTCAGTCCCTCAAGCTCGTATTCATTGTCGAGCACATTGAACAGGCCCTCCTTGGCGAAATCAGTAGTAGGTCTCGCCTTATATCCGTTGGGAGGCAGTATCGCCTTCCCCTTATGTTTTCCTCCGATTATTCTCACAACTGCTCTACATTCTTGAAATAACGGTAAAGTGACATCTCCTGGTCATCAAGCAGAGGAGTCCGGAAAAACACCGTTGACACCTCCGGGTTAAGCTGCAGCTTCTTCATTGCCAGGAAGAGGAAATACTCCGCCGTTGTGAAGTCGGCAGCCGCATATGTATTGCATAGCAGAAGGCTCTTGCCCTGCGCAATAGTCAGATAAAGGTAGCCGTCCATATAGGAGGCGAGTATCTTGTTGTAGTCCAGCAGGTCAGGAAGCTGCTCCAACATATAATAAAGTTCAGGACGCGGCCTTGACTTGCTCCCGTCAGGCCTGCGCACCGTTTCTGCGAGAACCTTGGTGAGCATGCCCCCAGTCATGTCTGAATAAACAAGGACAGAAGCCAGATGAGGAATCTCCACATAATCCACAGGGTCATCCGCCCCTATGGCCACGACGTCGGCCAGCATTTCCGCCGCACGCTCCGGCGAAAAGAAATTGGACGGCACAAGCGTGCACTTCGAAGTAAAGACAGAGATGTCAACCACATCATAGCGTCTCTGAAGTTCCGTCGCAGTGAAAATGCGGTCCGCACCCATCCAGCCGGATGAATGCAGATTGCCGTCAGCCCATATTTTAAAAGAATATCCACTCAAGCCGACTTGAATGGATATCCTGTCATTATGTATTGCCATAATTATTCTTTGAGATGCCGCTCCGGACATCAGGAGATACTACTCCCAGTTACCTGCGTTATTGTTAGGTGCAGAGATGCTTCCGACCTGAAGGCCCTTGTACTTGCCCTGGTCCTCCCTCTCTGCGTCAAGGTTGATTCTGAGCTGCTCATTAAGACCCTTGAGAAGAGACTTGAAAGGCATTGAAGCCTCGAAGAGAGGAACCTTCACGCCAGAGACAGTCTTGATGGTAGAAGCAATGAGAACAGAGTCCCCGCTGAAAGGAATGAAAGCAAGAGAGTCGATATTAAAGTCTGTACGTCCCTTGAAAAGGGTGTCCTTTACTGCAACCTCGCTATTCACCTGGAACACCAGATCCTTGTCACCTGCAAGATACAGCTCGTTGAGCTTGCGGTTGAGCTGCTCGCCTTTGAGATTGCGGAACTTGTTCTTCATCTGCTTGGTGTGCTCTACTGCAACAGAGTCATCCTTTGAGCCTACCTGCATCACAATCTTCATCTTGCCCTCGCCATAGAACATTTTGAGAGAGTCAATCGTAGGCGAATATCTACCGTTGACATTCTTGAATGCGACCTGAAGGTCACGGATATCCTTGAGCCTCTGTACCGCGACACTCTCACGATACTCCCTGTGCTTCTTGAACTCCACAGGTTCGCTTATGCTCTTTACATTGAGATAGACCAGCCCCGCAATACATACAGGGAGAATGAAATAGGTCAAAACCTTTCTGAAAATTGTGCTCATTATTTTTGTGTTTTATTTTCTTTCCAAAATGCCGGACAAAGTTAGCAAATTGATTTATGAAATGCAATATAATTTGTAATTTTGCATTCCCAAAAACAAACAGCCAGGCCGCAAACGGAGCCAGGCCCGCCTGAACGATGGCGCAGACAAGGCGGCTGCAAAGACAATCAGAAACAACTTGACACAGAATGAAAGCGTTGGACATACA
>DBLW01000028.1 GCA_002298075.1 Bacteroidales bacterium UBA714 | reverse complement strand
GTTTGAAAAAATACATTTTTTTCTTTGCACAACACCATACAGGCATCGTACAAGGAAAAATGTTCATATCCCGGATGCATCCCGATTTCGATGTTATCTCCCCATAAATCACTGCCAATCAATTCTTTATGAGGAATTTGTTGAGATACCAGGATTCTCCGGCTCTTATTTTTAGTAGGCATTATACCTGATTATCTATTGATTATATTCAGAAAAACATTAAAATCCACTATTCATATTCCCGTTTTTGTCCTGGGACTATTGCGAATCCTAATGAGCCAGCAGCATGTCATGAAATGTTGCTGGCTCAGCCCGATATTTTAGTCTATTTTGATACAGAATCCAGAAATGCAATAATTCTCCACCGTGTTAGTCTTGATATCTCTTATGCACTCACATTTGAAATTAGAGATGCCATTAGCCCCAACTCTTTTCGCTTCAGAAACAGCTATTTCCAATAATTCTTCAGGAGAAATTGTCTCTTTGGTAAATACTTGGGAAGGAGTGGGAGCAGCATAAATATCATCAAAATATGCACGCTCATAATCAATTGCCACCTTTTCCTGAGCCTTTTTAGGCTTTGTTCCAGGAATTACAGTAATGAACAAGTCTCCGACTGGAATAAATTTGCCAGTAAATGGATCCGGACTTATAAAGAAACCATGTTCCGTATATGGTCTATAGTCCAGAAAAAATGTTGATACCAGACGCTGCCGCTGCATAGCACATCCCGAAATCAGCAAAATGCTGAGTAGAAAGATTATTTTCTTCATAATATTTTTTGTTGGATAGAATTCAAGAGCTTTAGTAATTAACAGCTACATTAAAGTCCATATCTCAGATTGAGTATGAGAGGATTTCTGCGAGAGCATACCTACCTGTACGATTATTACGAACGCTCAAAGCTTTTCTTAAGTCAGCTGGGCAATAACACGGATAATGAACATACACTTCTGCAAGATTATTCGCCAATAGGTATCTGATAATATCAATATGATAATATTTCTTCAAAGTTAAAAGATCACTATAGTGCAATTTATCTGCTTCTAATAATTCCACAATCTTATAGAATGGATTAGCATCACCTTCAATTTTACCATTTTCATAATTCCATGATACTAAATGTAAAAGGAAGTCATACAGGCTTGCAAAATCGCGATAAGCTTCCGGAATAGCGCCTTTCCATTTGTTCACGATGGGATTGACTGGAGTACTTGAAGAAAAAGGAAATGTGTATTTCATTAGTTACTTATTAAATATTTCAATATTATTCTCTCCAAAAACAAGCTTCAGGACTTGATCTTTCTTATCCTGTTTGAGTTTAATCTGCAAAACCGCTTCTACGGGCTCCGCTTCGGATTCCTCTTTTTTATAGTATATGTCTGGATAAGTCAAAAGGTCAATTTCTCTAAGAGAGAGAGCCGTTGCAAAAACAGAAAGGTCTTCAATTGTCATTTTTTGCTCTCCGTTCAAAATTTTGCTGACTTTTCCCTCTGTATAATCTGAGTTATATGCAATTGAAGCCTGCTTCAACCCTTTGTCATTTAAAAACTTACGAATGTTTTGTGATATTGTTTCCTGGAGTGTCATAATTGCAATTTCTTTCATATCAAATTTACTTGCTGATTACTAATAAGTTATCCTAAGATTAGAAACCAAATTTCTAAGCAAGAGAAAAATAATTTCTTATTTAGAAATAAAATATCTACATTTGACAATCGTTCTACAATAGTTATGCAAAATAGAACGAAGAGATAAAATAGAAAACATTAAAAATGTGGAACTTATGAAACATAAGCCGTGACACCGTGAAAATACACCATAACGACAAAGCGGAAAGACGCTTGACTGCCGGGACAGGCCGGTTTGATTTTGAACTGCTAAAACCACAGCATCATGAATAAAGAACAAAAAGAATTTTACACAGCTGATTTCTACAAAAGCACCCAAACAACTTTGAAGGTCCTCAATGCGCTTGTCCAATCTTGCCAAATGCGCTCAATGGAGATGTATCGCAATGGAGAGTTCTTGTATATGGATGCGTATGATGATGCTCATACCAGAGAGATCCTGTCGCCTGTCATTTCAGACTTCAATGCCTATAAAGTTTATAACAACGAAAAATTTATCGCTTCAATACACACGAGGATTGGTCTATGCGCTTTGGTTGATGATTTCGAGATGTTCTTTGAACAAAAAATCAGATGGGATTACGATGCTGAGCAATTTTTCATTCATGAAGAATAGCAATGAAATCTTTATATAACTTAATAAGTATGAGAACGATTAAACATGTATGGTCCGGACTTCCGGAAGAGAAAAGGAAGCAAGTTCTGGCTGATGTGGTACTGAAAGGAGGCGTCTCAATTTCTACAGTGTATATCTGGATGCAGGGACGTCGCAACCCGCTTCCGCTATACCAGGATCTGGTCAGCAACGTGCTGGGAAAGGTGACCGGCGAGAAAATTCCGGTCACAGAACTTTTTCCGAACAAAAAGTAAAGAGACTCTGCCATTATGAACTTGAAACGAAAAGAGTTGCTGCAGATACAGACAGTTCTGAACAGCTATCAGAAAATACTTGAAGAACAATACAAGGAGCTTGAGATAAGGAAGTCCTGCAGTGATGACGCGAACCTCTTCCATCAGATGTCTGAATTGGAAGACGCAATCGAAGATCTTGACAGGCTCATCGACAAGATAAATGACTTGCTCCTGGAGGATGAAAAATCATAGAACTACAGGATGTTCTTTCGTTAATGGCAGGCAAAAGATGGCTGCTGTGCAGTCTATCAGTGATAAGTAACATGTCAAAATAAAATAATAATCTTTTTGGGAGGGGTAAAATGATACCGGAGAATGTAGTGAATCAGATTCTGGAACTGGATCTTGTGTCCGTGCTTGAGGCGGAGGGGCTTGAGTTGAAAAAGAGCAGTGGCGGCAATTACGTATGCTGTTGTCCATTCCATAGCGAGAAGACTCCTTCCTTCAGTGTATCAGCAACCAAGAACCTATATCATTGTTTCGGTTGCGGAAAAGGAGGAAATGCGATAACCTTTATCCGGGAATCCAAAGGATACACCTATCCTGAAGCTTTGGAATACCTGGCAGAAAAGAACGGCATAAGGTACGAGAAGAGGGAGATGACCCCTGAGGAACGGGAAGCGCATTTCAAGAAGGAGCAGCTTATCAATATCAACAAGGCCGCACACGAGTTCTTTATGTCCATGGTCAACCTCCCGGCATCCAAGGATTATATTTCCAGACGCGGATGGAGAGAAAAGACTGTTGCAGAATTTGGAATAGGATATGCCCCGGATGGGAATGCTCTGCTCAAGCATCTGAGGAAAATCGGATGGAAGGATGACAGACTGCTCCTTGAAGCCGGAGTAATCAAACGTAATGAAGATTCAGGAGAGCTATATGACACTTTCAGGCAAAGAGTAATCTTCCCAACATTCAGCAGCACCGGATATGTAACAGGATTCACAGGAAGATACATCGGAACAAAAGACGGTGTGGCAAAATACCTGAATACAAGCGAGACTCCCCTGTTCCATAAAAAAGAAACTCTGTTTGGCCTGTTCCAGGCACAACGGAAAATTGCAACACTGGAGACAGCTATACTCTGTGAAGGCAATCCGGATGTAATAAGGCTGCATCAGATAGGCCAGGAGTATGCAGTGGCTCCGATGGGGACATCCCTGACTGACGAGCAGATAGAAATTCTGAAGAGGAAAAAGGCAAAGAAAATCATCATTTGCGGAGACACTGACAATGCCGGCATATCTGCTGTCGAGAAAAACGGAAGACGGTTTACAGAAGCAGGATTTGCCGTGAGGGTGATGGAACTTCCTGCCGGCAAGGATCCTGATGAGTATTTTATGATGCACTCCAAAGACTGGGACGAATGCCTGGAACGCTGCACGTTCGACTATATCCCATGGATTACGAGGCGGAAGATGTCCGGCAAGAGTTCTCAGACGGAAATATCTGCCGTCATCGTGGAGATTTCGCAAATCCTTGCATGCTGCACAGACCAGAACGCAGTGGAAATGTATCTGGAACTTTTCAAAAATGAGTTCAAGAACGGTGGACTATGGAGGTCGGAGTATGTCAAGGCGTCAAATGAGAGGAACAGGAAGCTTGACAAGAACGAAAAGGCCGGCAATATGCTGGCTGAATATGGGTTCTACGAGAAGAACAGCTGCTATTACGGCGCTGGAGCCAAATCTGGGGACAAACGCTGGAGCAATTTCGTGTTCAAGCCGATTCTTCATATCAGGGATGAGCGTAATGCAAAGAGGATCTTCCTAATCAGGAACAGCAAGGGACAGGAGTCGGTCATAAAGTTCAATCAGTCGGAACTCGTGTCATTCACAGATTTCAAGACCAGGACAGAAAGTGCCGGTAATTTCGTTTGGGAGGCCAAACAGGAGGAGATGACACTATTGAAGAAGTACCTTTATGATGACATGCCGTCTGCTGATGAAATCAAGCAGCTCGGATGGCAGAAGCAATGGGGCTTCTATGCCTGGGGAAACGGAGGATTCGACGACGGGACATTTGTGGCCGCAGACAAGTTCGGGATAATAGACATCAAAGGACAGAAGTTCTATTTGCCAGGATGCTCCCTTGACACGAAAGACAACATATATGGTTACCAGCACCAGAGAAAATTTGTGTATGTCGTGACAAACAACATTACGATGAAAGATTATGCAGAACAGCTTATAACAGTGTTCGGGGATAACGCCAAGATTGCCCTGTGCTTTCTGATTGCGTCCCTGTTCAAGGATATCGTGGTAGGGACAACTACCAGTTTCCCTATTTTGAATCTCTTTGGACCCAAAGGTACAGGTAAATCAGAACTGGGGCATTCGCTTACATCATTCTTCATTCCGAACAATCAGGCACCGAATATCAACAATACCACCAAAGCTGCACTTGCGGAAGCAGTGGCAGAGGTGTCAAATGCTATTGTGCATCTCGACGAGTACAAGAATGATCTTGATCTGGAGAGGAGGGAATTTCTGAAGGGATTATGGGACGGTGCCGGCCGTTCCAGGATGAATATGGACAATGACAAGAAAAGGGAGACTACTGCTGTGGACTGCGGAGTGGTGATGAGCGGCCAAGAGATGCCAACAGCCGATATCGCATTGTTCAACCGTCTTGTTTTCCTGACATTCAATAAGACAGTCTTTTCCGACCAGGAGAAAAGGAACTACGAGGCTCTGAAGCTGATAGAGAGACGCGGACTCACTCATCTGACCGGACAGCTTATCCAGCTGAGGAATATTTTCCAAGGCAATTTCAGGCTTTCCTGGGATGAGGCGGTCGCCGATTTGAATGACCGAGTCCGCAAATACAATGTAGAGGACAGGACACTGAAGAACTGGGCGACACTGCTTGCCGCATTCAAGAGTGTGGAAAGACATTCCGGGCTTCCTTTCACTTATGGTGAACTCCTGGACATCTCGGCTTCAATGTGTGTCGAGCAAAACGCCAAGACCAAAGAAAACAACGAGCTTTCAGGATTCTGGGAGACTGTCGATATCCTTGCCGCATCAAGCAGAATTTGGATAAAGGTGGATTATCATATCAAACCAGGTCCTGCAAAACCGGTAAAGATAAAAGAGTCCACAACTCCTGTGGAGCTCAGCCCATCAAAGAGATACCTCTTCATCAACTTCAAACGTATTGCACAACTGTATTCCAAGGAAGGTAAAGAATCAGGAGGAAAGATCATACCAAAAGACAGTCTCAGATATTACCTTGCCAATTCTCCAGAATTCTGCGGTACGGCTTTGTCTATGCGCTTCCGTAAAATTGAGAATCAGGCCGGCTATGCCCCAGGCAATCCGGATTCAGGAAGCAGTACTGTCAATACAGCCATGATTTTCGACTATGACATGCTGCTGCAGAACTATGACATAAGCCTTGATGTAGAGAATGGATTCCATGATGATGTCGAAGAGGAAGAGAAATCTATAATCGTTCAGGCACCACCTTCAATATTTTCAGATGTGCAGGAAGATGAATAAGTATGAGAAATACCTGCTCCGCACGGAGCGGCAGCTTTATGAGTTCCGCTACAGGTACGCCACTTTCATCACAAAAGAGCAGAACAACTATGTCGCATGGATCAATAGCCTTCCACTGATGGTGTGGGTGAATTATCTTCATGGAATTCCTGACAACAATATACCCGTGCTTATTGGCATGATCTGCCACATGCATTGCGCCGGACTAGTCAATATTTCGTTTCATGACTCTATGCATCTGCTCAGACGCATCCCTTTTGACGAGGAAGAGTGGCAAGCCTGGTGTGATTCCGGCATGACCTTGCAGATATCTAAATCACATAAAATTATGCAATAGTTATGCGATGTTTCTACAATGTAAATTCTATCTTGCTGACAAGCAGAGACATTACAATATATGGCAAAAATATTGTAAAATAATTTTTATTATTATTTTTGCAGTGAAATCAAGAACTATGAAGCCACAAGAAGTCCAGACAATGAAAGCGGTTCTGTTGTACATAATACAGAATAGCAATGCCAACAGACGTGATGTCTATAGCATTGTCAAGACCGCTTATTATGCTCAACAGATTCATTTTGCTAAATGGGCATCACCGATTTTTAACGACAAGATCGCAGCTTTGCCATTTGGCCCTGTTCCTTCTACGATATACAATATTTTGAGAATTTCCCGTGGAGAAAGCGAAATAAGAAGATTTTGCAAGAAGGATAATATTGATTCCGTGGCAGACGCCATTGGATTTAGCGACGAATCATTTATTGCCAAAGAAGAGCCCGATCTTAATTTCTTGTCAAAATCAGCCATTGAGTGTCTGAATGAATCTATTGCAAAAGTGTCGGAAATGGATTTTGGTCAAATAATGAGAGACACTCATGGCGCAGAATGGACCAGAGTCTTTAATGATGGTTCACTGAGGTTCATGGACGACCTCAATATAGCAAGAGAGGGTGGAGCGACGGAAGATGTAGTTAATTATTTGAGGGAGTCTCTTGAATGGGACGAAATTTTTGGATAATGGAACTCGGCGACTTCTCGAATAAATTGAAATCGATATCCGTTACTGCCGGAAGTGTATTCAAGACCACGTTGTACAAATCTGACGGTGTGAAGCCCAAAAAAGCAGAGGATTCCTCCAGAGACAAATATTTTGTCATTCTCGGAGAAGATGAAAGTTCATACATTGTCGGCGTTCTTTTAATAAACACTAATATAAACTCCAATCTTGCCCATATAATTGCCCCTTATCAGCATTGCATTTATCCTGACATTTACGAATTTCTTGATGGGCAGTACCGCTTTGTTGACTGCTACAAAATAAAGACGATTGAACGCAAACGCATTTTATCTGATGCTTCATATATAGGGATAATAAATGAAGACGACATGAAAAAGATAGCGGAACTTGCCAAGGCTTCCCCAGGTAATCTTCCAAACGATCTTAAAAGATTCAACATTAAATAAAAGACATTGCGGCAGCCCTTCGGGGCTGCTTTTTTGTGCACCAAAACAATGTTCCACAAAAAGTGTAAGGTTCTACAGCTAAAACACAGTAATTCACACAACAACAAACTGATTAAAACTAAAATAAATAGCATTACTTGAAGCTTTTATTGAAATAAAATCGTATCTTTGAGCATGCATTTTGAAAATTTTGAGGCAAAATGTAAACTACAAGAACTACATTGAACTACATTTTCATATATTATTGATTATAAATAGAATGAGATTTTAGAGTATGTAGTTTTATGTAGAAAAGTGTAGTTTTTTTGTAGTTGGAAAACTACACTTTTCCGACTATAAGAAACTGAAAAACTACAAAACTACAGAATGTAGCTTTTTCAAAACAGCTAAATATCTGAAAACCATAGATGTAGTTTTGTAGTTTGTTGTAGTATAGAAAACATAGGTGGTTATTTTAAATTTGGGAAAATGACGGTATTTTTCAAGGCGGAAAACGCCATGCTTACAGATTATCTCCGGTACCTCTTTCCTCCTGCTGAGAATGATGATGCATGCATGGTAAAAAGTGCGCATGACTTTGGTGCACTGCTGATTTCGCATGTACGCGAATCTGAAAGACCAGTAAAAATACCGGATGGAGATTATGTACTGGAGCTGAAACTTCCGATGAATGATGCTACTCAGAACCTTTCCAACAAATTCATCTACTACTCAGAGGGTGACATGAAACGGCTGAATTACGGTCTGATGGCCATTTTTGACATTGACCTCAAAGCATTCTATCTGAAAGCAGAGGGAAAAGGCTTCAGCAAGAAGGATATTATTGAGGCCTTCATAGCCAGCCGTGAACTCGCAGGTTGCGATCCATATGATGCGCTGCACAAAAGAATTTACAGGTCCGAGCAGGCAAAGATGAAAGCCGTCTCAAAGAAATTGCTGAGGAAAGTGTATTATATGTTTGAATCCTTGGATATAGACTATCTAAAAAAGTAGCGCATGATAAGAATTGTAAAGGACGCATACATCATTGACATGAATGCAACAGACAAAATCCCAATCAAATTACCTATGGTGCCGTCCTCAGGAACTTATAAGGAAACCGAGGAACATACCGAGTCAGGAGTTCTGAGAACAATAGAGTTCGGATGCCGCCTTAGAAACAGAGTTCCAAGACTTGACAAAAACCTTGCTGTCATAATAGACTTTGCTGATGGCAGGCGGATTTTCTTCGGCACAACGGATTTACCTGTGCATCTCAAGACGGAAATTGAATCACTTATAAAGATTTCATGCAAATATAAGACTATAGGCGATTAAGCACTGTCCTTTTCTCCGCCAATCTTCATCTATAATTTTGCATAAAACTGATTAGATGAAAAGACGGAGATATCAGAATAACACCCAGCTGGCTCTCGACATATTGCGCGGACGCTGGCTTCTTTCCGATGCCGAGGCTCTCCTGCCTCAGGCATTGAATTTTCTGTCCAGGACTCCGACAGAACTACCTATGCAAACATATGTCCCGCTTGCATATAATGACAACGGAGACTATGACGATACTGAAGCTGAAACACAAGGTACAGCAAAGAAAGTAATCGTAATCCCGATGCACGGTCCAGTGACCAAATATTGGGGATGCGCCACTGTCGGCACTCTTGACCTGTCCCATGACCTTCTTGACTTTGCTAAAAAGGATGATGTGGTCGGATTCGTGCTTGACATAGACAGCCCCGGAGGTGCGTCAAATGCAATTCCCCCTATGCTTGAAGCAATCAGGAAAGTCCAGGAGATGGGAAAGCCGATCATTGTACACGCAGACACTGTCGCATCAGCGGCATATTGGATAGCCTCACAATGTGACGCCATTTTCCTTGACAACAGTCTTTCGCAGGCTGGGAGCATAGGAGCATACGCCTCATTCCTGGATGACAGGGAAAACAGGCAGACCGGTGCCCGCATCATTTCCGTATATGCTCCTGAATCCAAAGACAAGAACCGGGCTTACAGGGAAGCTCTTGAAGGCAAATACGAACTTTGTCAGGAAGAGCTGTCAGAGCTCGTACATGAGTTTCATGAATCAATCAGGACAAACAGAAAGAATCTTGACACGGAGGCAGAGGGTGTGCTGAGCGGAGCTTTGTTCATGGCTTCAAAAGCCATCACGAACGGACTGGCAGACGGGATGAAGTCACTTTCCGAGTGTATTGAAAATGTATTTATAAGGGCCGAATTCAAATAACATAAAATCGTTTTACATGGAAGTAAAGAAATTTCTTTCAAACAGCAAGATGGGCAAATTGGTCGCCCATCTTCTCGGCAAGACCGACCTGGCTGTAAAGGACGGTAAGGTCGAACTCTCACAGGAAGAGAAAGATCTTATCAGGACCAATTATGGAGAGGGCTTCCTGATCAAGCTGGAGAACTGTACTTTCGAAGATGGTCAGCAGGAAAAGGCACAGGATCTCTTCGATGAAGCTGTGAATTTTCACACAAGTGCTCTCAAGAAAGAACTGGCAGACAAGAACACTCTCATCACAAAACTTCAGAGAGAGATTGCAAAGCTCATAGAGGAACCGGAGCCGGCTCCCGGAGCATCCGCTGCCGGAAGCCTCAAACCAGCCATCAAGCTTGACCTGGCCTCCAAGCACAACAAACTTGCAGCTCAGGTTTTGGCTGGAGACAACCCTCTTGCCTTCATGCAGATGGAATCATCCGCCGGTTCAATTGACGTGACAGACCTCAATTCAGAGTTTCAGATGGCAATGCCGCCTAAGATGCGTCTTGAACTGCTCACAAAAAGGCTCTATGCCGGTTTCGACGATGCCAAGCACATGACCAGAGTGCAGTCCAACACAGACTACATCGCATCTCAGGCTATCATGACGGAGGTTTCACAGCAGTTCACAGCAGCTTGGACACCAAAAGGCACAGCCAAGTTCACACCTCGCAGGATTCCTTACAGGAGGCACAAGATAAATGTGTCCATCAAGCCGGCCGACATCATCCCGTCATGGCTGCTCTACATGTACGAGCAGGGTAAGACTTTGGCAGAAATGCCGATTACCCACTACATCATCAATGAGCATATCCTGCCGAAACTTCTTGAAGACATCACAGTCTCCATGCTCGGTAAAGGTAAGTTCGTGGATGCCGGTGTCAAGAACGATGGTGATGCGGCACCTGCTGCTAAGAATTCCATGGACGGATATGAAACTATACTTGTGGAAGGAAAGTCAGATCCTAAGTGTAAGATGAACTTCTACAAGGCAGCAAAAGATCCATACAAACTGACAGAAAAGGAACTGCTTGACTATGTCAATGGTTTCGTGGATTCAATCTCTTCACTTTTTGCAGGCAAGATGGAAATCCATTGTGCGCCTGAGCTTCTCAAAGCATATCAGAGGGCTGATTTTGCTGTCAACGGGAAATATACCGGTGAGATGATCAACGGACAGATCCGCTTCACCAAGTTCACGCTCATCCCCCTTGCATCAATGTACAACTCACCGATTATCTTTGCGACTCCGAAGTCGAACTTCGTTGAGCTTGTGGACATGGCAAATGCATCCAACTGCGTCCAGAAGATCAAAGAATACGACTATGACATACATGTCATTGGCGAGTATTCACTCTCCACCGGTTTCAAAGTGGAAGAAGCTGTATATGCAGCTGTTCCTGGCGGGTATATTCCGTCTGACAGCATAGCATCAGATCCGACCAAACTTGGGGACGCCTGGACAAACGGTGGTGCATCTACCGGGCAAACAGAAGACGAATCAGAAGAAAGTGCTTAGCAATCAATAAACTGTTTTATTATGGCATACAAAAAAGTAAGTATTCCAAAGAACGGGGATGGGGCGGCATGCCCCATCCCTAAAGATCCGAACATCATTGTCATAGATGTCGATGACATTGTCAAAGAGCCATCCAGAGCAGTCGGAGATCCGAAGATGGTCGGAGACTACGAACTGAAGGAAGGGGCAAAAGCCATAGCCATATATGGAACCCCAAATTCCATCAGTTTCACCGAAGAGTATAGCGGCGATCCTGATGCCCGCGGATGCAAATTGGGAGTTGCATTCTCACACCCTGGCGACTCCGACGATATCAGGGGATGCGTCGAAGCATTCATGAACAAAGGTGTCATAATCCTCACAAAGGTATGCGACGGTAGCGCCACCGGCAAAATGAATGCTACCGGAAGCAAGTGCAACCCTCTGTTTCTCTCAGTGGAGACAACCAACAACAATGAATCCATCAAAAGGACTTTGACATTCAAGCAGGAACTCAACTCTTCGTTCCTTCACGGGACATACGCCGGTGCAATTCCGGACATTGCAGATCCTGCAGCTGACGTTGCAGAAGGAGCATAACCATGGGCAAAAAGATAAAGAAAAAACTTGATGAACCTACAGCAGTCCAGGAGACTGCTGTAGATAACGACTTTTCCGAAGAGGCGCAGGACGCTATTGTCAAGACAATGGCAGCATCAGAGGTCGTTGACACCAAACCTGTAGAAAGTGAACAGAAAACAATTCTTGTAATCTGCTCCTATCCAGGCAAAGAAGAGCTTGTGCGAAAAATCTGGGACAAGATGCTCCCTGTGGTGGACAAGAAAATTGTCTCTGTCGAAGAAGACTTGCCAATACAGGAAATCCTGGCGGACCTCATAATTGATGAAAGTGTCGCGGAAAAATTCGTTTTCGTCCCGGCAGTGGCTATTCCATGCGCACCGGTAAGCTTCGGGGAACTTCAGATGCCTATAGTGTTCAAGGATGCAAAAGGAGGGCTGCACTACAACAACAGGCTGCCTGTCCTGATTGACAAGGAGGTTATGGCCATCCAGCTCGGAGAGGAAAAGACGGAGGATCCGGAAATGCTCATGAAAAAGTATATCACATCGCGTGGACGCGCCGTAGAAGCTGCATTCAAGGAGGGTAATTTTGTCACACCGGTACTCAGGGGGAATCCATGCGAGCATGTCGTGATGGAAGCCCTGATCAGGAAAAAGTACATTGTGGCAAATACCGCCGGGCTTGACGCCATCACGCCGCTCCTGCTTCAGACTCTGTTTGATGAATGACGTAGGCAAATGGCTACAATCAGGAGCCGGGGTTCAGGAAGGACTCCGGCTTTTGAATATATATGCACCTAACAGGCATCTGGAGACATTGGTCCGGCTCAATCCGGAACGGTACCGGAAACTTCTGTGTAAAGCCCTGTCCAAGTTTTCCGACAGCGCACCTGCACAGTTCTGGACCAATCAGTTCCGGAACGAATGGCCATTCCTAAAAGAGCCGAACTGTCCACCGGAGCTGAAAATCCTCGCAGCCGACAAGATAACCGCATATCACAACTATGTGGCCGGACATGAAGAGCTATTCGCTTGCGAAACTCTTGACGAGTGTTTTTTCACAGCAAAAAAAGTTATAGAAAATTATAGGCAAAATCGGAAAATCCTCTCCGAATTTACTTATTACAAAGAACATCATTCCTGCCTTGGAAAACATCCTATTTTCGCATCGTTGAAAAGGATATCCTCATTAAGGAAAATGTCAATTGTGGCACTTCTGAAGAAACAGAAAAATCTACAGGGTGCCATATGGAGAATCCGCAGCGAAATCGGCAAAGGCAACAAACCGCATCTGCTTGACGAAAGGGAGGCACGGCTGAAGGCAAAAGAGATGGAACTGGCAGAAGTAACCAGACTGATAGAAGAATATGGGAAAGATTGATATAGTAGATATAAACACCGCAGGTCTTTCAGAGAAGGACTTAGATACCTTGCGCAAACTTGGGGCGCTTAACTGGTCTGAGCAGGATATCTGCGGATATTTCAACTTCGATCCTGACTGGTTTCATCTGCAGTGGCTCAATCCAGCTTCTGTCGTTTCGCGATGCGTCAGACAAGGCGGACTCCAGGAACGGGCTAAGTTAGAGCTGGAAATCTTCAGGAATGCCCAGAATGGTGACATCGATTCGGTGACAAAGTTCCAGCAGCTGACACGGGACAAATCCTTTAGCATGTCAAAGCTTGACCTGTTCGGCGGCACTGCCGACATGGACGCCTTCAACCGCATATCTGAATACATATCTTCGGGAAGCAGAGGAAAGCTGACAGAGAATGAAGCAATCTACATTGACCTTCTCACAATGGTCTACTCACTTGACGGAAGATTCGGGAAAAGGAAGACAATCAAGTTTCTCACATCATCTCCGTTCGACTTCACATACGAACGTGCTGCAGGAATATATTCTGAAGCGGTAGAAATATTCTACTGTAACAGGAATGTCTCCAAGGCTGCACTCCGGGAGAAAGCAGCTGACCAGTATGACGCCCTCTATCATCTTGCGCTTGATGCCGCCAAGACGGCCAAGGACTATGAGATTGCATCCAACATCCTCACGCAGAAATCAAAAGTGCTCAATCTGGACAAGGAGGACCCTGTCATACTGCCGGATACACAGTATCAGAAACAGTACCGGCTGCTCTCCATCAGTCCGGAAGTCATAGGGTTGCCAGCCGCCAACCGTGATGAACTGGCAGGCCAGATAGATGCCCTGGTAGACGTGCCGGTCATGGAAAAGGAACGCTTGAGGATGGAGGCTTCGATTGAAGATATGGATATAGTAAAGATATTGGAAAATGTCTCACAGGAAGAAAGTTAATCCTGACCGCACGGAAGCAGCTTCAGTGCAGTACCAAAACAAGTTTGCACAGCTGGTAGCCCTGGTCGGGGCACGCAAGACATATTGCGAGTTCGGCCGAGGCTCGGCAAAGACCACCGACATCCAGGTGGAACGGCTGCTTGACCTGATCTATGACATGCCCGGTGCTCCGTGTGTATGGGTGGCGGACACCTTCAGCAACCTTACAGCCAATGTGCTGCCGTCGGTTCTGGAAGGTCTCGAAAGAAAAGGGTTCAAGGAGGGGGAGCATTATGTCATTGAGAAGGAACCTCCTGAATTTTCGGAAGCCGAGAAAGAGAATCTTCCGGCCTGGCTGAAGCCACACTTCTGGAGACCATTCAACCGGCTGGTATCCTACAAGAGGACCATCATTTTCTTCACCGGGCTCAATATCCGCTTCGGCAGTCTGGACCGCCCGTCAACTCTTGCCGGAGCGTCATACGTGTTTGCGTTCGGAGATGAGGCAAAATATTTCAAGGAAGAGAAGATTGCAAACCTGCTGAAGGCAGTCCGGGGATATAACCTCCAATATTCAGGCAGCGTCTTCTATCGTGGTGTGATGTTCACCTCCGATGTGGCCGATCCGTCACATGTAGGCGAATATGCCTGGCTGCAGAAACAGGCAAAGAACATGGATGTGCCGTCAATACTGATGGTAATAAAGACCGGACTTGTGGCAAACGAGGCGCTGCATGAGTATGTGGCCGCCAAAGACAAATGGCTCCGCACAAAATCAATTAAGGACCTGGACGACTGCCGGGCAAAGCTTCGGACAGCCAATCTATGGAGGTCAAGGTGGACAGCACTCAGGAAACGCCCTGATGCTGCCACATTCTACATCCGGGCATCATCGTATGTCAACGCAGACATCCTCACAGCAGAATGGTTCTCAGATGCGATAGACGGGCAGCTGCCGGACCTGAACACGGCCATCCTCTCGATGAGGCCGACACTCAAGAGCGGTGACCGTTTCTACGCTGCACTGTCACAGGTACATTTCTACTGGGATGGGATCAATGAGGAGGAATATGACAAGATCTCAATGACAGGTGCTGAAGACTGTAGGGTTCTGAAGTACATTGACAGAAACCGCCCGCTGAGACTCGGTGTAGACTTCGGCAACATGTGTTCGATGTGCGTTTCTCAGCTGCAGTCCGGACGCGGGCGCGATGTGCTGCGTGTGCTCAAGTTCATATACACATTGGCTCCGGAGCATATACCGGAACTGGGCCGTAAGTTCAGACAGTATTTCGGACCTATGAACAACAAAGTAGTGAATCTTTATTTCGACAGGAGCGGCAACGCCTACAAGAAAATCAGGAAAGACAACATCTCCGACCTGAAGGCCGCCATCGAGAAGGATGAGAACGGCCGGCCGACAGGATGGCACATACATCTGATGTCTGTCGGACAGGGAAACATAGGCCAGGCTGAAGAATATGACTTCATGATGAAGTTTATGGGCGATGCTGACCACCGTCTGCCAATGCTGCTCATCGATGCGTTTGCGTGCAAGCCACTGAAGCTCTCGCTTGAGAATGCCAGGACAAAAGTGAAGGACGGAATCACATATAAGGACAAATCGTCCGAAAGGCTGCCGATATCGAGACTCCCATTGGAGTCAACCAACCCTTCCGATTCGTTCAAGTACATGCTTATGACAAAGGAGTGGCGCGACCTGCTGAAACGGCGTTCCACTGCACTGCCGGCCAATCTTGATATCACACAGTGACAGTCTCCTCCGCCATATATCACCTTTCCCATCATTTGCAATCGCAAATGTAAAAGAGGGCGGCCCGGGGTCTTTTGGCTCATCAGAAGATTATTTTTTCAGCGCAATAAGCCTAATACACGGAAATTCAGATACTTATCAGAAAAATATTCCCGACAGCCCTCAAAATATCGGCCGTTTCTGAAGAAGAATCGGCTTTTTTGATAATATTTTATACCTTTGTTCTCAATAGTACTTTAATATGAAATATACATACAGGCCCACACATATTGACGAATGGCTGCCAATGGTATCGCTTTTGTCAGAGTATAATTTCACAGACAAGGAAGACATGGCAGAATTTACACTATAGGAGGTAAAACAATGATAACGATATATCTTAAAGATTTGATGGACGGCAGAACTTACCCTGCTGCTGGTGCGCTATTGTATGACATTTTAGTTCAAAAAATAGATGATGGTGTTATGCTGAACGCCAAAAATGTCGCATCCATCCCATCCATGTTCCTGAATATGTCAATAGGTAAATTCATTGAAGACTACGGATATGACAGGATGAAAGGGAAAGTATCTTTTTCAAATATGACAAAAGTGCAGGGTGATATGATCAAGAAATATATATCCTCCGTGCTGGAGAGGATTTCCTGCTGCATATAAGACAAAAAGCCGTCCCTACAAACTGTATTTAAACAGATATCACACAATACACTCCCCTTTTATCAAGTGAGAACTACCGCCCTTCACACAATGGAGGGCGGTTTTCGTGTCCTTTATCGGGGCAATCAGTTGGAGTACATTTGCGTATGGATTTGTACGAGGCTATAAAGGAGATGAGAAGACTGACGGCTGAAGGGAAAAGCTTCAGCTTCACTTTCATGTCGTACAATTCATCATTGGGCAAAAGTGACGGTATAGTGGCGGTCAACCATGCGAGACTGAGGAAAAGGGAATGTAAAGAACATCACCGGGATGCGGATTTTGTGGAGGCTTACCTGGATCTTGACACCATGGAACCGCGCAGGTTCTATCAGCCGCTGCTGATGACCTTCAACGGAGAAAAAGTAGTATTGAAATGAGTGATATAAAGAAAGTTTCGGACCATTCATTCGCTGCTCACTGTCTTGACGGCAGGGTATTTATCTTGGCAAACAATGTCGGCAGCGCAATAGACTCTACATTCCTGAACCTTTCCGGGAATATGGGAGAAGCATATCCCCAAGGTGTCGGAGGATATCAGATAGTACCGTTCGGTGCAGACAACCAGCTGCCGTCACACA
>DBLW01000091.1 GCA_002298075.1 Bacteroidales bacterium UBA714 | reverse complement strand
CTCATCGCTCCGACATTGTCCCACTTATATCCGAAACCGTTTGATGTGGCATATGAGAGCGGAACTTCCATGAGCATGTTGGTAGTCTCCTTGTCATACAGTTCCAAGTCCACATTGAGCCTGTTCCAGAAGCCGAAATGGAAACCGAGGTTGGTGGTCCATGTTGACTCCCACTCCAGCTCCTCATTGCCCGGCTGTATAGGAACCACGCCGGCATTGCCCACATAATCTGCTCCTCCGCCTACAAGGGCAAGGTGCTCATAGTTAGGGATGGATGAGTTTCCTGACGTACCGGTGCTGAACGCTATCTGCGCATTGGTGAGCCATGAGGCGGCATTCTTCATGAAGCTCTCGTTCCTCATGTTCCACATGAGTCCGGCAGACCAGAAGCCTGCGAAACGGCCGTTCGCACCGAATCGTGACGAGCCGTCAGTACGTGCCGACACCTCAACGAAATAGCGTGAATCGTAGTTATACTCTCCCCTTGCGAAGAATGAGAGCAGTGAATAATCCGCAGAAGATACGCTGCTCCATGCAGTAGCCCTGGTTCCCGTTGAAATGTCCGTAAGGAAATCATTGGTCTGTCCTGCGGTCGAAAGGCCGAAGCTCTCATAACGGTATGTCGTACCCTCCTGTCCGAGCAGGAAGTTGAAAGAATGAATGTCCTTCAGGTCAAACTGGTAGCCTATCGTGTTGGATATGCTCAGTGACATTCCGTCCGCGGAGTTCCTTGTAGCCTTTCCTTCGCCCTGGTTCGGAGCATATGTCGGGTTGGACTTGCTGAATCCGGTGTTGTGTGAATAATCAACGGTGAACTGGGAGCGGATTGAGAGTCCCTGCACAGGTCTGGCTTCCGCAAATATGTTTGAGATGACCTTGTACTTCTTATATACCCGAGGGTTGTTCTCAAGCCACTCGAGCGGGTTCTGTCCCTGTCCTTTCCATGAGCCGTCGTTGATTGAGGCAAGGGAGCCGTCTTTTCTGAACGGATTCCAGTAAGGGAGCATGAAACGCGCCGCCGAAATAGGAGTCACGACCGTATAGTTTCCCTCGTCGGCCTGCTCTATGTTCTGGAAGCCGAGCATGGTGTTCGTACCCATTTTCAGCCATTTGGCCATCTGCTGCTCCACATTGAAACGCATGGAGTAGCGTTTGAAATAAGAGCCTGGAGCGATACCGTCCTGGTCATAGTATCCGCCTGAGAAATAGTAATTTGTCTTTTCGGTAGCTCCTGACACGGAAAGCTCATAGCTCTGCAGGAAAGCCTTGTCATTATAGACCGCATCAAGCCAGTTGACGTCAGTCTGCGATAGAATGCCGTAATCTTTTCCGTCGGTCATTCCGATTTCTTTCTCATACTGTATGCGCTCTGCGGTATTCATCAAGTCCCAGTTTCCGCAGGCGATGTCTGAGAATCCAAGCTGCATGCGATAGTTGATGGAAGGCCTGTCTGTCTGACGTCCCCTTTTCGTGGTGATTACAATCACTCCGTTTGCCGCGCGGGCACCATAGATGGACGTTGAAGATGCGTCCCTCAATACCGTAAGGCTCTCTATGTCAGACGGATTTATCGTATTGAAATCCGATGCCGAAATTGCGGCTCCGTCCAGAATGTAGAGCGGCTCCGTGCCTGAATTGATTGAGTTTGTTCCGCGGATGGTCATAGACGCGGAAGTGCTCGGCTCTCCGGAATTCGACAAGACCATAAGTCCGGGAACCTGTCCCTGCATTGCCTGGTCAAAGGCCGGAGCAGGCGTGCTCTCTATGGCCTGTGACTTGATTGTTGCCACAGAGCCGGTGATTGTACCTTTTTTCCTGACGCCGTATGCTATCACAACAACATCGTCAAGGCGCATGCTTTCCGTCTGCATGACTACATCGTGCCTAATTTCAGGACTGCCCTGGGCTACCGTATATTCCTCATCAAGGAAACCGATTGAGGAGAAGACCAGTTTGGTTCCTGGAGCCACGTCAATGGAATAGTCCCCATCTATCGAGGTAGAGACTCCGACTCCGGGACCGGCAATGACTGTCACTCCGACCAGAGGCATGTTGTCCTCTGCCGAAGTAACGATTCCGCTGACCTTTACGGTGGTCTGCGCAATAGCAGCCGCACTGCACAGGATGCAGATCAAGAGACTGACAATTAATTTACCTAATCTGTTCATTAAAGAAATTTTAAATTTCGTGTACAATAAACTGCTGCGCCTGGGAAGCGCATTCAAAAAAAACGGGCGCAAATTTCAACAAAATAAATAAGAATAACAAAAGATTCTTAAACTTCAAAATTCCAATTCCAGGCCCCGCAAATGCGTATTTTTCAGCCTTTTCTTACATTTTTTAAATATTCGTCCGAATTTCTGCCCCCAAATCCCCGTAAATCCAATTTTCAGTAACAAACATCAACCGGAAATTCCCATCTAATTTTTATGCATTTTTATTCTCACCAACCTGGCCATGCATGTATTTCTGCATTTTCTTGCATTTCATAAGCATTTGCCCGGTTTTCCACCCCAAAGTCCCGGAAATCCAATTTTTCGTTGCAAACATCAACCGGAAATTCCCATCTAATTTTTATGCATTTTTATTGTCATCAACCTGGCCATGCATGTATTTCTGCATTTTCTTGCATTTCATAAACATTTGCCCGGTTTTCCACCCCAAAGTCCCGGAAATTCAATTTTTCGTTGCAAACATGGCATTTCACATTTATTATGCTGTTTTATTGTAGTGCCATTCCGACCTGCGAATTTTTATATTTCATTGATTTTCATCTTGTTACAATTCATTTAACAATGTCAGGCCGGCCATGTCAGAGGCATATGTGGAGCGTTGAATTTGGCAGACCTCCTTTTATGGTACTACATGAATCCAACTTACTGCGGCTTATAGTTTCGCTGTTTTTGTTGCAATCACAACTGCTATTTATTAATTATTGCTGTTTTGCTACCGGCAGTATTTTGCCCATAGCCATTCCTCGATATGCAGATGTACATGCTGCTGTCGGACTATTTGTATATTCCGAACCTGATTCGGTTTAAGAATCGGCCAAAATTTTTACCGTTTTGTTCCAAAATGCAATTCCGTTTAAGAATCGCCCGATTCTTTTACCGTTTTCACTGGACGGAGAGCATTTCGCAACTTTTCCCGGACCCAAGCGAAAGTAATAGCGGCCCATGTGCATGTCCGGCCAAAACCATGGTACGAGACCAGCTGAAACAGGCCGAAATAATAACCGACAGACATAACAAACCGAAAGCTAAAATAAACCGCCAGATACAGACCGGCAGATATAACAAACCGGCAAAGTGGACAAACAATCTGACATCATAAGCTGACAGAGATACAAAATAGGCTGACAGAGATGCCAAGTGCGCCCCGCCCAAGCATGAACAGAACACACCAAAACAATGCACATGCCTTCAGGGCAGCATATTCATATAAAATCCAACTGTTCAGAACATTATATACAGAACCAGACCAAGAGATGCAAAACTTGGCCAAGACAATATATGCCACCCAGTCCCATTGCAAGATAGCTGGCGTCAAGAGCAAGCAAATGCAGAATGAAAATCCATCAAGGTTGCATACCCAAACATGACCGGTAAGACTTTATATTCAACTATTAGAGAATTTTCTGGCCTTTTGACCTCCTGTCCGCCCCTCCGGCAATGCCACTATTCCGAAGACAAAGGGAACATCGAGTCAACCTCATATCCAGTAAGCCCGAGAAGGCGTCTGATCTGCCCGTTCGATGAACGGAAACTATAGCGGAGAGTACGTGCCAGGTCATGTTTCTGCGCTTTGCTCAAATCCCTCACACCATTCACATGGTACGTATCCCTGACGAGAGAAACGAGTTTTGCGAAAAGCTCGGCATCTGTCAGGAACTCCCCATCGTCAAGCTCCCCGGCAATCTCACGGTAAGCTTCGATGTTTTTGCTGACTGCCGCAAAATAATGATGTGCATCCCTGAACATCGCCATCCCAAAGCCTATATGGCAATACGCATCAGGAGCCACATATCCGTCAATGACAGGCCAGCTGTCAGGCAAAAACGGAATCCTCCCACGGAACATGCAGCGCCTCTCCACAGTGGTTGTCCCCCTGTAAGTCCGCACAACAGGAAAATCACAGAAATAATATCTGTTCGTTCCCCATGGATAGCTGAATGGCGTATAATCATGATTCGCCACATAACCATTCCTATTTATATAAACTATGGTATTCCTCATGGCCGCCAAATCCGTTACATCCTTGATTTTCAACAAAAAGGATTGCGGAAGCGGAGCATGCCCATCTTTGGCAATACCCTTGGCAAGCCGTTTACGCAAATAGCCGAAAAACTCCTCCACCCTCTCCCTCTCTCCGGAAACCAGGGCATGAAAATGATTGCTCATGATTTCAAATGCCACTATTTTCACATCCTTGAACGCAAATGCAGCCTGCGCGACCGCATTCATAGCAAAGACATAATCATCTTTTCCGCAGAATATCAGCGGCGCATCCTTCCCCGGTGTAAAAATGTGCCAATACGGCCCCTCCTGTGCAAAAGAACACATGCACCTTCTTTCCTTCTC
>DBLW01000104.1:1094-4442 GCA_002298075.1 Bacteroidales bacterium UBA714 | reverse complement strand
GCCATCAAAAGCATGAAATTGAATTTTGATATATGGACCAGCGCATAGATTAAAGTCGTTATTACAAATCCGGCATTTGCCCCCCATCTGCGCGAAAAGTTCTCCTGTATATATCCCCTCCAGAAAATCTCCTCAGCCGGTCCTATCAGCAAAAGCATCAGGACCGTCAGCACCCAAGGATTCTCACCGTCCCGCATACCGTATATCATGTCCACCTGACCGCGCGCAAAACCAAGCATCATGGAAGACAACCTGTCCCCCACCCAGAAAACTCCCCAAAGCACTGCGGCAAGCACAATTCCGGCAAGGATGTCGACCGGACCGAATTTTACACCGCCCAGCCTGAAGTTCCCCGCCCACATTGAAAAAAGAGCCAGCACCACTGCAGAGCATGTCATCATGACCCAAAAATTCACATGCGGAGCCGTCCATGGGGAAAACATGACTGTCCACAGCACAGCAGCGATGCAGACGCCCGCCACAGGCCTTGAAAGGCTCATTTTTCCTTCTCCCATAGATTATATGAGACCGTCAACTGCGAACGCGAGGGTCAGCAGGAGCGAAAACATCAGCTGCACATTGGCAGTACGGACGTCAAGGTCGGCAATCAGCGCCACACCTCCGTCAACCGCCTTCCGCATAGTCCTTTCACATGCTATGGCCACAGGCAATGTAAGGAATACCATTATAGTCCAAAGCGGCATTATCCCGACAATCGAGCAGATGCCCACCCAGACATAAGGAAACACCATTTCAAATCCGTAAACCCACGCGGAAGCCTTCATGCCGAGCCCCATAGCCATAGTGTTTATGCCACAGCGGGCGTCAGTAATGATGTCCCTGGTGTTGTTTGAATGCAGGATTCCGTCAGTGATAAGCCCCACAGGCAACGCAATCCACAGCACATTCCAGTCAATCGCTCCTGTAGCCACATAAGATGTGCCGAGAGTAGGCAGAAACGCATATGCGGCCAATATCACGACATCCCCGAGCGCACGGTACTTCAACGCAGGATAAAGAAGCGTGCAGGCCACTCCTCCAAGACCTATCCAAAGAAGAGGAAGCCCGGTCAACACGAGAAGCCCGAGTCCTCCGGCACATGCAACGACAGTAAGTGCCACCGACAGTTTCATTATCTCCCCAGGAGTGAACATCCCGGAAGTAAGAGTCTTTGCACCGAAGGTATCCTCCGCGTCAACTTTTTTCCTGTAATCGGACCAGTCGCTCCAAGTATTTCCCGCAGCATGGAAAACAACGATGTTCACAAGAGCCCACAATCCGAAAAGCCAGTTGATTCCATTAGCCCCGTCTTTCCAGAACAAATATGACATTGTAACGATGACAGGCATTGTAGAGGCAGGAAAAGACCATGGCCTCACCGCTATCATCCATTCTTTGAAAGTATGCTTTCTCATTTTATCTTTACTTTTGGCGGATGCAAAGGTATGAAAAATATCCCTATCCCGAGCCACAACCCGAATTGGCAGCCAGATACATTTTGCATTAAGCAAATGCATTCATAAAAAACGGTTTAAGAATCGCACGAAATTTTTACCGTTTTTCCATTGCAGCCTGCCAGCCGTGGCATCACAAGACCGCTCCACAACAGTAGGCATGCAGTCCGTGGAGCAGTAGAGCACATACCCCTAAGCCCCAAAGGTACCTACTGAAGCTCGGAGCTTGGCGTTAGCGTGCCTTAGGGTGCTCAAATTGATACCCATAAGCGCAATGCTTCCCAACTGGCGGCTTTAAAGTCATATTTGCGTGCCTTGGGGTTTGCAACAATCTGTCAATATACTTCATGTCTGATCAAAAGTTGGACGCCGTCCGATTCACATCGGGCGGCGTCCGCAATTCTAACCTAAAACTTAACCTATGAAAAAACTATTCGGTGTAAGTCTATTGCCAATTCCGTGCCAAAACACATTATCAAAGAAGAAAATTGACAATATCTTTTATGCTTTTTACAACTGTTATCCTGTCCGACTCCGGCATGTCCATCATTTCGTGTACCCAAACGACATTATGAGGAGTATTTATCGCTGTTCCTCCGACATTTATGACAGGAGCTATGTCAGATTTGACGGAATTGCCGACCATCAGCAGCTGCTGCGGTGCTATATCATGCTTGGCCGCCAGTTCAAGATAATTCTGCTCGCACTTGTTCTCCATAACCTCCACATGATGGAAATATTTTCCGAGCCCGGACTGGCGGAACTTGCACATCTGCTCAGTCACATCGCCCTTGGTGGCAACCACCAGAGTATAATGGCCGTAAAGCGCCTCCAAAGTCTCCTCCACTCCGTCAAGCAGCCTGAACTCATGATAAGTCAGGTCAGTTATGATTTTCTTTATCCCATGGTAAATTTCCGCTGGAAGGTGTCCTCCACAAAGCTCCATGGCGGCATCGGACATTCCTATCATATAGGTTTTCGACCCATATCCGAAGAGCGGGATATTTTCCTCCTGCCTGTCCCAGAGCATCTGCTGCACCCCTTCCGGCCCGGTATAAGGCGAAAGAAGCCTTATGAAACTCTCCTCCGCATCACGGAAGAACTGCTCGTTCTCCCACAAGGTGTCGTCCGCGTCAAAAAAGACATATTTGAACTTTCCTTTCATACCGGACTATTTTTCTCCGCCCCTCTCAGCAGCCCCTGCCACATCAGAAGATATAGCCTCAGACTGCACAGACAAAGTGTCAGAGCCGGCGGCAGCCCCGTCAGTCACCTTCGGACCGTATTGAACAGGCTCTATGCTGATTATCTTCACATCCTCATATGGCCTGTCATAGCGGTCAACCGGCACTGCGGCAATCTTGTCAATTACATCAAGACCGTCAATCACCTCGCCGAAAACGGTATATTGTCCGTCAAGATGTGAACAATTCTCCGGATTGTGCACGATATAGAACTGCGAGCCGGACGATGCCTTCTTAGGATTGGCCATATCAGATTTGCGTGCAGCTGCCAAAGCGCCTTTCTTATGCACATATTCTCCGACAAATTCCGCCGGCACGGTATAGTCAGGACCTCCCTGGCCCCATCTGTCAACCATAGCAATATCTTTTGAATAAGGGTCTCCGGTCTGAATCATGAAATCCTCTATGACCCTGTGGAACCTCAGCCCGTCATAGTATTTCTCAGAAACAAGCTTCACAAAATTGTCCCTGTGCTTGGGAGTGCGGCTGTAAAGCCTTACGCGCATTTTGCCGAGTGAGGTCACTATGTCAAACTCCGGCTCTTCGATTCTTTTCCTTTCCATTTCAAGTGCTGTTTTAGTACTGTCATCCAATTCGGTCTCCGCTTTCGCACGGCTTCCATGCCCGCATGAGCAAGAAAATGCCGCAAC
>DBLW01000104.1:0-698 GCA_002298075.1 Bacteroidales bacterium UBA714 | reverse complement strand
CGGTTTCATACTATCAAAAATTTTTACATCAATAAAAATTTCGTGAGAGCATGACAGCCGTTCACTATCGCTCACTCTCACGATGAAAATCATTTGACATCGCCTTGGGCGAAAATATATCAAAGATTTTCATGCTCGGTTTCATATCATTTCCCGATTAATCGGACAAAAATAGTTATTTTTGCCCTCATTATGGCAAATCCGTTGAAACAATTGGCAGGCCAGACCATGATTTACGGTCTGAGCACCATACTCGCACGAATCATCAACTTCCTTTTCGTTCCGATTTATACACGTCTCCTTTCCCCTGAAAGCTACGGAGTCGTGACAGAGTTCATGGCATACATAGCCGTGCTGCAGGTTGTCCTGGTGCTCGGCCTTGAGACAGGCTGCTTCAGATTCGCCAACAAGGAAGGGGTAAATCCGAAAAACGTATATTCAAGCGCATTCGTCACCGTCTTCTGCATCAGTGCCACATTCCTCGCCCTAATGACAGCTTTTGCCTCCCCCATTGCATCTTCCCTCGGATATGAAGGCTATGGGGCATGCATAAGATACACCGGGGGCATCCTGGCGCTCGATTCCATAACGGCGATACTTTTCGCAAAGCTCCGCCAGGAAAACAAGGCCCTTAAATTCGCAATCTTCAAGACCATAAAAATCATCACTGAAACCCTTGCCAACCTGCTGCTGTTCAT
>DBLW01000111.1 GCA_002298075.1 Bacteroidales bacterium UBA714 | reverse complement strand
AGGTGTCTATGCTGCATTCCATGTCGAATTTCTGGTTTTTCTGCTCCAGGCCGAGGTCTTTGAACACCTTCATCACATTGTTCATACTGAGGTAGCCGAATGTTACCCTATAGTGCCTGGAGGCTATTTTTGTTATTATCTGTGCATTGGATATCGCATCTGCAGAAGATGTCTTGTAGGCTCTTATGAGCCCGGGGATCCCGAGCTTTATGCCGCCGAAATACCTTACCACCACAATCAGGATGTCGCTCAGGCCGTTCGAATCAATTTGCCCGAGAATCGGTCTTCCTGACGAGCCGGATGGCTCTCCGTCATCGCTGGCCCTGAACTTTTCTCCCGTGTGCCCGAGCCTGTAGGCATAGCAATGATGCCGCGCATCGTAGTATTCCTTTTTGAGGGACGCTACAATCTGCTTGACTTCTTCTTCTGTTTCAACGGGATAGGCGTGGGCAATGAATCTGCTTCCATTGTCCTTGAACAGGCCTCTCGATTCTGAGGCTATGCTCCTGTATGAATCCTGGATCTTAGGGTTGTCCATATCGGGAATCAAAAGTAGCGTTTTTTCGCGCCATTCGGAAATTTTTTTTATCCGCTCAAGGAAAAAATTGCTACCTTTGGCCTCGCTTCTGCCGCCGGTGGAGGCATTTTTTAACCAGATTCAATTCTAACTTTCTATGATACTGAAATATAGAGTTTCACTTCCCGGACTCAAGGGATTTGCGCGCGTTTATGAAGTAAAGGACAGCGCTTCACTTTATAGTTTCCACAAGCAGATGAGGGCTGACATGGATTTTCCTCAGGACCAGCTTGTGCTTTTCAAGGCTTTCGGACCTGATGGCGAGGTGTCTGCGAGGTATGGCATATTTGACCTAGGCTCGGGTACGATTGATGCCGTCACGATAGGCGAGTGCCATAAGAAAGGCGAGGACCGTTTCATCTATTTCTATGACACGACCAACGTCAAGAGCGTGATTGTTACATTCGAAGCCGATGCTGAGCAGCGTCCGAATGTGATTTATCCTCTTCTGGTGGAGACCAAGGGACCGAACCCGATAGAGTTCGAGAACGGCTATGTCGCGTTTGAGGATCTTCCTGACGACAAGAAGAAGGATCCGGATGACGAGGATTACGAAGATGATGATGACGAGGCAGCAGAGGAGGCTGACGATGACACCGAGGAAATCTTCGGTGATGATGACGACGAGTAGCCTGCATGCCTAAGAAGCTTGTCATAGTGTTGGGCCCTACCGGAGTGGGAAAGACTGATTACAGCATTTCCCTTGCGCTCAGGTATGGCTCACCTGTCATTTCATGCGACTCGCGCCAGATATACAGGGAGATGTCCATCGGCACTGCCGTTCCTTCCCCGTCTCAATTGTCTGCCGTGAGACATTATTTCATACATTCCCATACTGTGCGGGAACTCTATACGGCAGGACGCTATGAGGTGGAGGCCCTGGAACTGGTAAACAGGCTTTTTGCGGAAGGACATGACACGCTTGTGATGGCCGGAGGTTCCGGTTTCTATATAGATGCGTTTGTGAACGGCCTTGACGACTTTCCGCCAGCCGACCTTGCGCTGCGTGCTGAATTGACTTCCCGCCTGAAGGAGGAGGGAGTCGGGGCTCTGCTTGAGGAATTGCGCGGGCTTGACCCTGAAAGCTGCAGGTCCATTGATACGGCCAACGGGCAGAGGGTCGTGCGTGCGCTTGAAGTCTGTCTTATGACAGGCCGCCCGTTTTCTTCATTCAAGACCGCCGAATCCAAGAACAGACCATTTGAGATAGAGAAAATCGGGCTTGTGAGGCCTCGTGAAGTTCTTTATGACAGGATTGACAGGAGAGTGCTGCAGATGATTGATGACGGTCTGGTCGAAGAAGTCCGTTCATTGGCCGGGTTCCGTGAACTGGCGGCTTTGCAGACTGTAGGATATAAGGAGATTTTCGCATGGTTCGACTGGCAGGACGGCCTTGTTTCCGCAGAGGGATGGGGGCCGACATCTCCTGGGGACGGTCCAGTGACAACGCTTGACAGGGCAGTCGAGCTGATACAGCGCAATACTCGCCATTATGCCAAACGGCAGCTTTCATACTGGGGCCGCGACAAGTCCATACGTTGGATGAATCTTGACTGACGGCTCAGCTGCCTTGTCCGTATTACCGCAAGTCAATACCGAGGCGCTTCTCTATCCATGTTGTCACCAATTCCCTGTCCCGGGCGCATGCAAGGTCAATCGAATTGAAGCATACGAATTTGCATTCTTTCATCTTTTCCAGCCGTTCCATTTTTTTCCGGACATAGCCCTTCTTTCTTTTCGGTTGCAGGAAGAAAAGGGTTTTATGTGGGTCGCGGTGCACGCATTCGCCTTTTTTGTAGAGTGTCAGGTATTGCAATTCCTGTGGAGTGAATTGTTCCGGGTCACGGAACCTGTGCCGGATATTTCTTATTGTCAGGTTGTCATGTTCCGAGAAATAGTTCTCGTAGAAGTCTCTTCGCAAGGCTCTTGGAGTATGTCCCAGCCTGAAATAGAAACTTTTTGACCCGGCAATGGAGGCTGCATTGAGCATCAGTTCCTTGAATGTTACCTTTTTGCTTCCGTCTTTCCTGTGCTTGAACAGTCTGGTGAATCTTGTCAACGCCACGCTGTATCTTTTCGCATAGCATATGGGCTTTCCGTCACATGTGAAGAACTCCTCCGGAGTTACCGGAGCATTGAGCATGAAGTCATCGTTGAGTTCGATGAAATGATCGCCCAGTCCTGGAATGCGCCATGTCATCGTTTCTATGGATACTGAATTGAAGGACGGCAGATAGTCTTCATATCCGCGGAAAATCACCTTGTGGTCTACGATTTCCATAGGGATGTGCCCCTGGGGAAAAGTCCCGCTTATGAATTTGTCCAGTCCGGGGTCCTGTCCGTCAGTTACTATGTATATCTTGTTGAGCCATGGCGCGAATCTGTTGAGTGAGGCTACGCACCAGAATATCTCCCCGAGACTTGAAAACCTTGTGCTGCCTGCAACATCGTCGGCTTTGAACATTGACGGGGTGCCGTAGAGGCGGCGTTTGGCAATATGGCGCGGGTCGTCTCCATCAACCCATGTTATGACAGCATCTATCTTCATCATTTCTCGAATCTTGATTTTTCAGGAAAAATTTCTTCAAAAGCGGCCAGCAGAGCATCTCTTGTAGAGACGAAAAGATTTTCGCTCAAATGAACATCGTTTATGCAGCATAGTGCCTTTGTCGGTTTTCTCAGGAATTTGCATATGCTGTCCGCACCGGCGGCGGCAAGTGAAAAGTGCTTTTTCGGTATCCTGCTCTCAATCATGTCGCCCTTGTGGAGCATATAGTCAAGGAAAAGGTACTGGTTCAAGTTGTTATCCGTCCTTAGGCGTGACAAAGAACTGGCTATGCGCTCCCCGGCCTTTGATGCCACTTCCTCGCATCTGCTTTTGATCATCGGTGAACATATGTGTTGCGGGCGGACGAAAATGAAAGAAGGCTTCATGCCTGCGGCCTGCCTTGCGAGCCTGTCGGAATTGCGGCAATGCTTCTTATATTGTCCTGATACAAGAATATGTCTTGAGAATCCCATGACGGCCTTACCGTCCCTGAAAAATAGGGTCTCGTCGCAATTTCCTACCGGAAACATGTCGTCGTTGAAATATATGAACTGTTCATCCAGTCCCGGAATCCTGTGCAGGAACATTTCTATGGTAGTGCTGTTGAATGTGGGAAGATGCTCTTGCGGTATTATGTCCTTGTGCAGCACAATCTTCAGGTTATCCCGGTCCGCCCATGCAGGGACCTGGCTCTCATGTGAAACCACAAGAAACGCATTCCTTATGTATGGCATTTTCTGCTGGATTCCCCTGAGAAGATATTTCAGCGTGCCCCAGTCCCTGTATCTTTTGGTCATTGCCGGCACTGCCGCATATTCTTCATAGTCCTTCTGCCAGACAGGGTCATTCCCGTCAACGTATGTGATGACTATATCCATGGTTATTGTAGCTTATGTGTTCACAAAACCTCCGGCATAAGGGGTTCTTCTGCCGTCCGGCACCTTTATCGCCTGCCTTTACAGGGCCTGCATGTCATTCAGTTTCTTATAGTAGCCGTTGAGCGCAATCAGTTCCTCATGCTTTCCGCGTTCTACGATGCGTCCTTCGTGAAGCACGCATATCATGTCCGCATTCCTGATGGTTGACAGCCTGTGGGCTATGGCTATGGTTGTCCTTGAGTTCATGAGCCTGTCGAGTGCCTCCTGCACTATCTTCTCTGACTCGGTGTCAAGGGCGGAAGTGGCTTCATCGAGAATGAGGATTGCCGGGTTCTTCAGGATTGCGCGGGCAATGCTTATCCTTTGCCTCTGGCCGCCTGAGAGCTTGGCTCCCCTGTCACCGATATTGGTGTCATAGCCCTCTTCCTTTTCCATTATGAAGTCATGGGCATTGGCCACTTTTGCCGCTGCTATGACCTGCTCCATGGTCGCGTTCTCCACTCCAAAGGCAATGTTGTTGAAAATAGTGTCGTTGAACAGGATGGCTTCCTGGTTCACGTTTCCTATCAGTGACCTCACGTCGCGTATCCTGCAGTCCCTTATGTCTTTCCCGTCTATCTTTATGCTTCCGCTGGATACGTCACGATAGCGTGGAAGCAGGTCAACGAGAGTTGACTTTCCTGAACCTGACTGTCCAACCAGGGCGATGGTCTTGCCCTTTGGAATAGTCATGTTGATGTCCGTGAGCACCTGCTTGCCGTCCTCGTAGGTGAAGCATACGCCGTTGAACTCTATCTTGTCTTCGAATGCGTCAAGGCGCTCAGGGCAGGCTATTTCCTTTATGTTGTTCTCAGCCTTCATTATCTTGTCGACCCTTTCCATGGATGCGAGTCCCCTCGGGATGTTGTACCCCGCTTTTGCGAACTCTTTGAGAGGGTTGAGGACACTGTAGAGGATGACCATGTAGAATATGAATGAAGGCGCGTCGATAGGCGAGTTCTCCTTGAGGATGAGCGTGCCGCCGAACCAGAGCACGAGCATTATCATCATCGTTCCGAGAAATTCGCTCACGGGATGTGCCGAAGCCTGTCGGATAGCCACTTTGTTGACCGCGTCCCTGTATTCGTTTGAAGTCTTCTCGAATCTTGCCTTCATCTTGTCCTCTGCAATGAATGCCTTTATGATGCGCAGGCCTCCGAGTGTCTCGTCAAGCTGCGAGAGCGTCTCGCTCCATTTGCCGGCTGCCTCGAGGGACTGTCTCTTCAGCTTTTTGCCTATCGCGCTCATTCCCCATGCCATTATAGGCACTACTGCAATCGTGAACAATGTCAGCTCCCAGCTCGTGAATATGAGGGTTGCAAAATAGAATGTTATGAGTATCGGGTTCTTTATGAGCATGTCGAGCGAGCTCGTGATTGAGTTCTCGATTTCTCCCACGTCACCGCTCATCCTGGCTATGATGTCTCCTTTTTTAGCCTGCGAGAAGAATCCCATCGGAAGGCTGATTACCTTGTTGTAAACCTGGGTCCTGATGTCTCGTACTATTCCGGTCCTGAGCGGAATCATGATGGCGGATGAGCCGAAGTAGCATGATGTCTTGAGGGCGGTCATCACCCCGAGGAACAGTCCGAGCAGCAGCAGGGTCAGCGACGGGCCGTAGCCGTCTATCATGAGCGTCACATAATAGTATATGTTGTTCAGGATTTTTTCTTTGAAGTCCGCGCTGCTGTCCCAAGGTATGAATTCGTAAACTGTGGTGTCCAGCCCGAACAGCATCTGGAGTATCGGGATGATGAGGGTAAACGAAAATATGTTGAATACCGCCGAGAAGATATTTAGGAATACTGCTCCTGCGAGATATTTTTTATATGGGGAAGCGTAGCGCTTTAGCACCTGCCAAAATTCTTTCATCTTTTTCAGTCGTTTCTAATAATTGGGGGCAAATATAGCAAAAGGTGAGAGCAAAATCAACAAACTCGTTTGATTGACTTTGCCGAACCGCATTCTATATATGAACTAGTTCAAATATAGCAAAAGGTGAGAGCAAAACCTAATCCTCAGCATGTCCTCTGAAAAACCGTGTCACCGATTCCCGCAGGACAATGAAACGTCTTGTTGCCAGCAATTTCGTCCATGCGCATGCCGGATGCCTGTATTCTCCGCTGAACTGCTTAAGGAATTCCTGTCTCGTGCTGAAGATGCTGTTGCTGTCCGGATTGTACCGCACGACTGCATGGATTCCCCATTTGATAACCTTCCTTGCCTGGCCCTTGAGCTGCTCGCTGAACCCGGCATAAAGGCTTTCCTTTGACATGTTGAACATTATGCGGGCCGCCCGGAATTGGTTCTTCATGATTCTGAGGCCGTTCCGGCTGCATGTGGCCGCCCCGTCATTGCTGCGGTAAATATAGAATACCTCGGAACATGTTGTCAACTGCCTGCAGTATGGCGCGAATGATAATATGAACACCCGGTCCTCTGAATATGCGAGTCCTTCGGTAAATCTTATGTCATGCAGGTTCAGTGCGCTGAGCCTGAAAAATGAACCTCCTATGGCAAGGTGCGGCATATGCCCCTCCAACGGACCTGTCTTGTCCGGTACCGCACGATAGTGGAACGATTTGTACGGTGTTATTTTCCTTATGCCGAATGCGAGCATGTCTGCGCCTGTTGCCTGAATCTTGGCTGCCGCATATTCCAGTGCCCCTTCCAGCAGATAGTCGTCGGAATCCGTGAATGTCACATAATCTCCGGATGAAGCATCAAGGCCTGCATTCCTTGCCGCAGATACGCCATGGTTGGACTGGCAAATGACTCTTATCCTGCTGTCGGTTGCCGCATGTTCCATGCATATCTGCCTTGAAGAGTCTGTCGAACCGTCATCCACAAGTATGAGCTCGAAGTTGCCATATGACTGGGCCAGGATGCTCCGTATGCACTCCGCCAGATATTTTTCCGTGTTATAGACAGGAACCACTATGGAAAACCGTAATGCCTTGTCTTGCACCTTGCTGCCAGCCGTGTTCCTTTCGGATTCTTCTGAATTAAATGCCATTCCTTGTTGTTTAGTTGTCTTTTATGTTCCCCGGACCCGTCAATTTGCGACCTCGCAGAGGAATTTTATCCGGACAAGCCTTACTTCAGTCTCGTCATAGCCTGAGCCAAGCTCGTCCATTGCCGCCTCGAGGGAATCCGACTCCGCTTCCTCCTTGAAGTATCCGTAGATGTCGTCCACTACCTCTTCGTCGATTGCCTGGCTTATGAAATAATCAAGGTTGAGCTTTGTTCCGGAATATACAATCGCTTCGATTTCATCCAGCAGCTCCTCCATATCCATTCCCTTGGCATCCGCGATATCCTCCAGCGGAAGCTTCCTGTCAACGCTCTGTATGATGAATACCTTGTTGACGGATTTGTTCACGATGGATTTCATCACGAAATCGTCAGGGCGCATTATTTCATTCTCATCCACATATTTGGCTATAAGCTCTATGAACTCTTTGCCGAATTTCCGCGCCTTGCCGTCGCCGACTCCCTGGCAGTTCTTCAGCTCGTCTATGGTGATCGGGTAGAGTATCGCCATGTCTTCCAGCGAAGGGTCACTGAATACCACCCAAGGCTGCAGTCCGCGTTTGCCTGCGACAGATTTTCTGAGGTCCTTCAGCATGGCGAGCAGCTGCGGGTCTCCTCCCGTTCCTTTTGATGCTGCCGATACTGCCATGTTGTCGTCATCGTCATCCTCTCCCTCGGCAAATTCCCTGTCTTCGGTGAGCATAAGCTCATGAGGCGACTCAAGGAAGCCCGCTCCTGTCCCGGTCACGGATATAAGTCCGTATGATTCAATGTCCTTGTGGAGGAGGTGCAGCACTATGCCCTGATGTATGACCGCGCTCCAGAAATGTGCGGTGTGGTCTTTACCCGCTCCGAAAAGCTCGAGCTTGTCATGACGGTATGACTTTATTATTGAGTTGCTTACGCCTGCGAGTATGTTGGCAAGATGCTCAATCTTGAACCGCTCGGGAAGAGATTGTATCAGCTCGATTATCATGCACATTTCCTCCTGTCCGTCAAATTGCTTCTTCGGATGGAGGCAGTTGTCGCATGCCCCGCAGTTGTCTTCAGTATAATCCTCTCCGAAATAATTGAGGAGAAGCTTTCTTCTGCATGAGTTTGACTCGGCATATGCGACGGTTTCCATGAGCAGCTGCTTTCCTATTTCCTGCTCGGCTATAGGCTTGCCCTGCATGAATTTCTCCAGCTTCTGGATGTCCTTGTAGCTGTAGAATGTTATGCACTGGCCCTCTTGCCCGTCGCGTCCCGCGCGCCCGGTTTCCTGATAATATCCTTCTATGCTCTTCGGGATGTCGTAATGTATGACAAAGCGCACGTCCGGCTTGTCGATTCCCATTCCGAATGCTATCGTGGCCACAATGACGTCAATGTCTTCCATCAGGAACTTGTCCTGGTTCTCGGCTCTGGTCTTGGCGTCGAGCCCGGCATGGTATGGTGCTGCCTTTATTCCGTTGATGTTCAGCAGTTCTGCCAATTCTTCCACTTTCTTTCTGCTGAGGCAGTAGATGATGCCGGATTTGCCTGGATGTTGCCTTATGTATTTGATTATGTCCCTTTTGGGGTCTGACTTGTCCCTGATTTCATAGTAAAGGTTTGCCCTGTTGAACGAAGATTTGAAAACTGCCGCGTCCGATATGCCGAGGTTCTTTATGATGTCGCTCTGCACTTTCGGGGTTGCGGTTGCGGTAAGGGCTATGACGGGGGCGAGGCCTATGTCTTCTATTATGGCACGTATGCGTCTGTATTCCGGACGGAAATCGTGTCCCCACTCGGAAATGCAGTGCGCTTCATCCACTGCGTAGAAAGAAATCTTGATTTCCTTGAGCAGCGCTACGTTCTCCGGCTTAGTGAGCGACTCCGGTGCCACATATAGCAGCTTTGTCGCCCCGGAAAGGAGATCTTTCCTTACTTCCGTAATCTGGGCCTTGTTGAGCGACGAGTTGAGGAAGTGCGCTATGCCGTCATTGCCGGCCACGAAGCCGCGGATAGCGTCAACTTGGTTTTTCATCAGTGCTATCAGCGGGGAAATCACGATGGCCGTGCCATCCATGACCAGAGCCGGCAGCTGGTAGCACAAGGACTTGCCGCCTCCGGTCGGCATGAGCACGAAGGCGTTCTTTTCATCGGTCAGATGCTTGATTATCCGTTCCTGGTCTGCTTTGAACGAGCTGAAGCCAAAGAACTGTTTCAGTTTTTCATGAAGCACGGAAGAGTCGATTGTCATAAGGCACAAAAATATTACCTCGACTAAGTTAAATGTATTTTTTGACTCGTCAAAACTTTTTTGTGAAAATAATGCCTATATTTGCATGATGAATCTTTGACACTGTCAACTGGACGGCCTTGTGCCGGCCTGTCAGGCAAAATGTTTTGGAATGATTACAAACAAAATAAATCTTGAAAAAATGAAGACAATCAAATTTCTTGCAGCAATGCTTGTAGTGGCATCTGTCATGATGTCATGCAACGGACAGGGAAAGGGCGGTGTCAAGGCCGAGCTTCCTAAAAAAGGTGAAATCGATTCCGTAAGCTACCTCGTGGGCGTGAACTTCGGTATGATGATCAAAGGACAGATTGCGGATGAAATCTCTGACCTGAACATGTCTGAGCTGAGGAAGGGTATGGAGGATGCCCTGAAGGCTGAGGACCCTAAGGGATATGGTGACACCAACTATGTGAAGCAGTTCAAAATCAATCTTGACGATGCCAACAGGATCATCTCCGGACTCATCAACAAGAGAATGGCTTACAAGGCTGAGGTTTCTCTCAACGAGGGACGTGACTTCCTTAAGGCAAATGCAAAGAAAGAGGGCGTAGACACTACTGCAAGCGGTCTCCAGTACAGGATTGAAAACGCCGGCGGTGAATATAAGGTAATGCCTAAGGATACTGTTGAGGTTAAGTATAAGGGTACTCTTCTTGACGGTACCGTATTCGATGAGACTACTGGCGACGAGACAAGGACTTTCAATGCCGACCGTGTAATCAAAGGATGGACAGAAGGCCTCGGCCTGCTCGGCGAGGGCGGAAAGGCGACTTTCTATATTCCTTCAGAACTTGCATACGGCGAGAGGGGAACACGCGGAATCTCTCCTAACTCAGTTCTCATCTTCGATGTTGAGGTGGTGAGAATCGGCAAGGCTGCTGAAAAGACTGAGGAGTAATGGCGATGGAACTGGAGGGCAGGATTGCCCGTAAGATGAATGTGCAGACCGGCACTTCCGCAAGAGGTGCATGGGCCAAGCAGGAATTTATCTTTGAATACCAGGAAGGCAACTTTCCTTCGCAGGTCTGCATGAATGTCTGGGGCGAGGACAAGGTCAAGGAGCTAGAGCGCCATCAGGTAGGTGACAGGGTGAAGGTGGCCTTCAATCTGAGCAGCCGTGAGTATAACGGGCGCTGGTACACGGATGTCAGGGCATGGCGCATAGAGTCTGTCGGCTCAGCAGCCCCTGTTGACTATGCGGCCGGCGCAGTTGCCGGAGGTGCCGGATATATGGGTGCCGCGGCTCCGCAGGCTTCTGCCGGAGGATACGACTACACCGGTTCTGCCGGAAGTTATGCGGCTCCGACAGGCGCACCGATGCCTTCTGCCGATGACATGTCGGCTCCGCTTGCGGATGACGATCTCCCGTTCTGATTTTCAGACAATGCATAAAAGAGTTGCCCCAAAAGTTTTCAGGCTTTTGGGGCATTTTTGTGTGCCCGATTGTCAAATCGGAAGCTGGACAAGTCTGCGTTTTTCGAAATGTGCGAGATATTTGAATCCGAGAGATTTCAGCATGGCTGCATGGGCGGCGAATCCGTCCCCGACCCTTCCTGCGTCGTGTGAGTCTGAGCCGAGGCTGATGACTTCCCCGCCCAATTCCCTGTAGCGGAGCAGGATGTCCTTGTCGAGAATCTGCACCCGGCCGTTGTGGCTCTTGTAGCTCTTGGTGTTTATCTCAAGTGCCTTCCCCTCGTGTGCAAGATAGCGCAGCATTTCGTCGAGAATGTCGCTGAAGTCCCTGTACAGGATGCTTGCCTGAGGATATGGGGCGTATCGTGCGACATAGTCGAAGTGTCCCATGATGTCAAAGTCGCCGAGCCATGTCATTTCGCGGCAGATTGTCTCCAGGTAATGCCCGTAGGCTACTTTCCAGTCTTTTCCCTCATAATAGCCGCCATAAAAAGGGTCCGTGCCCTCGATATAATGTACTGATGCTATTACCTGGTCAAAAGTGTTTTCCCGCAGTGTTCGGAGTATTTCCTCATGGCTGCTTTCGTACATGCCTATCTCGATTCCTTTCAGTATCTTCAGCTGCTGCCCTTTTGCGTGGATGCTCGCCCTGACCCGGTCAATCTCTGCCTGCTGGGCATTTATGTCGAAGGTTTCCGGACTGCTTTCTTCGAAGGAAGCCTTCATAGGAGGGACGAAGAAGTCGCAATGGTCAGTGAAGCAGATGCCCCCGAGGCCCAGGGATATCGCGGCATTTGAGCTTGCCTCGACGGAAGTCCTTTTCCCGTCGAAAGAAAACTGGCTATGATTATGATTATCGAACAAAAGCATGGTCATTAAGGAAAAACGGGCGCGAAAATAGCAAAAAATTCATAATTTTGCACTTTATGTGCATATGTGCATGAGCCGGGGCAAAATGATGCATTGACGTCCCGGAGATGTTTTTCCATAATTCATAAATGAACAACAAATGATTACTTTCGGTTATAGAAGCAAAGTGAACGGACCGTTGAGGGCACTTGTCGCATTGGGCGTGGGTGTGGTGATGGTAGCCAACCCGGATGAGGCTCTGACTGTCGTTGTGAAGGTCATTGCGGCCTTTTTTCTTGCAAGCGGCCTTGTGTCCCTGCTTTTCGGATTCAGGGAGAAGGAGCGCGGGGTGTTTCCTCTGCTTTCGTTCAATGCCGCCGTTGACATTCTCTTGGGAGTCGCCATGTTTGCCTTTCCTGGATTCGTGGCCAGCTTCATCATCTATCTGATAGGATTTGTGCTTCTTGCTTTCGGACTTGTGCAGATAATGGGGCTTGTAAGCGCGAGGCGTATAATAGGAATCGGCTTGTGGGCTTTCGCGCTGCCTGCTCTTGTGACGCTTGTCGGAGGTTTCATCATATTCAACCCTTTTGCCGAATCGGTGATGAGTACGGTGGCCGGGGCTTCCCTTATAGTATATGGAGCTTCCGAACTCTTCTCCTCATGGAAGATGAAAAAGGCCATTGACGAGTATGAAATCCATCAGACACGTCCGGATGACACCCGTGATGATTCCGGGGATGACCTTATGGATGATGTGAAAGACGTCGATTACGAAAAGGTTGACGAGCAGTAAGAGATGATTCCTCACGAGACAGTTGACAGGATTCTCGATGCGGCCCAGATTGCTGATGTCGTAGGTGATTTCGTGACCCTCAAGAGGAGGGGCGCGAATTTTACCGCATGCTGTCCTTTCCATAATGAAAAGACACCGTCGTTCTATGTTTCCCCTTCCAAAGGCATATACAAGTGCTTCGGTTGCGGAAAGTCCGGCACGGCGGTTGGTTTTGTCATGGAACATGAGAGGCTGTCTTATGCAGAGGCCCTGAAATATCTTGCGAAAAAATATAATATAGAGGTAGTCGAGAAGGAGGTGAGCGCGGAAGAGCTTGCCTTGAGGCAGAGGAACGAAAGCCTTTTGCTGGTATCGGAGTTTGCCGGAAAATTTTTTCAGGACAGCCTTTCCACGGAAGATGGACGGACCATCGGCTATGCCTATTTCAGAAGCCGCGGACTTGAGGATGAGACCATACGCAAATATGGGCTCGGATGGGCTCCGCGCAACCGGACTTCACTGTCTGAAGCCGCCAGGGCGGCAGGATATAAGGAGGAGTTCCTGATTGAGACAGGGCTTAGCATCAAATACGATGACGGCAGACTTGTTGACAGGTTTCATGACAGGGTAATCTTCCCGATACATTCGGTTTCCGGACGGGTGATAGCCTTCGGAGGCAGGACGCTCAGGACTGACAAGACGGTAGCGAAATATGTCAATTCTCCCGAGACGGAAATCTATGTGAAGAGCCGCTCCCTGTACGGGTTGTATTTCGCCAAGAGTGAAATCTCGCGTCTTGACAGGTGTATCCTTGTAGAGGGGTATCTGGATGTGCTTTCAATGCACCAGCTCGGCATAACGAATGTCGTGGCTTCGAGCGGAACTTCGCTTACGGTCGAGCAGATAAGGCTTATCCGCAAGTTCACGGACAATATCACCATAATATATGACGGTGACGGTGCGGGCATCAAGGCCGCCCTCAGGGGTATCGGGCTTGTGCTGAAGGAGGGGATGAACGTGAATGTAGTGCTGCTTCCCGAGGGACAGGACCCGGATGATTTCGCCAAAAGCCATACCGAGGACGAGGTGCGTGAGCATATTGCCGCGAACAGCCGGGATTTCATAGATTTCAAGACTGACCTGCTTTTGGATGAGGCGGGAAATGACCCTCTCAAAAAGGCGACGCTCATAAATGACATTGCGGATACGATTGCAATGATTCCGGATGCCATCGTGCGGGCCATGTATGTGCGCAGGAGTGCGGAAAAATTTGCCATAGACGAGAAACTGCTGATGGACAGGACCGGGCGCACCAGGTCTGAGATGCTCGCCGCGGAGAAAAAGCAGATGGACCGGGAAAGGCAGAAGACCGCTGCTTCAGCGTCTACATCTCCTGTCCCGGTTCCAGTTCCCGATGATGCCGGATATGTTCCGGATATTCCGGGTGACGCATATCCGGAATATATTCCGGATGGCATTCCGGCCGCAGGCTATGACATTCCTGCTCCGGTTCCTGCCGCGGAGACCGAAGACGGGATTGTAATAAACGAGCCTTATCTTGCCCCGTGTGAGAAAGAACTTCTCGGATTCATACTTGAGGAGGGGTGCACGCCGCTTGAATTTGACCGGGATTCGAAATATTTTTCTGAAGGGGAAGTTTTGAACGTGGCTGAGTTCATAGACGGAATCATGGCTGAGGACGAGGCGGATTTCGTGAACACTTCATACCGCAAGACATATGAGGAGTATTTCAGGCGTTATGATGAGGGTCTCTCACAGGAACAGATAAGAGTCAGACTGCTGAACAGCATGGATCCGGAGATTGCAGCCGTGGCCAAGGACCTTCTTATAGAGAAGTATCAGATAACCGTGAAGAATTATGAGCAGTCGCTCACGGCTACTGCAACTATCCTTGTGCAATATATCCCGAAAGCGCTTCTTGTATATCATTGCAAGAAGGTCGAGCTTATGCTGCGTGATTTGACAAAGGAACTGGCCGCCGCACAGGACCAGGAGAGCCAGGAGCGGATAATGGCTCAGATAAACGAATACAACCGTATAAGGACGAAGTTCAATAATGAGCTTGGGCGCGTCTGACGGCTCGGGAGAACTGCATGTAAATTGTATGCAAATGCATGACAGCCTTTTCGTTTTTTTTGAATTATAATCAAATCATTTCTTGCAAATACAATAAATTGTATATACTTTTGCGATTATTTGTCGAGGTTTCATTGGCGTCTCGCCGATTATTACCGGGGGTAATAATTTTCTATCTGATAATCTTTTATAAATGAAAATCCGCCTGCGCTTCGCAGCGCAGACGGACCGAAAAATGATTGTGTATCAAATTTACAATTCAGGAGAGTAGAACCTGAATGGTATTGTGACTTCTCTTGTACCCCAAGTGTACTCTACATTGAACTTGATGTCAACAGGCAATACAGTCTGCAGGCGGCTCATGCCGGATGCAAGGAATGTAAGTATTCCTGTATTCTCGTCGAATGTGATATACTTGCGATACTCTACCGGAATCTTGTTTACATCCATAGTGTAAGCTATTGCCAGGCCGTAGATGTCCTTGACGTCACTTCCGGCAGCGAAACCGTTCATGCCGTCACCGATTGTCCAGTGTGCATCGGCAGCATCCTCAGATGTTGATTTTGTTATCAAGTCATATGACTTGTTGCCGAACGGCCTGTTGTCTTTAAGGGTGATGTAATCAAGGATGTTGAACTTGTAGTCAACAGCATTCTTGATGGCTATGTTGCCGCCAAGCTCATCCTTGAGCATTACCTCAACCTGTCCGATAGGGTCATACT
>DBLW01000144.1 GCA_002298075.1 Bacteroidales bacterium UBA714 | reverse complement strand
TAATTCATCGAACTCACGTTATTTAGGCACTTACATACAATATTACACAAGGTATTATATCATCAAAAAATATGTTGCAAACATAGCAAAAGTTCTTATACTACGAATTATTCCTAATTTTCGTTGAGATAGTAGTTTAAGGCTGTTAGAGATTGATTGAACTTTACCTTTCGAGAAGTTTCATCTTCAATTTGAGTATATATATGTCGTTGGAAACTTTTTAACAGAGTTCATACAATCATATTTACTACCAAGAATAAAATTACACTAAACAAAAATAAGATAATAATATATAATTACCAAATTTTATTGAAAAGGTCTCACACAATCACATAACCATTATAAATAAACATTTTAACCAAACATAAACATACGATCATCCTATGAGTAGCAATCAATTAAACGTACAGAATAATACTCAACCAACTTTATTGATAAACAATGGCAAATTCTTGAAAAACTGAATTTTCAAGAAAGAATGCGGAAATATTCTCTGTGAACATCGTGAAGGCGATTTTATACTTTCTCAAAACCGACTGTCAATAGCGCATGATTCCCAATGTTCCCACTAATTGCAAAGAGAGTACTAATACTTCTGCCAATGGAAGAATAAGGGTATTATCAAAGAACTTATTGATGTACTCCGCTCCAAGTACGCATCTTGTCAGATCACGCTGAAAGCCACAGTATGGATATCATTGATTCCCTAAGTATCATGACTTCAAATCATGTGGATTATGACCGTTTTTTGACGGCAACAAGAATGTTAAGGGCAGAAGAACTTAAGAATACTTACAATCAAATACGAGTTTTATGCAGATACTGCCGAGACTATGCCTCAGTTTGCCTTCAGCAAAATCATGCTTAACAAATTAAGCAAATAATTTTAAAACAGTTTCTAATATTACTTGCCAATAAATTGCTCCATGCAGTAGTATCTCTCACACGAAAAAATATAACCAACGAACGAATAAGCGAATGACGTAAACGGATCCACGGTATGCTGAGATATGCCTGTCAATGGACTTGCATCATATTCAGCGCAACGGCAGGGTCACCACGCATCTATTTCCCCGCCAGATCAAAACATCGGTAATCCCCGTCGCACCCAAAGAAAATAACACAAACAGAACTAATTTACCACGAAAAGATATAACATCATTCCGTTAAAGGCATCATGTACATTTGATCATCTTATAATTTACCGGCAGCCCGGGCGTCCTTACGGGCTTTCTGCCGTTCATATTTCATGCGGTATTTTTCTATTGTGCGGGCATCTTTCTCCGCCTGTCTTGCGGCATCCTGCAGGGCTTTCCTCTTACGTTTGCGTTCCTTGGCAAGACGTTTTTCCTCCCTGATACGTGCTTTTTCCGCATCACGCTCGTCAAGTTTCTTCCATTTCGCTTCCTGTGCTTCCTGTCTGAGTTTTTTCTTCAGAGCCTTATCCGCAGCCTTCTGTTCCTTTGCACTCAAGACTTTTACAGAAGCCGCAGTATCAGAAACGGACAAGCTGTCACTGCCCTGCCGCACATTCAGAGGATCCACAATGTCCTTTCCGATTCCGGAAGCAAGCGAATCCGCCATGGCCAGACTGTCTGCCCTCGCAATACTGTCAAGGCGCTCCCGGGCAGCAGCCTCCCTCTCGGCAGCCAATCTTTCCGCCTCCCTTATCTTGCGCAAAGAATCACGTACCTGAATCTGCCTGTAAACATCGTTCATGTATCCCGGGAAATAGATGTCTGTCTGCATAAAGCTGGCTCTCGGGCGGGCCGCATAACGTTTTCTCTCGCTCGGTCTCAATGACAGCGGAGTGACTGAGCTGCGGTCTGCAGGACGTTTTGCAGGATCCCACCTGAATCCCTTGAGCTGACGTTCCTCACGTGAAAGCCTTACGACAGGATATCCGTCATTCTTGGCTTCCTCGAAATAATATATCCTCTGAAGCTCGCCATCCTTGAAAGTGGCTGAAAGCATCTTCGAATCAGTCTTGTTGACCGTGGCAAGCGCGTCATTCTCTTCTATATAGAACAGGGCAGACGCTCCCCCGAGCACGTCAAATCGGCGCAGGCCCCCGGTCCCGTCAAAATAGGCCATCATCTCTGTACCCTTTATCTGGTTAAAATGAAGAGAATCCTCCTGTATGGTTATGAAAGCGTCTGACATCAGCATAGCCTTGTCCATTGCCCCTCCGCTTACCGACACATATATGCTGTCTGCCGTATATTGCCTGTTGGCATCCTGCCATATTATAGGGTCACGGAAAAACTGCGCGAGAGAGTCAAGGTCGCAGTAAACAAGAGAATCACAAGACACCTGCATGTCCTTCTTGTATATCTTGACATTGCTGATTGCCTCCAGGAATCCTACTTTTGACGTATCTTCAGGCTCCTTGACTTCCACAACCGGCTCAACAGGGAATCCTGCAGAAGAAAGCGAATCAGACGTTCCGAGCGTATCGCCCGGCATCGCCAATGAATCAGAAGGCATAACAGAATCCTTATCGGATGGCTTTGCCGCAGAGACAGGAGCACCGGACTGTTTACCTTCAGCCTTGCCTGTCTGCCCGAGGGATGTCTTCCCGGCTGCCTTGCCGGATGACGGTGAAGAAGCCGGACGATAATTAGGGTCGTCTTTTGCAGCTTCCGCCGCAGCCTTTGCGGCCTCTTCAGCAGCCTTCTTCCTGAAAGTTCCGACCGGGTCCACCTTAAGGTCCTCAAGACGTTTTGCAGCAGCCACTACATCCATGCTGTCAACATCACACATCCTGAGAGTATAATAGACCAGTTTATTCGCGCCAAGATAGACAGTATCCACAGCACCATTTCCCGAATCGGTCTGCGAAATCACAGCCGGCTTGCGCGTCATCGTAACCTTGGAGGAAGAATCAAAATACTGTATGCATCCGGCAAGCCCGAATACATTTCTTGTAGTATCGGTAATCTGGGCATTTCCAAGCATCTCGACATCAGCCGTATTCCTCCAGAAGAACAAGCTGTCGCACCATCCCTCCTGTTCTTCAGACATCACATGCACCCGTTCAGAGAAAAAGAACACTTCCCGCGAGCGGTCATACCAGCCGTTGCCGGAAGACAGCATATTCTCGTCCTTCCATACATCGGTGGCACGTCCGAAAGTAGCCAGATTAATGTCAGATTCGTATTTGAGCGAAATGGTCTTGACGAAAACCGAATCGGTGAACATGTTCACATCATCAGTAAAGACAAACGTATTTATCTTCGAGTCATACGTGCCGCGCATGCTCTCTATAATCTGTCCGTCCTTGTCCCTCATTGCACCTCCACCCTGAAAAACAGCCACGGAATCCGCTGTGTCATAGTCAAGATGGCGAGTCCTCAACGTATTGTGGTCCTTGTCCGTCAGCTCCACCACAGAACCGCGGAACTGCGCAAGATTGTCATCTACCAGATAAGTGAGCTTGTCGCTTGTCAGCACCGTCTCATCCTGGAGAATGCTGACATTTCCCCATGCATCAATGACCTTCGTATCCACATTCCACAGGGCTGTGTCACAAAGAAGGAAAGTGCCGTTATGAAGAAAGCGTGCCGGACCGACAACTTTCCTGTAGCTCACCCCGTCAATGTCAAGCATCTGCGCGGACTTGGCACTCAACAGCACGACAAGGCTGTCCTGCGTACCTTCACGTCCGTCACCACCACGCGCCTGCCCCCGTGAAACTAACGAAAGGCAGAGCACGTAAGCCAAGATAATTGCAGCAAGTCCCTTAAACGACCTCATAGGCAACAGACCTACTTGCGGATTTTCTCATACCAGCCCTCGCGTTCAAATACACAGTCCTTGAACAGAGGGTCAATGACGATATAGGTGCTCTTTATCTTAGAGTCGATGAATTTGCTTATGGCATCCATCTGCATCTTCTCCTTGGCGGCCTTCATCAAAAGGGCATAGTCGCTGGCAAAAGTTGCCGGGTGCGCAGGAAGTATCTTATCGACCTTGATTATCTTGTACACCGTGTTGCCGCTGCGTCCCTCATTATCGAGCGACTGGAAAGGCTCTGAAATCTCTCCCTCCTTAAGCTCTTTGATGGCGGCATAATCCTGCGGCTTGAGCTGGTCAATCTCAAAATATGACGACCCGGTATTAGGGTCTGCCATCTGGCCTCCGTTGGTCCTCGTAGCCGGGTCTTCAGAATAAAACCTTGCAGCAAGAGCGAATGTCACAGCCCCGTTGGCAAGCTCGGTCTTGAGGCTGTCAAGCACCCTGAAGCCATTTTCGCGGTCCTCGGAAGTATATTCGGGTTTGAGAAGAATATGACGCGCATTGAACATGTCACCCTTCTTGTCCAGCACCTCAATGAGATGAAAACCGTCCGGTGTCTCCACTATCTGTGACACAATACCTGGCTTGAGAGACATCGCCGCATCAGAGAATGCAGGCCAGAAGATGGACTTCGAGGCCATTCCAAGCTCACCTCCCTTTCTTGCGCTGCCCGGATCCTGCGAATAGATGCGGGCAAGGGTAGAGAATTTCTCACCGTTTATGATACGCTCACGGATGGCAAGAAGACGCTCCTTTACAGCAATGTCGGCAGCTTCCCTGTCAGGATATATGCATATCTGGCTCAACTGGTACATCACCGGCACGACCGGAAGGTCCTCCGGCTCCACGGATTCAAGATACTTCTCCACATCATAAGGCGTAAGCTCCGGAATCTTGTTTGCGATTTCACTCTGCATCTGCTGCTGGAGAGTCTGGTCCTGAATTGCCTCCCTCCACTCCTGCCTGAGCTTATAGATAGGCTTTCCGAACTGTTTCTCGACCTCCTCGTCACCGCCATAGTTGCTGCGGAGCATGTCTATCCTGTTGCGCAACTCACCTTCTACCATATCGGCATTGACCGCGATGGAATCGAGTCTAGCCTGCATGAGAAAAAGCTTTGCGGACATCATCTGCTCCAGAATTTCGCATCTTCCTGTCCTGTCAGACATCATTCCGTATGCCCTCATCATCTGCACCTCTTCCTCGAGCTGCGAAATCATGATCATCTCGTTTCCTACCACGGCGACAGTCTTGTCGATTATTCCATCAGGATATTTCTGTGCCGATGCGGCAAACGACATGGCAAACAAAGCCGACGCTACCGCAAATCTCTTGATGCAGAGAATATTCATATCACTATAATATTACAAATTGTCCATTTTCGCGCGCGTCATTGAGCAAATCCCGTTCCAAGTCTGAAATCAGGCCCTGCTTGCGTGCACTAATTATCATATCCTTTATGAGCGGCGTGCTGAATTCAATCGGAGCACACCTGCCGGCCTCCGTCACATTCGACACATAGGCGACATTGGTCACACCTGACGTGTCAGTCCTCTCTATCCAGCCCGGCTTTACCGAAGCCATGACAGAAGCATATTCCGGTCCGAACTCCCAGGCAAGCTCAGCGATGTCAATCCACTCGTCATCCCACGTGGTGAACTTGAACGCCGCAGAAAAAGCCATGCTGTCCGCAGCCATCACATCCCCGGCCTCAGAAGAGCACATCCTGTCCTTTATCGGCTTGAGAAGCGGCGATTCCGAGGGAATGCTCATGAATCTTGCCTTCACGACAGGCCTTTGAAGAACGAATTTCTCCGGAAACCTCTCATAATAGCCGAGGACCTCCTCCTCAGCTACCGAAGTGTCAAGCCTCTCGTTGACATAAAGCTGCTCATACCTGTATTTGAGCAGGGAAGTCCTGTAGTCCTCCAGTTCCCTGGCGACATCTTTCTCGGACTTGGACAGCTGTTTCTGCGCAATCTCCAGAAAGACCTTGTCCAAAGCCCATGTTTTCATATACTGGGCGGCAAGACGTGCACTGTCCTCTGGAGCAATCCCGTCAGGAATTACGCTCCTAAGCTCACTCAGGCGCAGCTTGCTCTTCCCTACCGCCGCTACAGCCGGGTCATTGCCGAAAAAGTCCGAAATCGCCCTGCACGACACAAATGCCGACAGGACGACTCCCAGAACCATATAATATATGACCCGCTTCATCAGCGATTATCTCGAATAGTTAGGCGACTCCCTTGTAATTGTCACATCATGCGGGTGTCCCTCAATATAGCCGGCGTTGGTGATGCGCACGAACTTGGCATTGCGCAGCGACTCGATATCATTTGCACCGACGTAGCCCATACCTGCACGCAGACCGCCGACAAGCTGGTAAACAACCTCTGACAGAGTACCCTTGTAAGGCACCTGAGCCACGATTCCTTCAGGAACGAGCTTCTTGATATCTTCTTCCATATCCTGGAAATAGCGGTCTTTTGATCCCTGCTGCATGGCTTCAAGAGAGCCCATTCCGCGGTAAGACTTGAATTTCCTTCCGTTAAGTATGATTGTCTCTCCCGGCGACTCCTCGACTCCGGCAAAGAGCGAGCCGGCCATGATTGTGCTTGCACCGGCTGCAAGAGCCTTAACGACATCTCCGGAATAGCGGATTCCGCCATCTGCAATGACAGGTATTCCTGTGCCCTTGAGAGCCTCGGAAGCCATCATAACCGCAGAGAGCTGAGGCATTCCGACACCGGCAATAACGCGAGTAGTGCAGATTGAGCCTGGTCCGATACCGACCTTCACGGCACTTACGCCTGCATCGGCAAGGGCTTTCGCGCCTTCTCCGGTAGCGACATTGCCGGCAACTATCTGCATATCAGGGAACGCGTCACAAGCCTTTTTGATGACTTCAAGCACTCCGACCGAATGTCCGTGCGCCGTATCAATCACGACAGCATCGGCACCCGCGTCTGCCAGCATTCCGATACGCTCCACAGTGTCAGCCTTCACTCCTACGGCAGCTGCCACAAGAAGACGGCCCTTGGAATCCTTTGACGCAATCGGATTATCCTTGATTTTCATAAGGTCCTTGTAGGTAATCAGTCCCACAAGCTTTCCGTCAGCATCAACCACCGGAAGCTTCTCAATCTTGTGCTGGCGCAGAATATCCGTCGCCCCTGTAAGGCTGATGCCTTTCTGTGCAGTCACAAGGTTTGATGATGTCATTATCTGTGAAACAGGAATCCTCGGATTGTCCTGGAAACGGAGATCCCTGTTGGTAACGATTCCGATAAGGAAGCCATTAGCATCCACGACAGGAATGCCGCCGATATGGTGAGTTGCCATCATTCCGAGAACTTCACCGACTGTAGCCTCCGGACGGATAGTGACAGGGTCATAAATCATACCGTTCTCCGCCCTTTTGACACGGCGCACCTGATTCATCTGCTCCTCTATCGTCATGTTCTTGTGTATGACACCGATACCGCCGGCACGGGCCATGGCTATGGCCAGCTCAGCTTCGGTCACAGTGTCCATTGCGGCAGAGACGACAGGGGTCTTAAGAGAGATTTCTTTAGTGAATCTTGTAGAGACATCCACACTTCTCGGCAAAACCTCAGAACGTGCAGGAATCAGCAAAACGTCATCGAAGGTAAGTCCTTCGGCAATCTGTGAATTTACAAAAGTCTGCATCTCGAAATAAAATTTGGCAAATGTAACCAAAAAGATTGAAAATACGTATGATAAAAAGCTGTTTTCGCAATCAAATTGCAAGTTAATGCACCAGACGTCCCTGAAATGTGTCACGCTGTGCAAGCCTTGTGTCAAGCAGCTTCAAAAGTCCGGCATTGCGTATAAGCCCCCATGGAGTCTCGTTGACAAAGCGTGGCGGGACTTCTCCGGCAAACCTCTCGATAAAAAGTCCCGGCCTCAGCCTTTCAAGCATGTCTATGAAAAAATCAATATATTCATCAAGAGCAAAGCGCTCAAAATCACCGGGACGCTCAGCAAACTCCTTTTCCATCCTGGTTCCCTTGACAATCTGGAGCTGGTGGAATTTGGCGGAAAGAAGCGGCAGCTCATTTATCAGCCCACATTCCTCAAGCATCATTTCACGGCTCTCCCCCGGAAGCCCGAGGATGAAATGCGCGCCCATGTCGATTCCGCGTTCAGCAGTCATCCCGACCGCATGCCTTACCGCCGCAAAATCATGGCCGCGGTTTATGCGGCTGAGAGTAGTATCATAGCATGACTCTATCCCATATTCCACTATCACAATAGGAGCCGTACGCATAAGCCTGTTACTTCCATCATCAGCTGACCCGGCAAGTGTCCTGCTCCAATCCTTCAGCACCCTGCCCTGAGTCAAGTCCGCCAGGAAATCCAATTTCCCCTCATCCACGCAGTCAGGCCTTGTCCCTATCACGATGCCGACCACATCAGGATGGGCGAGCGCTTCAAGGTACAATTCCTTCAAGCGCTCCAATGGAGCATATGTATTTGAGAATGACTGGAAATAGGCAAGATAGTGCTCCGTATTGCGGTAACGCACCTTATGGAACTCAATCCCCTCGTCAATTTGCCTTGCGAGACTTTTGCCCGAAGTGCTGTATGATGGGTGGAACGCAGCGTTATCACAATATGTACAGCCCCCACGGCCTACAAGACCATCCCTGTTGGGGCATGTGAATCCGGCATCTATCACAATTTTCTGAAGACGCTCACCATACTTCTTGCGGAAGTACCCCACAAAGGAATTATACCGCTTTCCCTCAGGAAAGCCCATTTTCTGAAAATCACTTGACATATCCTGCAAATTTAATCATATTTCGGCAGACACCTATGGGTTGCCTGCCATCTTACTTATACACAAACCTGCCGTTGCCGGACAATTAATGGAGCACAAGCAACTGGCTATAAAGATATTCCCCGATATGCGATCCCCCATCACCAAGGCGACACACCAGCAGCACAATGATTATCATATAGTTATTCCGCATTAATGGCCAAGCTCGCCCGGTGGCAATGCAGGATGCACAAAATAAAGCCGAAGCGCTCCTATATGGTCCGCGTACTTTGTGAAACATAAAGCAGCATGGATCTTCCGTTGAGCCTGGATTTTTCCGTCCAAAGGCATCTTCTATCATAAAAAGTTCATAATTTTGCATATTATCGCCATCTGTCAAGGTGTCAGCAATAAACATCACGAACAAAGCACCCCGGCAGGCAATGACACAAAGCAAACCTCACATGAAGAAAAAAACAATCATAATGCTGGCAGCAGCAATTGCGGCATCGGCATGCATCACAACATCAGCCCAGACCAGGCGCATGGCCGTGACAGGCCTTTCTGAAGTCAATCTCAGAGAAGAACCGGACTACACGGCAGAGATGGGAACACAGGCACTCATGGGAACCGTCGTGGAAATCACAGGCGAAAAAGACTACTGGAGGCAGGTGACAACACCGGAGCCTTACAGCGCATGGTGCACCGAACTTGGCCTGACAGAAATGAAACATGACAGGCTGGCAGCATACATCGCCGCACCTAAATACATCTGCACCTCACTCCACAGCAGCGTAAGGCGCGGTGCATCAGCAAATTCCGAACAGATTTGCGACCTTTCATCGGGAGATCTCGTGCGCATCGTGATGACAGAGGGCAAAAATCAGAAGCCGTCAATCAAAAAAGGCTGGGCAGAAGTCATGCTTCCCTCTGGCACCAAGGGCTGGACTCCGGAAAACGACCTTGACGACTTCACTTCCTGGGCACAGGCCTTCAGAACGAAAGAAAGCCCCGAGGCAATAATAGCGACTGCCAAAAGCCTGCTTGGAGTACCTTATCTATGGGGAGGAGCATCAAGCAAAGGAGTGGACTGCAGCGGATTCACAAGACTGGTATGGTTCATGAACGGCAGACTGATTCCCCGAAATGCCTCACAGCAGGCTGCAATCGGAAGAGAAATCATAATGCAGGCTGACCACGCAGTGACACCGGACTCGAACAAGATTAAAGCGGAGATGCTGAAGAGAATCAAGCACCTCAAGCCAGGAGACCTTATATTCTTCGGTACGCCCGAGACTTTTTTCAAAAAAGGGAGCATCACCCATGTGGGCATCTATCTTGGAAGCGGAAAATTCATCCACTCGTCGCACTTCGTGAGAATCAGCTCATTGATACCGGGAGAGGAAGACTACTATGACAACTCATACCGTCTCATAAAAGCCCAAAGACTGTTCTCATGGACAGGAGAAGGCATCACGCCCGTAATAAAAAGCCCGGCCTACTTCCTCCAGGAAGAATAGGCCGGACCAGTAAGTTTCATAAAGATTTTACAGGAACCATACTCCAAGCGACACTGTGAGCAGAACACGGTCTGGAGCCAAATTGCGGTAAGGATGTATCCACTGTCCGCCCAAACCGGCATAAAAGCGCGGATTATCCCTGTTGTTCAGGCTATACCTCACCATGACGGACGGCTTAAGATAATGCACCGGAGTAGGGGCAAAGGTAGAGTTGCATTGCGCACTCAATTCGATTACATCACCTGACTGAAGGAAAAAGCGGCGTGCAGCTCCAAGTCCGAGAAGCACATCCGAACTATAGTTGCGTGTAGTGGTACGGTTATAAAGTATCAGTGACATGTCAGCAGGCACGAACAAGGCCCAGTTCCTGTCAATACGCCAGCCAAGACGTACCCCCAAGTCAAACACGCTGAGATCTTCCTTTTTGAATCCGTCGGAAACAGCAAACTCTACCGATTGATAAAAATACTCATCAATCGTACGTTTTCCCTGTTGCTTCTCCTGAGCCACGGCGGCAGCACAGCAGAACAGCAATGCCACGGCCGAAAAGACAAACTTTTTCATAGTCCTGATATTTTAAATTATAAAAAGAAAATGCGCAACTTTTCAGATGTTATCTGAACTCTAGCTTAAATATAGCAAAAGTCGAGAGCTGAGGGAAAATTTATTTTCACTATGCCGAGACCAAGCGTATATATGAGCGACAGCTCAAATATAAGAAAAATATTCTTCCTTCCGCGCATCCGGCACGCAATAATTACGCATTTCCTTAACGGAAGTACATGTCCTGGCCCTTTGCTTCAAACATGTTACGGCTCACTTTTTATCCAGAGCCATAGAATAAAGAAGGGCATGGCGTGCGCGAAGACGACGGGAAATCAGAGTGGAGCCGTCAATAGACTGCAGGGTATCCAAGGCCGCGCCTGCATCTGAGTCCATAACGGATTCGGCCGCGTCAAGGCGCCTTGCCACATCGGCATCATTTACGCAGGACTGGCACAGGATTGCCGCCAAGATTGCAATGAGAACATATCGGGCATGACACTTCATAGGCTTTAATCAAAGGTTAGCAATTGACGGCGTTCTTGCAAGACGTCTGCGACACTTAATGCATAATCAATATTTTTTATTACCTTTGCGCTCTGATATTGACACAACAATACTTAATTTACAATAACATGAACCTTAGAGTTTTCAAAAAAGACATCGAGTACTTCGTCGGGGAATTCATTGATGACTGCGCTCTTTTCACAGCACTCAACCCGCACAAGGACACTGACGAAATCGCACAGATAGTTGACGAAGCCGTTGACCTTTACAATGACCTCAAGAACAGGGCAAACCATCCTGAGGGAAACAAAAAGGCTTACTATGACGGACTTGCCAAAGAGATGTTCGAGAAGATTGACACACTCTGCGAGAAGCTCAGCACAATCGTTTCGAAAGAAGCATAATCCTTACACGGGAGACCGGCGGTCTCATACGGAAAGGGGATGACCATAAATATAACTGGCCATCCCCTTTCTGCATTTTCCAAGATACCTGTCAGGCATTTTCAGCAAGATGCTTTTCCCATGCCCATGCCGAAGCAAGCGTCTGCTCCAAGGTACGTTCCGCTTTCCACCCCAACTCCTTGTTGGCCAGAGACGTGTCGGCCCAGATTGCCACGACATCCCCGGGACGGCGCGGAGCAAATTTATAATTGAGCTTCAGCCCGTTTACCTTTTCGAAAGCCGTCACCAGTTCATATACAGAGACAGGGCGGCCGGTTCCGATATTGAAAATCTCATAGTCCTCCTTCATCTTTCCCTCCACCATTCTCGAAACGGCTGCCACATGGGCTTTTGCAAGATCAACAACGTCTATATAATCCCTCAGGCATGTACCGTCCGCGGTCGGATAGTCGTTCCCGAATATGCTAAGGCACTCACGCTTGCCAATGGCGGTCTGCGTAATGAACGGAACAAGATTGTTAGGTACACCTCGCGGAAGCTCGCCTATCAGAGCAGACGGGTGCGCCCCCATAGGATTGAAATACCTCAAGGCAATGCCCTTTACAGGCCACTGGCCGTCTTTGCCGTCATATTTGGCGGTAGCAAACACGACATCCCGGAGAATATCCTCAGACATCTGCTTTGTGTTGCCGTAAGGAGAAGTGGCTGGCATACGCGGAGTGCTTTCGGTTACAGGAAGTGTTTCCGCCTCCCCATACACTGTAGCTGAAGACGAGAACAGCACATTGCATCCGCTGTGGCTTTTCGCAGCCTCAAGAATATTCAGGAAAGACAGCAGATTGTTCCTGTAATACTTCAGAGGCTCGGCTACAGACTCGCCAACAGCCTTGAAAGCTGCAAAATGAATGACTGCATCAATAGCATAATCTGAGAAAAGCTTGTCCACAGCGGCAGGATCGCAGCAGTCGATTTTCTCGAACGGGATGTCATCACGTCCAGTTATCTTCTTGACGCCTTCAAAACATGTCATGTCGCAATTTGACATGTTGTCAGCAACAACGACCTCATAGCCGGCAGCTATAAGTTCGACAGTCACATGGCTGCCGATGTATCCGGCCCCGCCGGAAACAAGTACCCTTTTTTTCATACCTATCAAAGATTTTCATGTTCTGCCTTATGCAGCCACAAATTAAACACAAATCTCACAAAGATAAGCATTTTGTCGCGATTGCATATATAAAAAGAAAAACGTTTGACATGAGCAGAATAATTTATATTATTTTTGCGCCCGCATCAGCAGTTTTAGTTTCAAAGACATGAGAAAGACATCAAATGCAATACTGACGCTCTGCGCCATGGCTGCCTCCGCAATCTGCTCATACGGACAGGACAGTTCCAAGGCTGCCGCATTTCACACGGACATACAGTCGGAAGCTGAGGAAATAATGCACGACCCGGCATTTTCCCAGTCAACATTCAGCATCTGCGCAATGACAGGCGACGGACGCACCATTCTTGACATAAACTCCGGCACTATGCTCGTGCCCGCATCCAACATGAAACTCATAACGACAGGAGCGGCCATAAGCAGCCTTGGCCCGGATTTCCGGTTCAGTACGTCCATAGGCTACAGCGGAACCGTCACATCCGGCGTGCTTCACGGTGACTTATATATAATAGGAGGAGGCGACCCCACATTAGGCTCAAAGGACTCCATCGCCACAGAAATCGGAAAGACATTCTCGCAATGGGAAGCCATGCTGAGAAAAGAAGGAATACGCAAAATTGAGGGCCATATAATCGGAGACGGAAGATGGTACGGAGGAATGGCGGAAGAACCTACCTGGCTTTGGAACGACATCGGAACATATTACGGCACAGGAGCTACCGGCCTTATGTTCTACGAGAACATGCAGTCATTCCTCGTCAGTCCCGGAAAAGCGGAAGGCGAGCCTGTAAACATCAGCCCGACATATCCACAGGCGCCATGGATGGAGTTCCGGTA
>DBLW01000105.1 GCA_002298075.1 Bacteroidales bacterium UBA714 | reverse complement strand
CTGGCAGTCTCTGAGAACATGCCCGCATATTCCTGCGGCAAGACAGGCTCAAGGCAGAATATCTCAATATGAGCGCCTGTCGGCCTGACAAAGCGGAGCCTTGCGGGAACAACTCTCGTGTCATTGAACACCATCATTGATTCTTCTGGAATAAGCGAGGATATTTCTTTGAACACCTTTTCTTCTATCTTGCCATTATCATAGCAGAGCAGTTTGGAAGAATCTCTTTCCGGCAGGGGATATTTTGCAATCCTTCCGTCAGGAAGGTCGTAAGTATAGTCTTCAATCTTTATTTCCGGTATCATTAGCGTGATTCGATTTTTTGCGTTACAACTATAATTACGGCAAAAATACGCAATTCTCGCGTCATTTGGAAATCTGCGACCTGTGTGGCCTTATCCGTTACAATTGTAACACAAACACAAACTCAAAGGTGCGTCACATCTATACCGCACAGGCAGAGGATTCGGCCAATTGCCAAACTTTATGTAACGTGTTAAATATGTGATATAATATTTACTTATATGCGTTTTATAAATTACGTAACTAATTTAAAATCACGCATTTTATAATAATAATCTAAACTATTGGATAATGTTTAGATTGTTACGTTTAGGGTTCTTGGCATCATTTTATGCAAATCAGCACAAAAACTGTACTTATATAATTACTATTGCATTAATAATCTGTATTTTATAAAATTTAATTAAAGTTATAATTCATGTTATTTTTCCCTATCACCATGCTCCGGTTACATCTTTGACGGCAATTTATATTTTACGGTTCTGATTTTTCTCGCTATATTTGTAATCATTTGTTTACATCTATGAACGAGAGGTTAGAGAAATTTCTGGCGGCTGAAAATCTGTCGCAGACACAATTTGCCGAAAGCATCGGAGTGGCACGCGCCGGCGTGTCTCACCTGCTCTCCGGAAGGAACAAGCCGAGCTACGATTTCATCGAGGCCGTGATGCAGAAATATCCGGCCCTCAATATGGAATGGCTTATTTTAGGGAAAGGCAAAATGTACAAGGATATGCAAGCTGCACCTGTCATTGATGAAGCAAGCAGTCTTTTCCCTGCTGAGCCGGAACAGGAGCAGAATGCAGTACAGCCGGAAAATGGCCCGTCAGAATCCGATAATCCCCTGCCGGTGGCCGATATGCCTGCAAATACTGCATCCTCGACCGGATGCAAAACTTCATGTGGCATACGACAAAGCATTATAAAACAGCGCAATGTATCAAAAGTAATCATACTTTTTGATGACGGCTCGTTCCAGGAAATGTAGCTGGCTGTCCAAATTCAATGTCTGCCTGGCCGTTTGCTCTCGGCTTTTTTCGCTATTCGTACTTACGCACAGCCACTACTTGTGCTTGCGCACATATAGTGAATGCGCTTCGGCAAACATAAAATGAATTTTATGTCTGCTCTCAGCTTTTTTCACTATTTTTGCATGTTTTATGAACCGAAGCATTTCTGTAAGACATGTACAAGCATCTGATGAAGCCGATTCTGTTCAGGTTCAATCCTGAGACGGCACACAACATGACATTTTCCGCCCTGTCGTTCCTTAGGCGCATACCTTTCGCCGGCTCCGTGACAAGGGCTATATATAAAAAGGAATACAGATCCCTTCAGCGTGAGGTTTTCGGAATAAACTTTCCCAACCCTGTAGGACTTGCGGGAGGACTTGACAAGAACGGGGAATTTTACAATGACATGGCTAACTTCGGTTTCGGATTTGTGGAAATCGGCTCCCTGACACCGAAGCCCCAGGACGGCAATGCCAAGCCGAGATGCTTCCGTCTCCCCGCTGACAAAGCCATAATCAACAGATTCGGAATAAACAACAAAGGAGTCAAGAATGCAGTTGAGCATCTGAAGAAAGTGCGCCCGGAAGTAATAGTGGCCGCAAACATTTCCAAGAACGCCTCCAGCATGAACGAAGACGCAGCCAAGGACTACGAGAAAGCCTTTGCGCTGCTATACGACTTCGTGGACATGTTCGTTGTTAATGTCTCATGTCCCAATGTCGTCGGTCTCACCGCCTTGCAGGACGTGTCGTTCCTTTCTGACATTGTTGACAGGCTGCTTGACCTTAGGATGTACTACGACACATTCCGCCCTATTCTCCTTAAGGTATCCCCGGACCTCCCGAAACAGCAGCTGGATGACATAATCGACTATTGTCTCCGCTCCGGTATTGACGGAATAGTGGCAGGAAATACTACAAGAAGCCGAGATGGGCTCACCACAGACAATGAACGGATAGAAAAAATCGGCAACGGAGGCCTGTCAGGCGCACCTCTGTACCGCAAGAATCTTGAACTCGTAAGATACATACACGAAAAATCGGAAAGAAAGCTTCCCATCATAGGTGTAGGCGGCATAATGTCCGGCGAGCAGGCAAAGGAAATGCTGGATGCCGGAGCATCCCTTGTGGAGATTTACACCGGCTTCATTTACGAAGGCCCAGCTATCGTCAAAAAGATACTCCGCTATCTTGATGAGGCAAAAAGCAACAAAAAGAAATGACACAGGCATCCATATGCACCATCGGTGACGAGATACTGATAGGCCAGATTATCGACACCAATTCTTCACACATCTCACGTGCGCTCAATTCTGCCGGAATAAGAGTGACACGCATGCTCTCAGTCGGAGATGACCACGACACAATCGTCAATTCGCTCAAGACCGAACTTGAGAACAACAGCATAGTGATTGCAACCGGAGGGCTCGGACCGACAAAAGATGACATCACCAAAGCAGCCCTTGCCGAACTGTCCGGTTCAGAATCATTCCGCACTGATTCCGTCCAACTTGAGATAATACACGACATACTCGGGTCCCGCGGACTGGATGTGCTTGACGTAAACATCGCCCAGGCTGAAGTGCCGGACAAATGCGAAGTAATCCCGAACAGGCTCGGGACTGCCCCAATAATGGTATTCCGCTTTCCTGAGGCCATGTTCGGTCACAAGGCAACCCTGTATTCACTTCCCGGTGTCCCGTTCGAGGCTCTCGGTGCGCTTGATGACATCCTTGAGGACATACGCCGGCATAATCCCGTTTCCGACATCTGCCACAGGACAGTCATGACCTTCGGAGTCGCGGAATCGGCGCTTGCCAAGATGATAGCTCCGTGGGAGGAGGCTCTTCCTGAAGGAATGCACCTGGCATATCTGCCCAACGCACTTACCGGAGTTCGTCTCAGGCTGTCTATGTATGGAGAAGGAAACATGGAAAAGGAGGAGAGCATGATAAACTCCGAACTGGCAAAACTCAGCGTCATGCTCGGAGATATAATCTGGTCGGACCGTGATGACACTATGCAGGAATGCATCGGAAGGATGCTTGCCTCGGCAGGCAAGACGATGAGTGCGGCCGAGTCATGCACAGGGGGAATGATTTCCTCAATGATGACCTCAGTTCCCGGCTCATCAGAATACTACCTCGGCTCTGTGACCTCCTATGCCAACAGTGTCAAGACCGGAGTGCTCTGCGTTCCGGAGGAAACCATTAGCAGTCACGGTGCGGTCAGTCAAGAATGTGTGGCAGCCATGGCAGAGGGAGTGCGGAAACTTACAGGAAGCGATTTCTCAGTAGCCACCTCCGGGATATCGGGGCCCGGCTGGGGAACAAATGAAAAACCGGTGGGTACGGTATGGATAGGTGTAAGTTCAGACAAAGGGACGGAAACATTCATGATGAGGTTTAAAGGAGACCGGAAACGCAATACCGAGCACTTCGCGGCACATGCGCTGAACTTTCTCCGCCAAAAGATATCTAAAGAACTAAATATTTGCCAACAAGTATTTAAAACAATAAAGTTATAAATACAAACTATTTTGTTACACAAATAAGAGACGATATATAAAAAACTGTCTACCAAAGAAGTATGAAATGGGGCTTAAAATGAACGAAATGAGTACTGCACACGCAAAATACGAGAAGAAAAAAAGACGGATAAGGGCCAACGGCATATTCTACGCCGCAATTTCATCCGCCTCATTCGGCTTCTCTCCAGTATTCACTCTCGCTCTTCTTGTTGCCGGACTGTCCAGCTTCGACACGCTGGCCTACAGATGGTCCACCGCTGCTGCCGTCCTGATGGCCTATGCTCTCTACAGAAACAAAACACTGCGCATATCATCACGGGAAGAGGCCTGGAAGATAATTATCCTGAGCATACTGAGGGCTGTGACCTCCATTACACTGCTGTACGGATATGCGAACATCTCAAGCGGGATAGCATCGACAATCAATTTCATGTACCCTGTTGTGGTAACGGCCTGCATGATGCTCTTCTTCGGAGAAAACAAATCCAAGTTAAACATACTGGCCGTAATCCTTGCAATCATCGGAGTATATCTTATGGCCTCCGGCGACGGCCTGCGTGTTCCAGGAGGCAATACAGCCCTCGGACTCACCTGCTCTATAATCTCCGCTTTCACATACGCGGCATATTTCATAGTGATGAAAAGGAGCAATGCTGATAAAATCGAGGCAGTAAAATTCACCACATGGATAATGATGCTGAGTGCAGCATACTTCATAGCAGGATGCTTCATTTCGGACGGGAGCATTACCCTTGTCACAAATCCCGTCCACTGGATCTATATCCTCGGACTCGGCCTTTGGGCCACTATGGTATCCAATTTCACCGGAGTAAAGGCTGTACGACGCATCGGTCCGACACTTACCTCCATCCTCGGTGCACTTCAGCCTCTTACGGCAGTATTGCTCGGCGTACTCTTCCTTGACGAGCATCTCGGTCCCAAAACCATAATCGGAATAATTCTGATACTCGTCACCGTTAGCATTATCGTACTGAACCAGAACAGCTCAAACCGCTAAGCCTGCGGACTTCTGAGAATACGCGGAGAAAATTGGCGCCGGCAATCTTTTCCACGTCCGGCTCAGAATATCCCCTCCTGCGAAGTTCGTCAAAAATCACCGGAAAACACGAAGCGTCCTCCATGCCGCGTGGTGTGACTGCTATCCCGTCAAAATCAGACCCGAGTCCGACATGGTCAATTCCCACGAGCGAAACCACATGGTCAATATGGTCGGCAATCTTCTTGTATGAAGGACGCTCCAATACCTCAAGCTCGTCAAGCACCCCATACCATGCGGCACGTCTCGCAATGTCTGAAGGGCAGGCGATGAACTCCTGCTCGATAGCCTCCCCATACTCCCCAATCCCGGAACCGTCAAGGATTTTTCCGAAACCGCTGTCGAGAAAGACGGGAAAAAAATTAATCTGAATGACTCCCCCAGCAGCTGCAAGCGCCCTTATCATATCATCTGTCATATTGCGCGGATGCCCAGCCAATGCCCTGCAGCAAGAATGCGAAGCTACGACAGGAGCACGGGAACACTCCAGCACATCATAGAAAGACTCATCCGAAATATGCGACACATCTATCATCATACCGAGACGATTCATATGCATCACTACTTCCCTGCCGAAAGGGCTCAGCCCGTTCCATTTCCTGACATCGGAAGCGCATGAGTCGCAAATCAAATTGTTTGCGGAATGAGACAGTGTCATATACCTTATTCCCGCGTCATAAAAGTCATACAGCTTATCAATAGAACTGCCTATGGGAGAGCCGTTTTCCAATGCCAGAAACACGGAGAAAAGCCC
>DBLW01000138.1 GCA_002298075.1 Bacteroidales bacterium UBA714 | reverse complement strand
TTCCTACAAAAATGGCGGAGACCAATCTGCACAGACTTTTTGACAATGTGCAGGAGCGCACCGGAAATAGGGTGCTGTTCAACCTGGACGCTACGGCGGGCCGGCGTGGAGGCTATTTTTCGTTCTGTGATTATGGAAATGTATTTCTGGAGAACAGATATACTGACTGGGGAAATTACTATCCGTACTGGACGCTTCGCAATCTGTGGATGCTGTCCAAATATGTTCCGGCTGAGCGGCTCCAGATAGAATTCCTGAACAAATGGAGGAATGAGGGAAAGTATGAGGGTGACCCGTTTGCCCCTTCTGCCTATGGATTTGATTATCTCTTTGCGACGGCGATGGCTGGTCAGCCATTGGCATGGATGGAGGCTTCCAACCTGCCGGAGGAGGCATTTTCCGTAAGCGGGCTTTTGTCCGGATACCGTGAAATCAGTGCGGAATTTCATTCAGGGATGATTTTTCCTATTGGCGATGAGCCGTCAGGACGTTCCTGGACTGGATTCCAGTCGATTTTAAGCGATAAATGCGGATATATGCTGGTTTACAGGGAAGATTCCGATGATTCCGAGAGTCTTGTAAGGACATGGCTGCCGGAAGGCTTGCAGGTGTCTTTCGAACCTGTTCTCGGCAGCGGAGAGGCTTTTTCCGCCAAGACCGGTGCAGACGGCTCCGTCCGGTTCGCCCTGCCTTCGCATAACTCATTCGCTATGTACCGTTACAGGATTATGCGGTCTCTTGGGCAGCGTTAGCGGGGATTGTCTGCCGGATGGATTTCCGAATGTTGATTTTAAATAGTTGTGGTTTACGATAAAATGAGAGTTTTAAAGAACATGTTTCTGAAATGCATGCTTGCGGCTGCGGCGATAGTGACTTCGGCAGTTGCGGAGGCGGTTCCTTTCATGACAAATGTCTATGGAAGGGACTATATGCTGCTCAACGGGAAATGGAGCGCTTTTACGGACCTTTATGACCAGGGCCGGAAAATGGAGGTATATAAGAACCGCAAACCACAGTCAAACGAGGAGTTCTATGAGTATTCGTTTGACGGGGCAATGCGTCTTGAGGTGCCCGGTGACTGGAACTCCCAGTATCCCGAGCTTAAGTATTATGAGGGGACAATGTGGTATGCACGTCATTTTGATGCGCCAGCCCCCAATTCTTTCTGCAATCGGGATTCCGGAGCTGCTGCAATTACGGCGACCGGAAGGACATTCTTGTATTTCGGTGCGGTGAGCTACAGGTGCAGGGCCTATCTGAACGGGGAATTGCTGGCATCTCATGAAGGGGGATTCACGCCGTTTCAGGCCGAGGTGACAGGTCTGCTAAAGGAAAAGGACAATTTCCTGTGCCTGGAAGTGAGCAATCGAAGGACTCCGGACGCGATTCCTGCGATGAATTTCGACTGGTGGAATTACGGGGGTATAACCCGTGACGTGATGCTCGTATCGACTCCCGACGTATTTGTTGAAGATTATTTCATAAGGCTTGACAAGCATCAGCCGGACCTTGTGCATGCGTCTGTAAAACTTTCAGGCGGGGTATCCCGGGAAGTTATAGTGGAGATTCCGGAATTGAAAGTCAGGCAGAGCATTATTACGGCCGGCAATGGCAAAGGCGAGGTTTCGTTCCGTGTGAAAAAGCTCCGCAGATGGTCTCCTGACGTTCCCAAGTTGTATGACGTGACCGTAAGCTGCGGAGCCGACAAAGTATGTGAGAAAATAGGATTCCGTAATATTGCCGTTGACGGGGAACGGATACTTGTGAATGGGGTGCCAACCTTCATGCGCAGCATTTCATTTCATGAGGAAATACCGCAGCGTATGGGACGGGCGTTCTCGCAGGCGGATGCCGCCATGCTTCTGTCCGAGGCTTCTGCATTGGGCGTCAATATGATACGCCTTGCGCATTATCCTCAGAATGAATATATAGTGAGGCTTGCTGAGCAGATGGGGATTCTGCTCTGGGAGGAAATACCGGTTTGGCAGGGCATAGATTTCAAGGACGGCGGAACACGGGAAAAGGCTGCCAGGATGCTTGAGGAGATGATATGCCGCGACAGGAACCGCTGTGCCGTAGGCTATTGGGGTGTGGCTAACGAGACAAAGCCTTCGCCTGAGCGCAATAGTTTTCTGGCATCTTTGCTTGATGCGGGGAAGGTCTTGGACACTACAAGACTTTATGTTGCTGCCTTCGACCTGGCTTATTTTGAACCGGCTTCAGGACACTTTGAGATGCATGATGACTTTGCGGCAAACCTTGATGTAGTGGCCGTGAACAAATACATGGGATGGTATCATCCGTGGCCGGTCAATCCGTCAGATGCCGTTTGGGATGTGGCCGCAGGCCAGCCGCTTATAATTTCTGAGTTCGGCGGAGAGGCTCTTTACGGGCAGGCAGGCTCAGATGAAGCGGCAAGTTCGTGGAGCGAGGACTATCAGGCCAGGCTCTACATGGACAATTTGGAGATGTTCCGCCATATTCCGAATCTTGCGGGAGTGTCTCCGTGGGTATTGTTCGATTTCCGGTCGCCATACCGCTTCCATCCTTCGAACCAGGACGGCTGGAACCGCAAGGG
>DBLW01000037.1 GCA_002298075.1 Bacteroidales bacterium UBA714 | reverse complement strand
TTTTGCTTTCGATTGTCTCTTTGAGACTTTCAACCAGCTTTTCCAGGTCGGCGACACGTCTTTCAAGAGTCGTTACCCTTGTGCTGTATTCTTCCCTTACGTCTTCGAGGGCCTCTCCGGCCATTTGTGAGGGACGGTATCCCAGAACGATTTCCTCCGTAGAGGTGTCAAGCAGAGACGCAATCCGCATGATGTTCCCGTTCATCACAGACGTGTTGCCGCGCTCCAGATCCCTGTATGCGGTGAGGGAAATCCCCAGCTTGTGCGCCATGTCTTCCTGCGTCAGCTTCCGGGACTTCCTTATCCGGCGTATGTTGTCTTTGATGGAATTGTTGTCCATAATCCAGTCCATAGTTTGCTGGAGGACAAAATTATTTCTTATGAAAATGTGCAATAAACAAGAAATGCTGATGAAAAGCAAGCAAAGCCATTTAAAATAAAGAAAAAATTATAAAAAAGAGAAATTTTTCATTTGTTTTCCCAGTATTTCGCCACAAATATTTGGCTTTTCCGGTGATGCGGGGCAGATTTGCAAATAAAAAAGCATGATTGACGCGAAACTTGAAACAGCTTATGAGCGCCTGTGCTCAATGATTCTGGACGGAAAGGTTTCTTCCGGTTCTTTCGTTCTGCCTGATGCGGCCCTTGACAATCTTTTTTATGAGAGGTTCGGTATGTCTTCCCTTGAATTGCTCTGGCAGTTTGAGGCACAAATGACGCAAAAACAACGGTGTCCTATTGATATTGTGGGGGAATTTCATTAGATTTGCGAGGATGTGTCACGTCAGCGTGCGCATTCGAAACATAACCAATAACACAAAACAATAGTACAATGAAAGCTTATTCCACTCAGAACATCCGCAATGTGGTTCTGCTTGGCAGCACAAAGTCAGGCAAGACCACGTTATCTGAAGCCATGCTCTATGAGGGCAAAGTAATTGACAGACGCGGAACTGTTGAAGCTAAAAACACCGTTTCGGACAATTCGGAGATTGAGCAGCTCAATCAGAGGTCCATCTATGCCACTCCGCTCTATGCCGAGTTCATGGATGTGAAGTTCAATATAGTTGACACTCCGGGTGCAGATGACTTCGTGGGCGGTGCGGTTTCCGCTTTCAAGGTGTGTGATACGGGAGTGCTTGTAATAAACGCCCAGCAGGGCGTGGAAGTCGGTACCCGCATATTCGCAAGATATGCCAAGCAGTATGGGATTCCGCTCATTTTTGCGGTGAACCAGCTTGACGGCGAGAAGGCCTCATGGGAGACGGTCCTTGAGAGCATGAAGGCCACCTTCGGCAAGAGACCTGTCATCATCCAGTATCCTGTGAATGTCGGTGCAGGATTTGACGGCTTCATAGACGTCCTAAAGATGAAATATTATCACTTTGTCGATGACAGCGGCAAACGTGAGGACCTGGAGATTCCGGCTGAGCATCTTGAAGAAGCGGAGGCTCTCAGGCAGGAGCTTATCGAGAGGGCTGCGGAATATGATGACACTCTTATGGAGAAATTCTTCGAGGCTGGAGTGCTTACGGAGGATGAGATAAGGAAAGGACTCGGCATCGGATGCCGCGCCGGAGAAGTCTGTCCGGTGTTCTGCCTTTCGGCAAAGAAAGATATCGGAGTGAAGAGGCTTATGGAGTTCACCATTAAGGTGGCTGCCTCTCCGGCTGAGCATAAGGCCCTTGCTAAAGATGGAAAGGAAATCGAATGCAAGCAGGATGCTCCTACTTCACTGTTCATATATAAGACGGCAGTTGAGCCGCATCTTGGCGAGGTGGCATATTTCAAGGTCATGTCCGGTGAGCTTACGGAAGGAATGGACCTGGAAAATCCGGAGACCGGTGACAAGGAGAGGATTACGACTATCTATGCTGTGGCCGGAAAGAAGAAAGAGAGGGTCAGCGACTTGTTCGCAGGAGACATCGGATGCACCGTGAAGCTCCGTGCAGCAAAGACAAATGTGACCTTGTGCACTCCTGGAACTGACATAGCGTTCGAGCCTATCAATTTCCCTAAGTCCAAGTTCTGCACGGCAATCAAGGCTAAGGAGCAGAAGGACGAGGAGAAGATGACCGAGGCCTTGAACAAGATGGCTGCAGAAGACCCTACAATCATAGTGGAATATTCTAAGGAGCTTAAGCAGACCATCCTAAAGGGACAGGGAGAACATCATATAAACATCGTCAAGTGGAGACTCAAGAACGAGAACAAGATTGAGATAGACATGTTTGCTCCGCGCATCTCGTACCGCGAGACCATCACAAAGGTCGCCGCGGCAGATTACCGTCACAAGAAGCAGTCGGGAGGAGCCGGCCAGTTCGGTGAGGTGCATCTGCTCGTATGCCCTTATATTGACGGCGTGGAAGGCGGAAACAAGTTCAAGATTGACGGAAAGGACGTTGTGCTCAATGTAAAGGGCAAGGAATCATACGACCTTCCTTGGGGTGGAAAACTGGAGTTCTACAATTGTATCGTAGGTGGTGCGATTGATGCCCGTTTCATGCCTGCAATCCTCAAGGGTATCAATGACAAGATGAATGAAGGCCCTCTCACAGGCTCGCTTGCGCGTGACATACGTGTCTATGTGTATGACGGAAAGATGCATCCGGTTGATTCCAATGAAATCTCTTTCGTGCTTGCTGCCCGCAACGCGTTCAAGGAGGCTTTCCGCAATGCGGGACCTAAGATTATGGAGCCGATTTATAATGTCGAGGTCATGACTCCGACCGAGTATATGGGAGCGTGCATGTCCGACTTGCAGAACCGCCGTGCAATCATCGAGGGGATGGGAACTGACAAGGGATTCGATACCATCAAGGCCCGTGTTCCTCTCGCGGAGATGTACAAGTATTCCACAACTCTCAGCTCCCTTACTTCTGGAAGCGCTACTTTTACAATGGAGTTCGCTGACTACCAGCCTGTTCCTGGAGATGTTCAGGACAAGCTCCTCAAGGCTTACCTTGAGCAGGAGAAGGAAGACTGATGATGTCGGTTTATTATGGTTAAACTGGTGGAGGCGCCCTCACCGGCAAACAAGAAAAGGGGCTTGACCAATGTTTTGGGTCAGCCCCTTTGTTTTATTCGGACATACCGAATGACGCGACATCACCGGCGGAAGCCCCTACGAAGTCCATAAGCTCTTGAGGGTTGATTTCTATCTGGAGACCGCGCACTCCGGCGCTTATGTAGATTGTGCTGAAACTGCTTGCCGTGGAATGGAAGTATGTGGGAAATTTCTTCTTCATGCCTATCGGAGAGCATCCTCCGCGTATGTAGCCTGTGACTCCAAGCAGGTCTTTCATCGGAATCATCTCGACTTTCTTGTTGCCCGAAATCTTTGCGAGGGCCTTCAGGTCCACTTCTCCGTTTCCGGGAATGACGCATACGATGTAGCCGCTCCTGTCCCCGTGGAGCACGAGTGTCTTGAAAACACGTTCTATGGGCTGGCCGAGGCTTTCCGCCACATGCTGTGCTGCCAGGTCGTTTTCGTCGAAGTCGTATGGAATCAGATTATATTCTATTCCTGCCTTGTCAAGCAGTCTGGCCGCATTGGTCTTTTCTGTCTTCTTTGCCATTTTCATTCTATTTGATTGTCCGCTTTATTCTTCTATTTCCAGAGTCTCCTGTGGAACTGAAAATTCCTTGCCTTTTCCTCTTCTCACCCCGATGCTGATTACCTGTCTTGCCGAGGTAGTGATGCTTTGGCCATTGTCCTCGAGCTTCTTTATCCCTTTATTGTATTCCCCGCAGGCTGCCTTAAGCTTTTTTCCAAGCTCGCTGTACGAATCATAGAAAGCTGCCACACGGTCTATCATGTTCTGTGCTGCGACAGTGATTTTCTGTGTGTTGGTGTCGTGCTGGAATTTGTTCCAAGTCAGCTGCATTATCTTCAGGAAAGGCATTATGGTCTGTTCTGTGGCAATGAGAACGCCTTTTTTGTATGCTTCCTGCCATATCAGCGGGTCTGCTTCAAGAGCGGCCCTGAATGCCATGTCTCGCGGCATGAACATCAGCACATAGTCTGCAAATGGCTTGGCCGCCTTTTTCGCATATTCTTTCCTGGCAAGTTCGTCTATATGCTTCCTGACACTTTTCAGGTGCCTGTCCAAAGCAAAGGCGCGTTCCTGTGATGTCTCAGCGTTCATATAGTCGACAAAGGCTGTGAGAGAGACCTTGGAATCCACCACAAGGTCTTTCTGTTCGAGATTTTCCTTGAAATGAAATACAAAATCCGGCCTGCTCATGTCTTCATTTGCCGCTTCACGCGTATAGTGTATTCCTTCCACGAGGCCCTCTCCGGCCAGAATTGCCTCTAAGAAGTTTTCCCCGAAGCATCCCTGCACTTTTGGCTTGCCTGTAAGCGCTTCCGAAAGTGTGTCTGCCTTCTGTCCGATGTCTGTTGTCTTCTCCTGCATCTCCTTTACGGCCTGCCTTAGCTGTTCGGAAAGCTTGGCTGTGTTTTCCACATGGCTCTCGGCATTGTCTTTCATTGCTTTTTCCATGGCAGATATACTTTCCTTGAGAGGCTTCAGTATGCCTGACATTGTGGCTTCATTTCCGGTTGCCAGCTCGGTCTCACGTTTTCTGAGCAGCTTTTCAGTTTCGGCTGTCATGCCGGCAAGTACGGTTTCTTTCATCTGTCCGAGTGCCTTCTCGTAGTTCCGCTGCGACTGCTGTGCAAGTCTTTCTGCATTCTCGACTTCCTTGCGGTGAATCTCGCCGAGCATTTTTATCTTCTCTTCCAGTGAGCGTATCCTGACGGAGAAAACCGAGCGCGTGACAAGCCAGGCGATTGCTGCCGATGCTGCCGCTGCCGCCGTAATGATGGTTATGACTGAATTTATTTCCATATGTGCGCAATATTATGTCTTTCCGTTTACGAAGTTATAATAATATAAATAAAGTTTAAAATACTTGTCCCTTAAAAGGATGTAAATGCATAAAAATTATTACCTTTACCTCTGTTGCGGCTTTGGGTGCCGCATTCTTAATCTAAATAAAAACAATGTCATGGACAAGAAACCTTTGAGAATCGCCTATGCCGTCTTCATGGCGGCAGTGCTGGCTGCTCTTGTCGTATTTATGATTCTGCAAATCAGAAGCGGGTATGGAGAGCACATGAAAATTTATGTCGCCCTGTACGGCCTGTTGATTATCTGGGCCTCATTCCGCCTTTATTCTTTAGTAAAGGATTTATTTCATAAATAGTGATAGCGACTCTCGTAAGGGAGCTTGTCTGCCTTACACAAAAATGAGGATGCCGGAGCGAAACGGTCATCCTCATTTTTGTATTTCATGCTGTGTGATAATCTCAATAAGCGCTTAAAATAAACGATTAAGCTGAGAGCAG
>DBLW01000048.1 GCA_002298075.1 Bacteroidales bacterium UBA714 | reverse complement strand
ATAGTGGCTGTGATTGACCAGGGGGTGAAATATGACCATGAGGATTTGAAAGACAACATGTGGGTCAATGCCGGGGAGATTCCGGGGAACGGGATTGATGACGACGGCAACGGCTATGTGGATGACATCTATGGGTACAATTTCGTGGACGGCAGTGGGAACATAACTTTTTCTGCAGCAAACATGCATGGTACCCATGTCGCCGGAACAGTCTCGGCTGTCAACAACAACGGAATCGGAGTGAATGGTATTGCCGGCGGTTCCGGAAAGGGTGACGGAGTGAAAATCATGACTTTGCAGACTCTGGGGGCATCCGAGTCCGGTTCCTCGGGAGCGGGCATAGGCGGCCAGGTGAGGGCCATGAAATATGCTGCGGACAACGGGGCTGTGATAAGCCAGAACAGCTGGAGCTTTTCCGCCGGGACGATTTCGTCCACAGACTGGCGCAGGGGAGTATATTCAGCCTTGTCAAGGGCGATGGAATATTTCGTGAAATATGCCGGAATGGATGAAAACGGCAATCAGGAGGGGCCTATGGCCGGAGGAATAGTCATTTTTGCAGCCGGTAATGACAATACGGACGAACTTAATTATCCTTCTGCCGATCTTCTTGCTGTGAGCGTGGCCGCGACATCGTGGCTCGGGACTCCTGCTGCATATACAAATTATGGGACGTGGGTCTCAATGTCAGCCCCGGGAGGTGATTTGTCGCTCAATTCCACATATGGAGGCGTATATAGCACAAGTGTGGCGGAAGACGGCTCGTCCTCATATGAGGGAATACAGGGCACTTCTATGGCCTGTCCTCATGTGTCGGGAGCATGTGCGCTTGCGGTAAGCTATTATTATGGAGCGGAAAAAAGAAAGGGACTCACTGCTGAGACTCTTCGCCAGGCACTTTTGAGCAGCACAAGGCCGATGGATGCGTATTATCCTGCGACTCATGCAGGCCGGATGGGTGTCGGCGCTCTTGATACATACAAATTGCTCAGGACAGTTGTGAGCATGGCCGATATTCCGGGCCAGAGGGTCCGTGCAGGAGAATCTCTTTCCCTGAACCTTGCCGATTATCTCCCTGAGGTGCAGGTGCTGGTTTACAAGGTGTCTGCACCAGGATATGTTGAGGTGTCACTTTCCGGAGGCATCATGACAATCAGGGGCATAAGGCCAGGATCTGTGAAGATAACCGTGTCGGACGGGACTGCCATAAAGAGAATATTTGAAGTAACCGTCGAATAAAGAATATGATGAAAACTATTGTAAGAATAATGTTTGCGGCTTTGGCAGTGCTTAATGCCGCCGGCTGCTCTACAAAAGAGCCGGATCCGGAGGCTTCCGGATATGTTCTTGCCCAGCCTGACGTGAGGGTTAAGGCTGTGACTCCGGACAGTTTCTCGCTTCAGTGGGACCTTGTGGAGAATGCCGCTTCTTATACTTATTCGCTGAATGGAGCGGATGAATGCACGGTTTTTTCCCGTGAGGTTTCTTTCTCGGGTCTTGAGAATCATACTGAATATGTCATTTCACTCAGGGCAGACGCTTCCGGGGACGGTCCTTATGTCTCATCGGACTATACATATGTGCATGTGTTTACTGACGAGCTGCTTCCGCTTTCAACTCCGGAACCTGTCCTCGGGTGTGCATATGCTTCAAGGACGGTAATCAGCTGGCAGAATGTTGAAGGTGCGGCTGAATACGAATATTCCATAAACGGAAAAACCTTGCGTACGGCGGATTCAAAGGCCTCGGTTACCGGGCTTGAGAAATCGTCTGAATACCGGTTTACGGTGAAGGCCATTTCCGCTGAGCCGCAAAGAAGGACGGATTCGCCGGATGCTGAGCTAGTTTTCACCACTTCAAGCTCCGACATGCCGTCGTATCTGATTGTGCCTACCGATGTTGTGGCCGATGCAGTGGCATATGACATATATGCGGTTGCCGGTGATTTGTATTATTATGATGTTGTGCCAGCATATCTGCTTAACAGGCTTTCCGAGCAGGAAATAATAGATTCATACCACCAGGCCATACTTGACTATGCTAAGGAACAGGGCATCAGCCTTCAGCTTGCGCTTGCTTCTGTCCTCAAGTCCGGAACAAGCTCGCTGACAAAGACCGGGCTGACGTCCGAGATGTCATACGCCATCATTGCTTTCGGAATGACCCTTAATGGAGAAGTGACTTCGGGCTTGTCGCATGCCGTTTTCAAGACAAAGGCTCTCGGAGCGTCCGACGGGCCGAATTTCGGAGGGAGCAAATGGTTCAGCCAGACATATTTTCTGTCCAATTCATATTTGGCGGCAGGCTATTCTTGGATGAATTCCGTAGTCTCTTTGTGGATGGGACAGGATGTCGAAGCCATAAGATACAGGACACTCCCGACATCTTCTTTCAGGCAGATTTTCCCTGACCCGTCCGATACGGAGGCCATAAAGGCGTTTTTGAGGGACGAGAGATACAGCTATCCCGGAACTGAGGCCCATCTGATAGGGACAAACTCCAATAACGGCTGTCTTCTTATCACTGCAGCTTCTGCCGGGGTCTCATATACTCTTTCCACCCTTGCCACATCTTCATCGGGTGAAGAGACCCTTTGCGTCAATTCGATAACGACCAAGACAGACATGTCCGACAAGACCTGGTTTGCGGCCACTGCCACCACCAACACTTCATATGGTCCCGTGCACAACACCATAGGCTGCGGAATGAAGGGCGTTGATGTGGTCAAGGTGCGCTATGCGCTTTTCAAGTCTTCTGCACTTGCTTCGAGTCAGGTGTCGTCATATCCTGCCCTTGTGGAACAGTTCGGACGTGATGTTGTTGAGGAGAATATCCAGTATGTGAACGGAGGAGGCCTGGCATACAAGTTTTCTGTGGATGCCTCTACAAGCTACACTTTCATTGCCACTGCGGAGAATTCCGTAGGCGACAAGATAACCCGGTATGCTTCGGTCACGACGGCTGAGGCTCCGGAGACTGAATCAAGTGCAAGGACATTCTCAGCCGGGGTGCTGGCCGCTTCCCCTGCCGGAGAGGTCATGGCGTTTGATCCGCTTGACAAAGACCTGTTCCCTATGGTATCTGTAATGGCACCTGCTGTGGCGGATGTGAAGGGAGAGGACATATGGACGGCTATCCATAACATGAAAATTTTAGAGAAACGCTATGAGAAGAAATAAGATATCATTTATATTGGCGGGACTGGCTTTTCTGGTTTTTTCTTTTCCGTCTTTTGCGCAGAATATTGATGTGCGGGGAGTGGTGAAGGATGTCCAGGGAGTTCCAGTGGCCGGTGCAGGCGTGTTTGTGGATGGGACTTCGCAAGGTTCGGGCACATCGCTGGACGGAGAATATGTCCTGGAGAATGTGCCGTCTGACGCGGTTCTTTCAGTGTCATGCATAGGTTATAAGACATTGGCTGTTTCAGTTGCCGGACGTGCGGTGGTGGACATTGTCCTTGAGGAAGAGGCCCTGGTGCTTGAAGAGACTATGGTTGTGGCCTACGGTACCGCCAAGAAAGAGTCGTTCACTGGCTCCGCTGCCGTGGTGCGCGGTGACGAATTGCAGAAAAGGGTCGTTGGAAATGTCACCAAATCATTCGAGGGCACGGTTGCTGGTGTGCAGGTGTCTTCCGGAGGCGGACAGCCCGGTGAAGGGGCGTCAATCATGATACGCGGAATAGGTTCGGTCAATGCCGCTTCCACGCCGCTTTACGTTGTGGACGGCATACCGTATGACGGGTCGCTGAGTTCCATTAATCCTGCCGATATTGAGACGATGACCGTACTTAAGGATGCTTCTGCGGGTGCCCTCTATGGGGCAAGGGGAGCGAACGGAGTCATTGTCATAACTACGCGCAGAGGAAAGGAGGATCGTGCCAATATCTCTTATAAGGGCACGGTCGGCATTGCGTCAAGGGCACTCAGACGTTATGACCTTGTCGGGATGGGCGATTTTGTGGAGCTTACTTATGAGGCTTTGCGGAACAGTGCGCAGTATGGTACCGGAATGGATGCGGAAGGCGCTTCCGGATATGCCTCGGCAAATCTCGGACAGACGATAGGAGGACTTAAGAATCCCGAATATTACAATCCCTACAAGAATTACACTTGGGAGACCCTTGTTGACCCTCTTACAGGAAAGATACGCCAAGATGCTGTCGCGGCTTGGGACGAGAACTGGATGGATGAAATCAGCAATAATGCGGCCTTGCGTACAGAGCATGTTCTTTCTGTAAGCGGCGGAAGCCAGAAGGTGAATTATCTGGTTTCGATGGGATATTATAAGGAGAACGGTATCTTGCAGAATACTGATTTTGACCGTTATACGGGACGTGTGAGTGTGGACTCCCAGGCGAATGACTGGTTCAAGATAGGCATGAATGCCAATTTTGCCCATACTGTTTCCGACTATCAGGATTTTTCCGGTTCATCCGTGTCCAATGTGTGGTACACTGCCCAGTTCATGGCGCCTGTCTATCCTTTGTACCAGAAAGATATGGCTGGAAACAATGTCTTTGACGAGAATGGAGGACTGCTGTATGAGTATGGCGCGGAGGATGACAACGGATTTGCAAACAGGCCGGTGGCCCAGGGGTTCAACTCAAAGGCGGAGCTGTTCAACAACAAGGCCTACTATAACCGCAATACCCTCTC
>DBLW01000124.1 GCA_002298075.1 Bacteroidales bacterium UBA714 | reverse complement strand
AATTGGCATTTGCCGCACTTGTATTTTGTCAGGACAAATATAGCCAAAGTTGAGTGCAGAGGGAAAATTTATTTTCACTATGCCGAGGCGCCAGCGTAATATATGTCCGCCAGGGCAAATATAGCCAAAAGCTGGGAAACAGCATTAAGCTTGCTGACCAAAGCCCGGCAAAATGAAACGGACGGAAAACAGAAAAACAATAAAAGATATGAATATGGAATGTGTAGAAAATGCGGTTGCCGGGTCCCTTTTGGACATCAAGGCCGTAATGCTGAGACCTGAGAGCCCGTTCACATGGGCTTCCGGATGGTTGTCTCCAATTTATTGTGACAACAGGAGAATATTGTCATATCCAGAGATCCGCGAAAAAGTGTGCACTTGGATGGCTGACATCATTAAAGCTAAATATCCTGATGTTGAGGTGATTGCAGGTGTGGCTACCGGAGCGATAGCGCACGGCTATCTCGTGGCGCATCTTCTCGGCAAGCCTTTCATATATGTCAGGCCGAAAGCCAAGGACCACGGCACCGGTGCGCAGATTGAGGGCATACTCGAGGACGGCGCAAAGGTTGTCATCGTCGAGGACCTGATTTCAACAGGCAAGAGCAGCCTTGCCGCGAAAGACGCCCTTGTCGGAGCCGGTGCGGATGTAATGGGCATGGTGGCGATTTTCTCGTATAATTTCAATCAGGCCCGGAAGGCGTTTGAAGATGCGAATGTCGAACTTACCACACTTTCAAATTATGACACCCTGATATCAGTGGCAATGGATAGAGGCTACGTCAGAGAGTCGGACATGGAACTTCTGAAGGAGTGGAGGTATTCTCCTTCCACCTGGGGCAAAAACGAATAGGCTATGGCTGTTGAGATAAAGAGCAAGAGGGCAGTTGTTTCAAAGCCTCCTTATGAACTTTATATGGCTTTCGCCGACATGCGCAATCTCGTGCGTTTCCTTCCAGAAGACAAGAAGGCTGATGTGAGTGCCGATTATGATTCGATTCATGCTGTTGTGCAGGGATTCAACATCGGTGTAAAGGTTTCGGACAGGGTTCCTTATTCGAAAATCGGCTTTGAAGATGACGAGGCACCGTTCCATTTCAGCCTTACGCTGCATTTTGACGCAGCCTCAGACCCTTATAAGACCGATTTCGGCATCGTGCTTGACGCGGACCTGAATTTCATGATGAAGGCTCTGCTTGGCTCAAAAATCAAGGATGCGCTTGACAAGGCGGTTGATGCCATGGTGGCGATGTCCGAAGGAAGGATGCCGGAAGGAGTGGATCCGTCCATGTATCCGGAAGGTTTTGACCCCTCCAAATCCGGTCTATGGTCTTGACCGGTCCATTCATGGAATATCTTGAAGAAGCGATAGGGAAGGAGAATGCCCTTGTCGCTTTTTCTGCTTTTGACATGCCTGCTTCCGTGTCTGTGAGGATGAATCCTTTCAAGGAGTGCAAGGCTTTTGAAGGCAATCCGGTGCCATGGAGCATGCACGGATTGACTTTGCCGGACAGGCCTGTGTTTACTTTGGATCCGCTCTTTCACGCTGGAGCATATTACGTGCAGGATTCGTCTTCAATGTTTGTCGGACATGTGTTCCGCAGCATTCTTCCTGCAGTGGATTTGCCATCGGACAGGCCACTCCGGGTGCTTGACCTTTGTGCAGCTCCGGGAGGCAAGACTACAGACTTGGCTGCGTCATTGCGTGAGGCCACAGGTGACGGCTTTATGCTTGTTGCAAATGAGGTGATGAAATCCAGGGCCGGCGTGCTTGCCGGAAATGTGGCGTTGTGGGGTGACCCCCATGTGGCGGTAACTTCAGATGACCCGAAAGCTTTTGCCGCCCTGCCCGGCTTTTTCGATGTTATCGTGGCTGATGTGCCTTGTTCGGGAGAGGGAATGTTCCGCAAGGATGCACAGGCAGTGGAACAGTGGTCGGAGGATAATGTGGCTTTGTGTCAGGCGAGGCAGAGGCGCATAATTGCCGATGTTTGGCCTGCGCTTGCTCCAGGAGGCATGCTGATTTATTCGACCTGCACTTTCAACAGGCTTGAAAATGATTCCAATGTGAAGTGGGTGGAAGCTGAACTTGGGGCGGAATGCGTTTTTGGGGATTATGTTACTGATGATTTCAAGGGGCTGATACGTACAGAATGCGGATGCAGTCTTGTGCCTGGCTTTGTGGACGGGGAAGGGCAGTATTGCAGTGTGTTGAGAAAGGGGCGCGGTTCATGTGCTGATGGAACTCCCCGGCAGGGAAAGAACATGCGCATGACACGTGCACCGAAAAAGGAACAGGTCCCGAAATCCGTTGAAAGGCTTGTCAATGTGCCGTGTTCATTCCGCACGAGAGGAGGCACGGTCGTGGCCGTACCTTCGGGCATTACTGCCGATGTGGCTTCTTTGGGAGAGGCCCTGCATGTGCTTGCGGCCGGTTGTGCCATCGGCATGCTGAAGGGAAGTGACCTGGTTCCTGATGCGGATCTTGCGCTTTCACTGATTTTTGCTTCCGATGCCTTTCCTCGTGTGGAGGTGGACAGGAATGTGGCGCTGGCATATCTGCATAGGGATGCCCTCACATTTCCCGAGGCTCCCAAAGGATACCTTACGATAGTGTATGACGGGCTTCCGCTGGGGTTTGTAAAGAATCTCGGGAACAGGTGCAACAACCTGTATCCTCAGGGGCGCCGTATCAGAATGGATATAAAGATTTGAGAATATGACTTATAAGAGATTTGTTGCAGCGGCAGCGGCTTTGTCCTTCTGTTTCTGCGCTTTCTGCCAGCCCGGCAGATTTGAACGTAAATATGACCTGCTGGTCTCGCAGCTCGGTCCTGCCGGAGTCGGTGTCGAGACTGTGCTGGACAATTGGGAGGCGGAGGATTCCACTGATGCGAAGATGCTGCTGGGCCGCTTCAGCTATTATTTCGCAAAGTCCCAGACCGGCGCGGTGGTTCATAAGCCGCAGAGCCGGTATCTCGGGATGGATCCTATTCTGAGCCTGAAGGACAGCACCGGAAATGACGTCCATTATTTTCAGGTGAATGAATTTGATGACGAATTGTATGCTAAAGCCGTCAAGGCTGCGGACAGGGCAATCGCATTCTGGCCTGACAGGCTTGATTTCCGTTTCCTCAAGGCAAATGCCTATATCGCTTATGAGAAGGAAAGCCCGGATATGGCTTTGTCATATCTTAAGAGTCTTGCGGCAGAAGGTGCTGCGAGAACGGCTGCCTGGGAATATGAAGGTGGGGAGGCCGACAGGGATTTCTTCGCTGAGGCCATGCAGGAATATTGTTATAGTTTTTATTCAATCGGAAGCCCGTCGTCCTATGAGGCATTCCGGTCCTTGTCCGAGTACCTTGTGAAATTGTATCCGGAACATGTCGGCTTTGTGAATAATATCGGGTCTTACCATATGGTCGCAAAGAATGACTATAAGACTGCCCTCAAATATTACGCGAAAGTCCTGAAAAAGCGTCCGGATGACTATACGGCCATAAAGAACGGCACGCTTGCCGCACGCAAGGCAGGGAACAGGAAACTTGAACTGAAGTATCTTGCTCTCCTGGCCGAGCATGGGACCGGAAATGAGCGCATGGCTGCCGAGGCACGCATAAAGTCCCTGTCAGGGGGACGCTGACAGCTATTCTGCTTTTGCTCCTGCGGAATCAAGTGTCTTGCCGAAGATTTTTTCTGTCAGAGGCTCAAAGAATCTCATGAGAACTCCTGTAAGAATGGCGGATATGAATGTGCCTTCACGTATCACTACGGTGTCGTCTGTTCCGAGGAATCGGTTGAAAGCTATGACGGAAGCGGCTGCAGAAAGCAGTACGAGCGCGAAATCAAACACAATTTTGACATTGCGGAAAGGATAGTACCATACGTCGGCGAGGGCTGCTACGGTCATTTCGCCGGCGAGCATCCATGCTTTAGAACGAACTTCAATGCTGATTCCGGCAGCTGTAATCGCACAGGAGAGCAGCAGGAGCGAGAATTTGCCGAGATATGAAGACACGTTAATCCAGTCAAGAGCCCATATTGAGGCGTCAGTAAGGAAGCCGAATACGAAGGCGGCTGCGATTTGCATCAGATTCTCCATCTTGAAGCGCTTTCCCAGGAGGACAATCTGGAATAAGATGAAAAAGAAGTGCATCAATATCGTATATTGTCCGACGGTGAGGCCTCCGATGAGACTTGCAACGTATGGAGGGCAGGAAATAGGAGCAGTTCCGAGGTCTGACTTGATTGACAGGGCTACTCCGATGGCTACAAGCAGAAGTCCGATTGTTGCTATGCCGTAGCGGACAAGGATGTCCTTTATTGTACTCTTGTTCATGTCTTTTTTATAATTTTCGTTCATGTCGTTTGTATTAATTTCGGCAAATATGACTATTTTTCCCGTATATACGGCATTCCCTGCCGTTTTTTTAGCTATTTTTGTCAGATGCATGCATCATTTTTCATAGCCGGCCGTCTGAGGTTCAGGGGAAAGTTCGCTTCCGTTTCCATAGCGGTTAGCTTTCTTGTTATGATATTGGCCGTGTCCATATCCTCAGGTTTCCGTCATGAAATCCGTGCGGGACTTTCCGGGCTTGCCGGTGATGTGCAGCTGACCAGGCCGGACATGAATTATCTTGACGGAAGTTCCCCGGTAGCCTCAGAGCCTTCATATCTTCCGCATGTGGCGGCACTTCCGCAAGTCGGGAAGGTTGTGCCGGCAGTTTACCGTGCCGGAATCGTCAAAAACGGCGATGACATATATGGCGTCCTTGTCAAGGGAATACCGGATGTGGCATCTGAGCGTGGATTCGGGGACGATTCCCTGGCGCTTGCTGTTTCCGTCCCATCGCGGCTCGCGCAGTTGGCTGGGCTTGCTCCCGGAGACAGGATGCTGACATATTTCATAGGGGAGAAGATAAAGGTGAGGCAGTTCCGTGTCGCTGCTGTGCATGAAGCGGTTGCAGGTGCGGATGACAGGTTTTTGGTTTATGCTGACATTGATGACATGAGAAGGCTCAACGGCTGGGACAGCAGCATGGCTTCGGCGCAGGAGGTTTATCTCAAGCCGGAGTATCGTGATGAAAAGCATATAAGGGAGGCGGAAGAGGAAGTCGGATTCATTGCCGGAGCATATTCCAGGGAAGACGAGCCTGCTGTGGTGGCATCTTCGTCCGTGTCCAGATTTCCTCAGATATTCGGATGGCTCAGCCTGATTGATTTCAATGTATTTTTCATTCTGCTTCTGATGAGCATAGTAGCCGGGTTCAACATGATATCCGGGCTGCTTATCATGCTGTTTGAGAATATATCAACCATCGGTCTCCTGAAGTCCCTTGGCATGACTGACCGGTCAATTGCAGGGGTTTTTCTTTCAAGTGCCTCGATTCTTGTCCTTAAGGGAATGGCTGTCGGGAATTTTCTTGCCTTGGCGCTATGTCTTGTGCAGGACCGTACCAAAGTCCTGGAGCTTGACCCTGAAAATTATTTCGTGCCGTTTGTGCCTGTACATGCTGACTTGGGGATGATAGCGCTTGCCGACATCGCGGCTTTTCTTGTCATAATGCTTCTGATGCTTCTCCCTTGCCTTTTCATATCCAAAGTAGATCCATCCGAGACGGTGAGAGTGAAGTGATTATGTCTGTGGGCAGATTCTGCAGATGGCCTCATAATGCGACATGACGCTGTCCACATATTCCAGTGTCTCCTCCCCGTTGAATTTGCCGAGCCTTACGGATTCGTCTTCAAGTATGGAATCTTCCCTCATGAGCGGAATGAGGCCCGCGACTTCATCCCAGACGTTTGTGTCAGCCTGCCTTGACGCTGCAAAATTGCGGCAGTCCCTGACCCTGCCTTCTCCGGCATTGTATGCGGCCAAAGTGAATTTTATCAGTTCTCCCTCCTCCATTCCGCATTTGCTGAAAATCTTTTGCAGCCGTTTCAGATGACTTGTACCAGCGAGGAGATTCTGGTCCGGATTGGTTAGGTCGCTTACCTTGTAATATGCTGCAGTATGCGGCATTACCTGCATCAGGCCGCTTGCCCCGCGGTGTGATCTGGAGCTTATAGAGAATTTGGATTCCTGATAGACCACTGCTGCAAGCATTCTCCAGTCCCAACCCAGCTCGGACGCATGTTTTTTTATAAGGTCATCATAGGGACTTATAATTTCTGAAATCTCACCTCTGCCTGCACGCTTGTGAGGGTCGAATGTGCGGAAATATCTGTCATGAAGATGAAGATATTCCTCAGAAGCCCTGACATTGCTTATCCAGTTGTTTATCTGGCGGATTTCCCTTACGTTATCTGCTGCGGTCGCCCATGATGAGCAATGAGTGATTCTGTGGGAGAAGTTGATGTCTTCCAGGCCGGTGTGTACATCAGGATGCAGCACCAGCATGTCAACCCTGCCCGCACGCAGCGAATCGAGCCATCCGCAGGCACCCTTGCCGTCCACAAGAGTCGTTATTGTGCATCTGTTGTCTTGGGCGAATTTTTCCAGAAGTTCGTAGCAGAATCCGCTTTCCAGCCCGTGGGCACCGCGCATGTCGTCCCCGAGTATGATTACGCATGTCAGCTCTTTGTCTGTGAAGGCATTGTCCCTGGCTCCGCCTGATGTCTTGCTCCCCTCAAACAGTCCTGGGGCCGTGAATGCCATTATGACGGTCAGCACGGAGCATCTGAGGATTTTTGCGGTGTCTTCCCGGAGTTTCATCATCTTAGTGCCTGCATCTTCTGTGACGTATTCCTTCCACCGCCTGACAGGCCTCGAGGCATATTTGAATCGCCCCCTCCCGAATTTACTGTCCCAGCGGCAGAGCCTGATGATGAATTTTTCTTGCCCGGAAGCACATAGAACGGCCATGATATTCCGAATTTGAATGCTCTCTGCGGTGCTATGTATCCTGCTGCGGAGAAATAGTCCGCGGATTTTGACGGCCATCCCATATTGACGTTGACGATTTTAAGGAAGAGGCTGGCCCTTTTCCATTGCACATTAACGAATACGTCTATATATGGACTGTTGCCGAATTTCTCGCGGTCCTGGTTGTGGAAAACTCCGAGCACAGGATTGTAGGCCGGCGCATACCATGCTGTCGTGAACATGCCGTTCGCTCCGATTTGCATCTTCATCACATTCTTCACGACATTGAACTGGAAATAGTATCTCAGGTTCAGGGCCAGCATCGGCAGGGGCATCACGTCCTTGTTTGACGACAGCTGGAAAAGCGCCTGATGGTCAAGGTGGAATTTCCATAGCGTGAAGTCTTTTCTCAGTGACGCCGTCATTACGCTCATCGGCACATCATTCTGGCGTGCTATGCCTTGGGTGTCATAATAGATGTTGTTGCCCAGAAGGGCATATCCGAATGAGGCCCTGAGGTCCCACCGAGGTATGGAGAGGGCCGCCTCGAGATTGGTCGTGGATATCTTGCTGAAATTGTTGTCCCATCTGTAATGGTTCGTGTACAGGTGCTGCTGGTAGTAGTCCGGCTCTTTCAGAGTGGTCTCGAAATGCACGTCAAGAGTAAGCGGGCTTTTCCTGTCCCTCCTGAAAGGATATGCGCTGAACGACATGTCGGCATCGACTCCGAAGTCGTTGATTTCATGTCCGAGGAAAGTGTAGTAGCCTTTCGCTTTCCAGGTAAAGTATTTCTTGAATTGTCCGTTTGCTCCCGCATAAAGGTAGAGGGAGTTCTGTACGACATTGGAACTGCCGCGCAGATAGTTTTCCGGGCGGAAACTGTAGAAGTTGGCCAGCTTGTCCCCGAGGCCGACATCCAGCTTTGACACGATTCCGTCGCTTTTCCAAGGCTGGAGCCGGAGGAACACCCTGTTCTCAAGTCTCATGACTCTCAGCGAGTCCGTGCTCTTTGTCGGGTTCAGATAGAAGCGATCATTGAAGAAGTCCCTTCCGTCCGTGTCAGAGGCGGATATGTTGTCCGTATAGGTTTTGCGGAATACGGAATATTCGCTGCTGTGTCCTATGAAAGCTGTAGTTATGTCTTTTTTCAGTGTGTCCTGCCTGCCGCTTGCAAGTTCCTGGGCAGCGGCTTCCTTTTCCGCCTGGAGGAAGGCTTCGATTGCAAGCGAATCTCCAGAAGACATTATGCTGTCGCGCACGGCATTCTTCTTTTTCAATTCTTTTTTCTCGCGTATCTTGTCGGGAAATGTGAACGGTATGCGGTAGCTCTGGTCAAGGAATACAGTGTTCTTCTTGAGTTTGTTTGCAGCGTCTTTCAGGTAAATGTTGATTTCACGGGCATCTACTGTCGTGTCGCGTATCCAGAAAGAATCGGTGACACCTCCGTTCTCGCTTCTTTCCACCTTGTTGTAGATGAAGCCGGCATGCATCAGGTATTTCTTGCCGAGATAGTTGGTGGCGGCGACGAAAGACCTGTTGTCCGTATCCTCGCGCTTGAGCATTCCGTTGCTTCCGAACCTGCGGTATTCGAGCAGGATGTTCAGCTCGGGAGTGATGTTCTGGGTGGTGAGCACCTTCACGTTTGACTCTTCCTTTTCCTTGTTGGCGAAGAGCGTGCCCCAATATGCGAGTTCGGTGTATGGGGTTTTGGTGTTGTACTGGGGGAGGGTCTCAGGGGAGTAGTTGTATATCCTGTATGGGGTATAAAATACCACATTGTCCTCCTCTGTCCTCTTGAAATAGTCGTAAAGCTGTACCGGAGAGCCGATTGCTCCAAGCCATGTGGCGTTCACATCTTCCTTGTAGAACGGATATTCGTGGAAATGATAATTGTACGTCGTGTCGAATTTCTGCATTTCCAGATTGTGGAAATACCTGTCATGCTTCCATGTTATCAGTCTCTTGTACTGAAGTGAGTCCGGTACGGCAAAGGTCTCCAATATGCGCGGAGTTGCCTCGATTATGCTGTCCTTGCGTGCTTTGATGCTGTCTTTTACGGCCAACTTTCGGTTCATTTCCGCTATTTTCGCAGGAAGAGCCTGTTCGTAGTCATATTTCTTGCGCTCCTTCTTGGACAATGAAGAATACCATGCGCTGAATTTTGCCTGCGCGACATCCGTAGAGTCCTTTATATAAAGAGAGTCGAGCATGGCCAGCTCAAGACTGTCTCCAGCCTGCATGAGAGAATCACGCACCTGAAACCTTGTTACTGAATCCTTGACCGCTATATAGTATTTGTATTTGAATGGGTCGGTTTCCCGGAGTGAGTCCGGCACTTTTATGGTGTCACGTGCCGAAAGCACAATCTCTATTGCCGCGCTGTCCGGATTATGGGCTAAAATCGTGTCCGCTTCCGCAAATGAACTGTCAATTGCCGTAATTGCGGATGAAGAATCTTCGCGCATGTCAAGAATCAATGAATCGGCAGGCCTGAAAAGACCTGCTGACCTGCCGGCATCTATCCCGAATGACTGGAGTGCAGCCATTGACACAAGCAGTGCCGGCAACCATATTCTGCTCAAAAAATTCTTCATACCAAGACGGCAAAGGTATGAAGAATCACTGACATGCGCAAATTCCGATACCTTCCTCCTGCATTGCCTTCAGGGCGTCCTCATGTCCCTGCCTGTCAACATACGCGAGACAGTCTTTCAGAAGCTTCACGCGGAATCCTGCCTTGTGCAGGTCTTCGCATGTGTTTCGCACGCAATATTCGGTAGCTATCCCGCACACATATATTTCCGTGGCATCAAGCAGGCCGAGCACTTCTCCGAGTGACTGTCCTGCGCTGTTCGAGCCTTCGAATCCGGAATACTGCTCCACGGCCCGGTCGCGTCCCTTGTCGAATACAAGTTCTTCGTTCACATAAGGGAGCAGGTCCTCGTGTATTTCCCCGCCATGTGTCCCAGCGACGCAATGTTCCGGCCAGATGCCCCCGTTGGTACTGAACGAAGAATGGTCGGAAGGGTGGTGGTCCCTGACAAATAGAATCGGAAAGGTGTCGAGAATCTCGCTCGCGTCACCTTCCTGTCCTGCTGTCTTTGAATCAATGAAGCGGAGCGTTTCTTTTACCGCGTTTTCCGCATTGGCGCATGCGAGGCTTCCGTCGATGAAGTCATAGAGCATGTCCACTATAACAAGTGCCTGGCTGTTCATAGGTTGCTGAAGCTGTTTATTTCATTTACAAGCCTGTCGATGATGGTCATCTTCAGGTTATATAGGTCGTCTGATATGTCAACTTTGTAATAATGCGGATTGATGAGCCTGCGCTCGCTCGGACTGAAATGCATAAGGGTGTTGTCATAATATGCCTTCTTTTCCGCAAGAGTATGCACCGGTGCGCATCTTACGCCGTTTTCTATTACTTTCTGCTGGAGAGCCTTGGCTACATATTCGCCTGCATTGAATGTCTTGGACTTGTAGCGGTCGTATTCGTCGCAGATGGTGAATTGCTCTCCGGCTTCAATCTGCATGCTCAATGAGTCGCCTCTGAGGCAGGTGACATCGGCCTTGTATATCTCTCCCTTGGCCGGATCGGTCTTTGTGAGACGGTATGTAATCTGGAACCCCGGGTTTATCAGCTTGATTTTGTCCTCGGAGCGCTTGAGTACGGCCTGTCCGTCAATCTGCACGAGCTTATAGACGTTTCCGAAGCACGGGGCGGCCTTGCTTGTGGCTATAGCGTCTCCTACTCCATATGAATCTATGCATGCCCCCTGGCGCTCGAGGTCGGTAATCAGGTACTCGTCAAGCGAGTTGGTGGCGAATATCTTGCAGTCTTTGAAGCCGTTTTCGTCAAGGATGCGCCTGCATTCGGCTGAGAGGTATGCGAGGTCGCCGCTGTCAAGCCTTATCCCGTATCCTGCCGCATATCCGTCACCGATTCCGTTCTCCCTGTATGCCCTCATGGCATTGAGGATGCCGCACCTTAGAGTGTCGTATGTGTCAATAAGGAGGATGAGCGGCTCGTTCTTGTGTGTCTTTATATAGGTGTCGAATGCCTTGTGCTCGCCTTCCACACTGCATCCGAACGATGTTACATAGCTGTGTGCCATGGTTCCTGTCGAACCGTAGTCGAACATCGCTCCGGTGAGTATATTGGAAGTGCTTTTGCAGCCTGCTATTATGGCGGCCTTTGCGCCGTATGTGGCAGCCCACGGGCCGTGCGCCCTGCGTGAACCGAACTCGCTTACTGGCCTGTCAGTGGCGCGGCATACCCTTGAAGCCTTGGTCGCCACCGCCATCTGATGGTTCATGATGCAAAGCATCGGGGTCTCCAGTACCTGCGCCTCGATAAGCGGGCCTTCCACAATTATTATTGGCTGGTTCGGGAAAACGATTTCTCCCTCCCGCATGGCATATACGTTTCCTGTGAATCTCATGGATGAAAGGTAACCGCGGAATTCCGCGTACTCTTCGCCCGGAAGGAATTTCTCAAAGAATCCCGGGTCCATGTTCCCGAGGTTGGCTATCATCTCCAGGACCTCGTCCACACCGCTTACGACAGCCCAGTTGTTGTTTTCCGGAGCTTTTCTGTAGAACAGGTTGAAAATGGCGGTCTGGTCTTTCATCCCGTTGTCGTAGAACGACTTTCCCATAGTATACTGGTACTTGTCAGAGCAATATGCGTTGTTCAGCATAATTCTTTTTAATGGTTACAAACATACAAATTTACTCTTTTTTGTTTAAGTATTTCGCAGAATCCGCTTAAATTCGCACTTTAATCTGTGAAAACCCAAGTTTGGCCTATGTGTACAGCAGTATTGCAAGACCTGTTCTTCAAGCATTACGGATGCGTTCCGGACACCATATCATCCATCTGCGGCTCTGCAAGCAACAGACAGTATTTCCGCATATGCGGAGGAGGGCACTCCTGTATCGGTGTCGTCGGCACCGATGTGGCGGAGAACCATGCCTTTCTGACACTTGCGGGACATTTCAAACTGAAAGGCCTGCCTGTGCCTGAGGTTCTCGGACGGAGCAATGACTCCATGGCATATATCCAGGAAGACCTTGGTGACCGGCTGCTGTTCACGCTGGTCGAGAATGCAAAAAAGACAGGAGACTGGCCAGCTGCCGGAGATATGCTGTGCCGCACTATGTCCCTTCTTCCCAAGATGCAGATTGAAGGTGCGCAGGGCCTTGATTTCAGCATCTGCTATCCGCAGGAGTCTTTCGACAGGAGGATGGTGATGTTTGACCTCAATTATTTCAAATATTGTTTCCTGAAGCCTTCCGGCCTTGAATTCAACGAAGTCTTGCTTCAAGACGATTTCGAATCATTTGCCGATGCGCTTCTTTGTGAATACGGGGGAACGGAGACGTTCATGTACCGTGATTTTCAGGCAAGGAATGTCATGATACATGACGGGGACCCATATTTCATTGACTTTCAGGGAGGACGCAGGGGCCCGCTTCATTATGACGTGGCTTCTTTCGTATGGCAGGCCCGTGCGGGATATCCGAAATGGCTTCAGGAACGTATGATTGACTCTTATCTGGATGCGCTTTCGGCATATGTGCCTGTTGACAGGGATGCTTTCCGCTCCCGCCTGCGTCTTTTTGTGCTTTTCAGGCTGATGCAGGTTCTCGGCGCATACGGTTTCCGCGGGCTGATAGAGCATAAGGCCCAGTTTGTAGTGAGCATACCGTCCGCGATGGCATGCCTGCGTGAACTGCTTAATGATTCTTTCAGGGAGTATCCGTATCTTGTAGAAGTCTTGTCATCTCTTGTTTCAATTGAACGTTTCACCCAGCAGGAACAGCCGGACGGACGCCTTGAAGTCAAGGTGTGCAGCTTCTCATACAAGAAAGGGCTGCCCGAGGACAATTCCGGCAATGGCGGGGGATATGTGTTCGATTGCCGCTATATCCATAATCCCGGACGCTATGAACAGTACCGCAGCCTTACCGGAACGGATGCCCCTGTAATCAGGTTCCTGGAGGATGACGGCCAGGTGCAGCATTTCCTGAGCCATGTCTATGGGGTGGTGGAACCTCATGTGGAGACATATCTCAGACGTGGATTCACAAGTCTTGCGGTAGGGTTCGGCTGCACCGGAGGGCAGCACAGGTCCGTATATTGTGCTGAGCATCTTGCCAGGCATATCGCCGCAAAATACCCTCAGGTGCGAGTGAGGCTCGTGCACCGGGAGCAGAATGTTGCCGTTACATTCAACGGGTGACGGGCCATGTCTCACTTATTTAAAACATTGTAATATGAAAGCGATGATTTTTGCAGCGGGACTTGGCACCCGTCTCAAACCCATTACGGACACGCTTCCAAAAGCCCTTGTCCCGGTTTGCGGAAAACCTCTGCTTTGGCATGTTCTCCGGAAGCTGATGTCTTCGGGAATAAGTGAAACGGTGGTGAATGTGCATCATTTCGCTGACAAGGTGGAAAAGTGGCTTGACGGGCAGCCGTGGGTGACACTCTCGGTGAATGATCCGGATTGTGACGGTGCGGAGTGCGTTCCGGGGCGCTCCGTGACGGTGCATATAAGTGACGAAAGGGATATGCTTCTTGAGACAGGAGGGGCGGTCCTTCATGCAAGGCCTTATCTTGAAGGATGCGGACACTTCATCATCCATAATGTTGACATTCTGTCCAATTGCAATTTGAAATGGCTGGAGTCACAGGTCCGGGAGGATGCCTTGGCAACCTTGCTGGTTAGTCCGCGCAAAACAAGGAGGAATCTGCTTTTCGAGCCTGTCTCTATGCGCCTTGCAGGGTGGACGGACACGCAGACAGGCGAGGTTAGGATGTCCGACCCGTCACTTGATTCATCCGCGTGCCTTGCCTTCGCATTTTCAGGAATACATGTCATGTCTGACCGCATTTTCGGCGTAATGGAGGAATATGTCGCATGGAAAGGGCTTCCTCAAGACTATGCCCGTTTCCCGATTACTGATTTTTATCTTGCTGCCGCTTCGCGCCATCCGATATACGGTGTCTGCCTGGAGTCTCTTGAACTCCTTGACGTGGGCAAGCTCGATGCATTGGAGCCTGCAGAGGCTTTCGTTGCCAAATGGCAGAATTATTGAAACGTAATCCGTGGCTGCGACTGAAAAGGCAAAGTACAATTCCCGGTTTGCCGCGCGGGATGATTCAGATAGTGCAAATAATTGAATTATAAATTGACATTATGAATTTTTTAGGAAACATTCTATGGCTTGTACTCGGAGGACTTATAGTCTCCCTGTGCTATTTTGTGGCAGGACTGCTGTTCTGCATAACAATCATCGGCATACCTTTCGGTCTGCAGCTCTTCAAAATTGGCATGTTCGCCCTATGGCCTTTCGGCAATGATGTCGTGTCTGACACTAATGACGGAGGCTGTCTTTCAATCATCATGAACGTCATATGGATTCTGGTCTTCGGAATAGAAATTGCCACCATCCATCTGGTTTTCGGACTCATATGCTGCATTACCATAATAGGGATACCTTTCGGCCTGCAGCATTTCAAGATGGCACTTCTTGCGCTTATACCTTTCGGGAAAAAGGTCTGCTGAAACCATAGGCGGCTTTCTGCAAAAGGAAGCATCCGGGCGGCATGAGCCGTATATGAAAATCGGGATGACTTGAATCATTTTCAGTCATCCCGATTTCATTTTGCCCCGTCATGATGAGGGCTTGTCCGAATTTATTCCTTACTCCCCGATGCTGAGAGCCTCTACCTTGTCACATCCTCCGAGGGTCTCGTCTTTCTTGGGAATGCTTCTGATTATGATGACAGAACTTGCAAGAATAAGCGCACATGCGACTCCTGTCGAGGCATATGCCCACGGGCTCATTACATCCATGAATGTATCGGCCTCCTTGAACTGGGGAATCTGGCTGAAAATGACCGACATGGTGTTGTTCACGCAGTGCATGAGCATTGTCAGCTTCAGTGAGCCTGTCTTGTAATAAACATAGCCGAAAAGCACGCCGAGACAGAATGCCGGAATCGCCTGCCACGGATTCATGTGCAGAACCGCGAAAAACAAAGATGACAGCAGAATCGCCGTTGCCGGACTTGTATGCTTTAGCAGGCCTCTCATTACCATGCCCCTGCATAGCCATTCCTCAAAGAAAGGTGCAAATACTGATACCGAAATCAGCGTCACCCAGAGAGGGCCGCCCGCAAGCATCTGCTCCATTACCTGTTCCATCCATTCCGGCATATCAGGCAGAAGTGATACCACAGGCTCGATTACAAATGCCATGGCAACAGTTGATGCCGACACAATCAGGGCCATCGCGAGGCTGCCGTATTTCCCGAAGTTGTTGCTGTCGAGCGCATAGCCTTCATTGAATATCTCATTCCTGCGGCTTTTTGCAGAGGCATAAAGCATAGGCGGAATGAACATGACCGGATATGAGACCACCATGCCGAACTTTTCCGCAAATTCAGCGGAGGCTGCCTGCATGCACAGCACAACTATATTTCCGAGTACCGCGCCGAGCATGAACATTACAAGCAGCATGAAAGTGCCGCCCACCGATGGAAGATAATGTGCATATCTTGAAAACAGGGCGTATGACGGTTTTCTCTTTTGTGTCCTGAACAATCCCATGGCCCTATTTGCTGTAAAGAGGTGTCGGATAGATTCCCTTGTCGGCAAATTCCTGGAATTTGGCAACTACGCCCGGCCTGTCTTCCTTGAATGTAACCCCGAACCAGCGTGAAGGTGTTGACAGAAGCTCCGTCCTGCCTGTACCCTCCTTTATCATGCAGTCGATTGCATATGGAATATAGAACTCCGCTTTCAGCTCATTGATGTTCTTTTCAAGGAATTTCTCAAAAATGGCCTGGCTCTTTTCAAAATAGTCGGGAGTGAATCCCCACATGTTCATTGAACATAGGGCTTTGGAAGCCAGTTCGACTTTTTCGCCTTTGCCGTTCTCTCCATAAACCTTTCCGTCCTGTGCCATCGCTATGTTGTGGTGTTCCTCCACATCGGTCAGGAAACCGTTTCCGTCAGCGGTGCCGATTCCCCTTGACACTCCGCCTGACTCTGAGAGCGTGTTGTCAAGCTCAAAGCCTACGAGAGCGAACTCTCCGGTCTTGCCTTCATGTGCCCTGAGCCAGTCGCCGATTACCTTGAACGACTCCTTTCCGTAATAGTCGTCTCCGTTGATTACAGCAAACGGCTCGTTGATGGCCTCTTTGCCCATAAGGACCGCATGTGCAGTGCCCCAAGGCTTTACACGCTCTGGATTGAGAGTGAATCCTTCCGGAATCTTGTTCAGTTCCTGTGTCACGAATCTGAATTCCAGGGGCTCTCCGTCAAGGCATCTGACATTGCTGTACTTCTCCTTGACAACCTGTTCCATCTGCTCTTTGAAATATTCCCTTACGATATAGACGACCTTGCCGAAGCCTGCCTGCACGGCATCGTAGATTGAGTAGTCGATGATTGTTTCACCATCAGGACCGAGTCCGTCCATCTGCTTGAGTCCGCCATAGCGGCTGCCCATTCCGGCAGCGAGTACCAAAAGTGTAGGTTTCATTTGTATTGATTTTAATGTTATATCATCTTAATATTGTTGCGAGCCGCAAAAATCTTTCAAAAATAATTATTTTTGCCGATACAATCCGATAATTGTCGGAGAAATCAGATCAAGTATGGAAATCAAGGAAAAAATAAAGGATATTTTCTCTGGCGAGCACAGGAAATTCGCCTGGTTCGTAGTCGTTATGTGCGTGCTTTTCATCGGCTCGTGGCTATTCGGCTCGGGAAATACCATAATTCATTGGATAAAGGCGAAAAATGAGATAAGACGCCAGGAAAAGCTGATATTGGAATATAAAAAAGAAATCGGCAGGATGGATGACAGCATAAACGAGCGCACAACCGATGTCGATTCCTTGGAAAAATTCGCCCGGGAGCGTTTTCATTTTGCCGCTCCCGGCGATGATGTCTATATCATAGAGTGACCGGTTTCAGAATCCGGTGTAGCTCATCGGAGATATGGCCCTGAGTTCCTCTTTTACGCTTTCGCTTACATTCAGGGTCTCGATGAATTCCGCAATCACCTCATGGTTGATTCCTGCTCCCGTGCGTGTCAGGGCCTTGAGTGTCTCGTAAGGATTCGGATAATTCTCCCTTCTTAGTATGGTCTGTATCGCTTCCGCCACTACAGCCCAGTTCCTTTCCAGGTCTGCACGTATTGCATCCTCGTTGAGTATCAATTTGCCGAGTCCCTTTTTCAGGGAGTTGAGCGAAATCATAGAATGTGCGAGAGGAACTCCTATGTTTCTCAGTACGGTGGAATCTGTGAGGTCGCGCTGAAGCCTTGAAATCGGGAGTTTCATTGAAAGGTGCGTGTAGATTGCATCTGCCATGCCGAAGTTGCCCTCCGCGTTCTCGAAGTCGATTGGGTTGACCTTGTGAGGCATTGCTGACGAACCGACCTCTCCTGCCTTAACCTTCTGGCGGAAATATTCCATTGATATGTATGTCCAGATGTCACGCGAGAAGTCTATGAGAATCGTGTTTATGCGGCGCAGGCAGTCAAACAGCGCCGCGAGATTGTCATAATGCTCAATCTGGGTAGTCGGGAACGACCTCCTGAGTCCCAAAGATGCAACGAATCCGTCAGCGAAATCCATCCAGTTTATCTGAGGATATGCCACTTTGTGCGCGTTCATGTTGCCCGTGGCACCGCCGAACTTGGCCGGGTATGTGAGATGGCCGAACTGGCGTATCTGTTCTTCAAGCCTTGCCACATAGACCCTGAATTCCTTGCCGACGCGTGTCGGTGATGCAGGCTGCCCATGTGTCTTCGCAAGCATTGGGATGTTGTCCCACTCGTCCGCCATTTCCCTTATCTTGCCGAGAACTTCATTGAGAAGCGGCATGAAGCTGTCTTCAATGGCCTCCTTGAAAGAAAGCGGGACAGAGGTGTTGTTGATGTCCTGTGACGTGAGGCCGAAATGGACAAACTCGCCCCATTTCATGATGTCCATTTCCTTGAAGCGGTCCTTTATGTAATATTCCACGGCCTTTACGTCGTGGTTTGTGACCTTTTCTATTTCTTTCACCTTGGCTGCATCTTCCGGAGTCATTGTCCTGTAGATGTCACGGAGAGCTTCGAATCTTGAATTGTCGAAATCTGCAAGCTGCGGGAGCGGTATTTCACACAGGGCGATGAAATATTCTATTTCAACGCGGACCCTGTATCTGATGAGTGCGTACTCGCTGAAATATTCTCTTAGTTGTGCAGTCTGTGATGCATATCTTCCGTCTATCGGAGATACTGCCGAAAGTGAGTTACAGTCCATTGTGTCAGGTTTTATCAAATCCGGCCGCAAAGATACAGCAAAGAAATGACAACCTGCCTAAATTTTCTGAAAAAACCTAAAGCAGAAGCATTACCGCACAGACATACAGCATGAAGCCCTGGAATGAAAGGCTTGACCTGGTGGTGCGTTCAGCCATTATTTCCTCGGCTTCCGTGCCGTATAGCCTTTCCAGCTGCTCCGCATCTGGCAAGGAGCGGTTGGACCATTTGCCTGCAATCATGCCGTCATTTATGTATATAGCTCCTCCGTTTGACCTGACCGCAGTTATAAGTGTCTTGTAGTCAGAGTAGAACAGCCTTTCCTTTATCTGCCTTGCAAGGTCGGGTGCAATGTCTTCCAGCTCCTCTCCGATAAGTTCCCCGGAGGAAGCCGCGAGCATAAGCACACGGAAGCCTGCGTTTTCCGCATTATCGGCAAATTTCATTATGCGTACCCATTTCTTTGCTTTCATATGCGGGTCATGGATGGCAATGGCCATTACTTTCCCGTGTGCGGCCTCGCTGTCATGATATGTTCCGACGGCATCAAAGAATGACAATGGCACTGAGGTGTCTCGATAGCCCTCTTTGCTTTCGGTCTCTGTGCTTATGAATGTCCATGTAGAGTCCGGGAGCTCTTCCAGGCCGAATGATTTTCGGATTCCGTCCTTTTCATAAATGAAAACCGCCTCATATGCGTCTCCGTCAATGTCTGAGTATGAGGACTCGGCACTCTGGAGGAAACTTCCGGCTCTGTAGTCCGTGAAATCTACGACAGGTATATGCAGAAGTGAGTATATGGTGAAAGCGGCCATTGAGGCGGCCGTGATGCCGAATGCTGCATATTTCCTCGGTTTCGGCCCGCCGAGATCCCTGAACGGAAGGAAGGCTCCGGCAAGGAGCATGCACAGGACAATGTTTTTAAGGAATGTCTGCATGTGGGTCAGATGGATGGCCTCCCCGAAGCAGCCGCAGTCCATTTCCGGATTGAATATCACAAGCACCAGGGTTAGCAGGGTGAAGAAGCACATGAAGGCTGCTGCAGCGATTGCGGTGGCCTTTCTCCATACTCCCGTCACAAGGGCCGCCCCGATTGCAGTTTCTGCGAAAGCGAGCATAGTGCCCATCGGCTTTGAAAGCACTCCGAGGAAACTCATGTGCATGAAACTGAGATACTCATCGATTACAAGTCCGGCTCCAACCGGGTCTATCAGCTTCAGTACGCCGGAGACAAAGAATGAGAATCCTGTAATGAATGCGCAGAAACGTCTCATGCGCTGTGTCAAATATTTCATATCTGTCATTTCCCTGTCAGCGCACCGGTCTGTGTTGCCGTGCCGTTTTCCATTGCCGGGTCAACCACTGCTTTGACCTTGGCGAAAATTTCCTCAGGAGGAAGCATCTCCCCATACTCGTCAGAGCAGTCTATCCTTATGAATTTAGGGTCAAGTCTGCACTCCTCCCTATATTTGTCGCGTACATGCTTTTGAAATTCGATGTCAGCCTCATGGATGTCCTGGGCACCGTCAAGATATTGCCTGTCGTCGCCCCCACGCTGGCTTTTCAGTCTTGACTCCACGAATCCGATAGGCACATCAAGGAAAATGTTGAGATCAGGCTGAGGAAGCCCGAAAGGTCCGTATTCGGTATTGAATATCCAGTCCCTCAGACTCTTGGCTTCATCATGGTCCTTCAGCTTAGCGCACTGGTATGCGATGTTTGAATACACATAGCGGTCCAGGAGCACGCATTTGCCCTCATCAAGTGCGGCTTTCATTTGCGGAGCTGCCGCATGTCTGTCTTCTGCGAAAAGAAGAGCCACAAGCTGAGGGTGTACGGTGCCGATGTTCCCGAATTCCCCCTTGAGGAACCGGCTGACAAGTCCTCCATATACAGGGGCGTCGTAGCGTGGGAAATGTATGTATTCTATTGTGCCGAAAATGCTTTCGAGATATTTTTTCAGTTTTTTGACCTGGGTGGACTTTCCTGCCCCGTCCAGGCCTTCAATGACTACAAGCATGTCTTTTCCGTAATTAGCACGGCAAAGATACGGAAAATTTGTCCGTTCCGGCATAGTGAAAATAAATTTTCCCTCTGCTCTCAACTTTGGCTATATTTGAGCTGACGCTCACATATACGCTTGGTCTCGGCATAATCAAAGCAAGCTTTGCTTCTGCTCTCAACTTTAGCTATATTTGAACTTACGTTCATATATACGCTTGGTTTCGGCATAATCAAAGCAAGCTTTGCTTCTGCTCTCAACTTTGGCTATATTTGCGCCTGCGTCTCGGCAAGAGGATGAAATGAGATTATGATTGACAAAAACAGGAAAATAGACATAATGGGCATAGTGAATCTGACGGATGATTCCTATTTCGCCCAAAGCAGATGCGGGGGTACCGATGCGGCCCTTGCAAGGACAGAAATGCTTATTACAGAAGGAGCCGGCATCATTGACATAGGGGCATGCTCCACAAGGCCTGGTTCTGAGGCTGTCGGTCCGGAGGAGGAGTGGCGCCGTCTTGAACCTGCCCTTAAAGCAATCAGGGAAGCCTTCCCTGATGTCCGCATCTCCGTTGACACTTATTGGGCGGATATTGTTGAAAGAACCTTCGGGCTGATAGGGGATTTCATCGTGAATGACATTTCGGCAGGGGAGGATGATCCGGACATGCTTCAGACTGTCGGCCGGTTAGGGCTTCAGTATGTTGCCATGCACAAGAAGGGCACCCCTAAGACAATGCAGTCGCTATGTGACTATGATGACGTGACCCGTGAGGTTGCCCGGTATTTTGCCGTGTTTGCTGAAAAGGCCGAAGCGGCCGGCATAAAGGACTGGATTCTGGATCCCGGATTCGGTTTTGCCAAGAATGTCGCACAAAATTATGAGCTTCTTGGCGGTCTGTCCTGCCTGAAAGCAATGTGCGGAGACAGAAGAATCCTTGTGGGAGTCTCCCGCAAGAGCATGATATACCGGCATTTCAACATCACTCCTGAAGAATCCCTTCCGGCAACACAGGTCCTTCATTACAGGGCTTTGCAGCTCGGAGCTGACATCCTCCGTGTCCATGATGTTGCCCAGGCTCTCCAGACAGTGCAATTGTACCGCATTCTCGGATAATCCCGGCCATTTTCATGTTGACCTGGACTGGCCAGGCGCGTAGCTTTGGGAGAGACGTCCCGAACCTGTATAACAAAAAGCAGCCGGCTAAAATTTACTTTCAGCCGGCTGCTTTTTTAGAATGTCCCAATGAGGGATTACAAAGTCTTCTTAATCTCGACAATGGTGTATGCCTCCACGACGTCGCCGACCTTAATGTCATTGTAGCCCTGGATATTCAGACCGCAGTCAAGTCCTGAAGCCACTTCCTTGACATCGTCCTTGAACCTCTTGAGGGAACCGAGCTCTCCTGTATAGACCACGATGCCGTCGCGGATTACGCGTACCTTCGCAGTTCTGAGGAGCTTGCCCTCGCGGACCATACATCCGGCGATGGTTCCGACCTTTGAAATCTTGAATGTCTCCATGACCTCGGCAGTTGCGGTAATCTCCTCTTTCTGCTCCGGCTCGAGCATACCCTCGATACCGCTCTTGAGCTCGTTGATACAGTCGTAGATGACGGAGTAGAGACGGATTTCGATTTCCTCCTTCTCGGCCAGCTTGCGGGCACTTGTCATAGGACGCACCTGGAAGCCGATGATGATTGCATCAGAAGCCGCTGCAAGCAGGATATCCGACTCTGAAATGGCACCGACAGCCTTGTGGATGACATTCACGCGAACCTCTTCCGTAGAAAGCTTGATGATTGAGTCCGAAAGCGCCTCGACCGAGCCGTCCACGTCTCCCTTCACAATCACATTCAGCTCCTTGAAGTTTCCGATGGCGATTCGCCTTCCGATTTCCTCCAGCGTCATGTGCTTCTGGGTCTTGATGCCCTGGATTCTTATGAGCTGCTCCCTCTTGTTGGCAATCTCCTTGGCCTCTTTCTCGTCAGCCATTATGTTGAATGTCTCACCGGCGGTAGGCGCACCGTTCAGACCGAGGACTGAAACCGGAGTTGAAGGGCCTGCCTCCTCCACTTTCTGGCCGCGCTCATTGAACATTGCCTTTATTTTTCCCGTGTAGCATCCGCTGAGCATCATGTCGCCGACTCTCATTGTTCCGTTCTGTACGAGGACGGTTGCAAGATATCCGCGTCCCTTGTCCAGTGAAGACTCTATGACGGCTCCGCTTGCCCTGCGGTCCGGATTGGCCTTGAGGTCAAGCATCTCCGCCTCAAGCAGAACCTTCTCAAGGAGCAGGTCAACATTGATTCCCTTCTTGGCCGAGATTTCCTGGCACTGGAACTTTCCGCCCCAGTCCTCGACAAGGATATTCATGTTCGAAAGCTGTTCCCTGATTTTCTCAGGATTGGCTCCCGGCTTGTCTATCTTGTTGATTGCGAATACCATAGGTACGCCTGCAGCCTGCGCATGGTTGATGGCTTCTATTGTCTGAGGCATTATGGCGTCGTCGGCTGCGATGATTATGATTGCAAGGTCGGTCATCTTCGCACCTCTTGCACGCATGGCTGTGAAGGCCTCGTGTCCAGGAGTGTCAAGGAAGGTGATTCTCTGCCCGTCAGGAAGCTTCACGTTGTACGCTCCGATGTGCTGGGTGATACCGCCCGCCTCACCGGCGATCACATTGGCCTTGCGGATATAGTCAAGGAGGGAAGTCTTACCGTGGTCAACGTGTCCCATGACCGTAATCACAGGAGGCCTTGACTGGAGGTCCTCCTCGCTGTCCTCAGCCTCGCCCTGTGTAATGGCGTCCGTAAGGTTTGCCGTAACGAACTCGACCTCATATCCGAACTCTTCCGCAACAAGCACGAGGGTCTCCGCATCGAGACGCTGGTTGATTGACACCATCATTCCCAGGCTCATGCATGCTCCGATGACCTTGGTCACAGGGGTGTTGTTCATGAGGGTGGCAAGGTCATTCACGGTGACGAACTCTGTTACCTTAAGAACCTTCTGCTCCATCTCCTGAAGCTCCATCTCCTCCTGCATCCTCTGTGAGGCAAGCTCTCTCTTTTCCTTCCTGTGCTTGGCGCCGAAATTGCCCTTCTTGCTTTCGTTCATGCGGGCATATGTCTCCTTGATCTGCTTCTGGATTTCCTTCTGCATCTCTTCCTGCTCGGCTTCGGTCATAGCCGGCTTGAACTTGTCGCCACCGCGGTCACGGCGGCTCTTCTTGCCGTTCTTTCCTGCAGCCGCGCCCTGCTGGGCCTGTGCTCCCGGACGCTGCGGCCTCTGGCCAGGGCCTGCAGCAGGTTTGCCGTTCTTGTCCTTCTTTGCCGACTTGTTGTCTGCCTCGACTTTAGTCACGTCAACCTTCTGGATTCCCGGCTTGTCTATTCTCTCCCTCTTTTTCTTTTTCTTCTTCTTGCGGTCAAACTGTGAAAGGTCAATCTTGTCAACCACCTTAGGGCCGGCAAGCCTTTCGACTTCAACCTTTATCTCGCGTGGCTCCGTCCTTTCACGGACCTCCGGCTTAGCTTCCTGGACAGGCTTCTGAACCGGCTTTTCTGCCGGCTGCTCAGCCTCCTTGGCCGGGCTCTCCGTCCTTTGGGCAGGCTCTGTCTTCGCCGGATGCGCTGGCTCTTCCGCTGGGGTAGGGGCGGAAACCTGCTCCGCTGCCGGCTTGACTGCCGGAGCCTCCTCTTTCACCTCGCTTTTCTTCTTTTTCTCGAATTGCGAAAGGTCAATCTTGTCGATAACCTTCAGGCCGCCTTCTGCAGCGCCTTGCGGCTTATGGCTGTCCACCGGTGCAGCCTCGGCCTTTGCCGGAACCTCCGGCGTGGTCTGGGCGGCCGCCTGCACAGCTGCCGGCTTGATGTCCTCTTCAACTGCTATTGCCTCCGGCTGTGCCTTTGCCTCTTCCTGCGCAGGCTTAGGCTGTGCTTTAGGGGCTTCGGTCTCCAGGACATTGCTCTTTATTATGATTTCTTTTTCAGGAGCTTCCTCTTCCTCCTGGTTCGGCTTCTTCTTGCCTCCAAGCTCAATCATCTCCTTGAGCTTGATGGTCACTTTTTCCGAATCTTTCTTAAGTTTCAGGTCTTCACCGAACTTTGCCTCTATTTCCGGGAGATACACGTCCGACACTTTTGCGTTCGGATTCATCTCCACATTGGCTCCTTTCTCGTTGAGGAAGTCAACGAGTCTCTGAAGTCCGATGCTGAATTGTTTTGTCAGTTTGCTTAGTCTGATTTCTGCCATATTTTACCCCTTAGATTTTGTTCTTATTCTTCGTCTTCTTCAAATTCCGCCCGCAGGATGTCCATTACCTCCTCGACAGTCTCGTCTTCAAGGTCGGCCCTCTTGGCTATGTCCGCTGCGGAAAGCGCGAGCACGCTCTTGGCCGTGTCGCATCCGATTCCCTGCAGCTTCTCTATTATCCAGCTCTCGATTACATCGCTGAATTCGCTAAGGAGCACGTCCTCCTCATCTTCCGCGGTGTCCTCTGCCGGAAGTTCTCTCCATACCTCGATTTCCTTGCCCACGAGCATGCTGGCCAGGCGGATGTTGCATCCTCCCTTACCGATACCTTTCTTCACCTCGTCAGGCAGCATGAATACCTTGATCTTGTCTTCTTCCCCGCCGAGCACGATTGAAGAAATCTTTGCAGGATTGAGAGCCCTCTGGATGAGCAGCTGAGTGTTCGAAGTCCACTGGAGAACGTCTATGTTCTCGTTGCGCAGCTCCCTCACGATGCCGATGATACGCGAGCCCTTGACACCTATACATGCTCCGATAGGGTCGATTCTCTCATCATATGACTCCACGGCAACCTTGGCCCTCTCGCCAGGTACGCGCACGACTTTCTTTATGGTTATCAGGCCGTCATAAATCTCAGGAACCTCCTGTTCGAAGAGTTTCTCGAGGAATTCCGGAGTCACGCGTGAAAGAACGATGTACGGTGTGGTGTTGTTTTTCATCTCCACGCTCTTGATGATGGCTCTTACGGTGTCGTTCTTCTTGAAGTGTTCGCCCGGAATCTGCTCTGACTTCGGAAGCCTAAGCTCATTGCCGTCCTCATCGAGTATGAGGGCTTCCTTTGCCCATGTCTGATAGACCTCACCGGTGAATATCTCTCCGATTTTGCCCACGTACTTGTTATAAAGATTGGCTTTCTCGATGTCCATGATCCTTCCCTGTAGGTTCTGCCTGATGTTCAGGATGCCGCGGCGTCCGAAATCCTTAAGCTCAATTTTCTTTGCGAATGTCTCCCCAAGCTCGTAGTCATCCTCCTCAAGGTCGGAAATGGCTATCTGCGTGTTCGGGTCTTCGACTTCCTCGACAACCTCCCTGTTCCAGTATATCTCACAGTCTCCCTTGTCGATGTTGATGATGATGTCGAAGTTTTCCGCCGAACCGTAAGTCTTGGCAATCTGAGTTCTGAACACATCTTCGAGCACCCCCATCATGGTAGGCCTGTCGATGTTCTTCTGGTTCTTGAACTCTGCAAAAGCATCTTTAAGCTCTATCTTTTCCATTGTTTCTTATTTGTTTTTACGTAATTATTCAAATTCAATGAACGGACGCACGGAATTCACCTGGTCCATGGCATATCTGTCCTCGTGCTCCACAATCTCTTTTTTCTTCTTGCCTTCGACAGCTTCCTTTGCGGAATATTTCAACGTTATGCCTTCTTCATCAGCCTCCGTAAGTGTTCCGACCAGCTTCCTGCCTCCCTTAAGCATGATTTCTACCTTTGACCCCCTTGCCTTAAGATATTGCTTCAGGACCTTGAAAGGCTGGTCAAGCCCGGCAGAGCTGACGGTGAGCGAATAGTCCTCCTTCTCCCTGTCGAACTTTGCCTCGAAAGCGCGGCTCAGGGAAACGCAGTCCTCCAGCTCTACTGTCCCTTCCTCTGACTCTACTGTAAGGGTCACGTCATTGTCCCTGCTGACGGAAATGTCAACAATGTATAATCCGCGTGCAACGATTTCTCCTGTCATTGCATCTATGATGTCCGATACGTTCATTCTGCTTCCTGTAAATGCATAAAATAAGGGGGCTTGCTGCCCCCTGAATCATTCTCACGATGCAAATGTACGAATAAAATCAGAATAACAAAAAAAAGTTGTACCAGAACCTGCAAAATAATGAAATTCAAGGCAAAAGAGATCGCTGACATACTGGGCGGGACAGTTGACGGTGATCCTGAAGTGACAGTCACGGCCTTTGCGCGCATTGAGAGCGGCAAGCCGGGCGCAATCTGTTTTTTCGCCAATCCAAAGTATGAGCACTATGTGTATTCATGCAAATCGGATATAATAATAGTAAACAGGACATTCGTACCCAAGGAGGCCGTGACGGCGACGCTCCTCAGGGTTGATGACGCGTATGCGGCAGTGGCCTCGCTATTGGACTATGTGACTGCGCAGAAGCGCTCTTATAGGAGATACCGCGGGCTCAGATGCCGTGTCAGGCTTTCCTCTAAAATAGGAAGCAAGGTATATATAGGTGATTTCGCATATGTCGGCAAGAAGGCCGAAATCGGGGGCTTCACCAAAATATACGAGCACGTGTACGTGGGAGACGGCGTGAAAATAGGCTCTAAATGCATCATCTATCCTGGAGTGAGGATTTATCCGGGCATGGTGATAGGTGACAATGTTATTATACATGCCAATGCGGTAATCGGTTCGGACGGGTTCGGGTTCGCCCCTCTTGAGGACAAGAGCTGGAAGAAAATCGAGCATACCGGAAATGTCATTGTGGAAGACGATGTGGAGATAGGCGCGAATGTCTGCGTTGACAAGTCGCAGATGGGCTCTACGGTGATACGCCGCGGTACGAAGATAGATAACCTCTGCCAGATAGCTCATAACGTGGAGATTGGTCCGGATACGGTAATGGCCTCACAGAGCGGTATAGCGGGATCTTCAAAAATAGGCAGCCACTGCATCATAGCCGGACAGGTCGGGGTTGCAGGGCACTTGACCATAGCGGACGACACTACGCTCGGCGCCCAGGCAGGTGTGCTTGGCAATGTCAAGGAAAGCGGCCAGGTCCTCATGGGCTCTCCTGCCTTCCCTCTTAAGCAGTATCTGAGGTGCTACGCTGCTTTCAAAAAGGCGGGTAAATAGGAATATATCAAAATTATGCATATCTTTGCGGACTATTTGTGCCTGAGTTTCGGCAATATGCCGTTATGAAGGCCGGGACAAAATTAAGGACAGAAGACAGATGCAGTTGCAGCAGACAATCAGGAAGAGCTATTCATTTGAAGGCAAAGGTCTCCATACGGGTAAAGTCGCCAAAATGGTGCTGAAGCCCGCTCCGGAGGATACGGGAATAATTTTCAAAAGGACGGATATTGGCGGTGACGCCATAGTGGAGGCATTGGCTGAAAATGTATCCAATACTGCAAGAAGCACGACCATCTCGAACGGTGAGGTGTCTGTGTCAACCATAGAGCATTTGCTTTCGGCCTTGACCGGCATGGGCGTGGACAATGTTATAGTGGAGATAGACAATGTGGAAGTCCCGATTATGGACGGAAGCGCAAGACCGTATGTGGAGGCAATCTGGAATGACGGTCTTGAAGTGCAGGATGCTCCGCGCAGATATATCACCCTTGACAGGACGATAGAGGTGGTGAACGAAGAAAAAGGGTCCGTTGTACGGATTGAGCCGGCCGAGGAGTTCTCCTATGACATAAAGATAGATTTCAATTCGAAGGTTCTTGGAGTGCAGCATGCTTGCTGGAATCCGTCAGTCGTATATGCGTCGGAGATAGGTTCTTGCCGCACATTCGTGTTTTTCCATGAACTTGAATACCTCTTCAACAACAATCTTGTCAAGGGAGGCGACATTGACAATGCTATAGTCATTGTCGAACATCCGGTCACTCCGGAACAGGTCGGGCGTCTGAGCCGCCTGTTCGATGTGCCGGCCCTGGAGGTCTGCGAAAATGGTTACCTGAACAATCTGAACCTGCATTTTGAGAACGAATGCGCAAGGCACAAACTCCTTGACCTGATAGGCGACCTGAGGCTTTCCGGAGGATTCCTGAAGGCGAAAGTTACGGCCGAGAGAGCAGGACACGGAATCAATACCGCAGCAGCAAAGCAAGTGAGGGCAAGCCTCAAGTCAAACAACTAAACTTTTACAATTATGGCAATCATTCATCCTCTTGCAACAGTACATCCGGGCGCAAAGCTCGGCGAGAACGTCGAAGTAGGACCTTACGCATATATCGAGGAACATGTGGAAATAGGTGACGGAAGCCGCATCTTGCCTCATGCCACCATATTCAATTATGTCAAGATGGGCAAGGGCTGCACTGTATTCCCGGGAGCTGTCATCGGAGCCATACCTCAGGACCTCAAATTTGACGGTGAGGTGACATATGTGGAAATCGGTGACAATGTGAATATCCGTGAATGCGCTACCATCAACCGCGGCACCAAGGCAAGCGGAAGGGGTGTTACCAAAATCGGGAACAACGTGCTTCTGATGTCATATACGCATGTCGCGCATGACTGCATCGTCGGCAACAACTGCATCCTCGTGAGCTATGTCGGCATTGCGGGAGAGACTGACGTGGCGGATTGGGCTACCATCGGAGGAAGCACGGTGGCACATCAGTTCTCAAAAATCGGAAAGCATGCCTTTGTCGGAGGCGGCTCGAAAATCAACAAGGACGTTCCGCCTTATGTCCTCTGCGGACGTGACCCTCTTTCATATGCCGGAGTAAATATCGTGGGACTCCGCAGAAGGGGATTCTCATCAGACCAGATAAGAAACATAAAGGACATGTATGACATCATCTACAATAACGGTACGAATGTCACGGATGCCCTCGCAAAAATCGAGTCGGGATTCCCGCAGTCTGAGGAGAGGGATACAATCCTTGAATTCATACGTAACTCAAAGAGGGGAATAATAAGGGGCATGGGCTCTGATGTGAAAGGGAACATAGACTGACGCAGTTGTGCCGAAGCTCCTTTCAACAGCTTATTTTCCCTCGGTCTCATATTTCGCCGCAATGGCTCAGGACATGGGAGGGCTGCATCCGAAACGTATCGGGGATGCGGCCCTTCATGACTTTCACGCGCCTGAGCTGGTGCCTTCAGTTGTATATGTCGAGGCATGTGAGAATTACTGCAAGCAGTCATACAGGAACAGGTGCAGATTCTATGCGGCAGACGGCGTGCAGTCATTGTCTTTTCCGATTGTGCATGAAGGCGGTACTCACCGTCACCCTATCTCTGAAACGAAGATTGACTATTCTGTCCCTTGGGTGATGCAGCATAAGCGGGCCATCGTGTCCGCATACAGGACCTCAGCCTATTTTGAATACTATCAGGACGAATTGTTTGACATCTTGGACAGCTGTCCGGAGAGGCTTCTTGACCTGAATCTGGCCCTGCTCCGTTTTTTCATAGACAAGACCGGCCTTGCTGTTGACCTTAGGCTGACAAGGGAGTATTCCCCGGAAGGCATGGTGTCCGACGTCTCCGGTGCAATAATCAAGTGTGAGGATTTCCGTGAGTCCATCCATCCGAAAAGGAAGAACACAATTCTCGCTGACCTGGAACTGGAGAAGCCGTATTTCCAGGTTTTTTCCGGGAAATACGGCTTCCAGCCAGATCTTTCAATCATGGACTTGCTGTTCAATGAAGGTCCTGATTCGATACTTTATCTTAAGAAAATCTAAAATCTGAATCCAAGGGTCAGCATAATCTTCCATGCTGACTTGATGTGCAAAATCTCCGGTGCAGGGGCGGACAGGTTTCCGTCCGTGTCGAAAATGTAGTCTTCATACGGCATAATGTACTCTCCGGCCTTGCGCCATGCGTCTCCTTCCTTTGTCGAGAAAGAATAACGGCATGCCAAATCCGCAAAGAAAGATCCTTTGGAGTTGAATCCAAGTCCGAATGCCACATTGTGCGCATACAGATTCGGAAGCTTTCCACCATAAAAGTCAAGTTTCTCAGCAGCTGTGCTGACTCCGTATCCGGCTCTTATGGCAAGAGGCCTGAAAGGCTTTACTTCTGCTCCGAATCTGAAAGTGTGTGAAGTGCCGAACCTTGTCTTGATGTCATCATTCACCTCGTCAAAATATGAGCTTGAACTTTCGTATGCCGGGCTTTTGAATCTCATCTTGCGATAGTCACAAAGTTCATAGTCCGCACTCAGGACAGCAACCTTGCCGATTGACCAGCCTATGCCGAAATTGGCTCTGTATGGGGCTACGAAAGAATATTTGTATTCACCTTCAGGGCTTGAGGCATATGCGTCATATCTTTTCTCGGTGTAGTTGGTCTCGCCGTAATTGCTCCATACTTCGGTAATGTTCATAAGAGTCGGTGTGGAAATGGCCGCTCCGATGCGCAGACCGGCCCCTGGGGTGAGTATGACACCGAATTTGGCGAAATATCCGACGCTCGCGGCACTGTATGAATATTTATAGAGCATGTCCTGGAAATACATCTTCTTGCCGTCGTTCAGCTCAATCTCAAAGTCAGCCGGATCTACGGCAGCCTCCTTAAAGTATTCCCTGTAGTTGTAGTCCATCGAATTGACGCCAAAGTTCGCACCTATATAAAGGAAGTCTGAAATGTTCGCTCCGAAATTGAACAGATACTCATATTTGCTTCCATACACCCTCTTGCCGAATTTCTGGTCTATCGGTCCTGCAAGAGCTATTTCGGTGTTGTCACCGTTCATGTATATGGCTTCGCTCGTTCCTGCGAACTGGTCGTCATGTCCTCCGTAGGTCATGAACATCCCGCTCTGGTAGCCTACCACGTCTTTCCACGGATACATATCGTAAGCATTGTCAAGGTTCAGCTCGCTTCCGAGATATCCATTTGCTGTGGCATTTGCCGCCAGGGCTCCCATGAATGAAGTCGTGCTGTTCCTTCCGCTCGCGTACATGTCTTCATTCCAGCTGTTGGTCCTGTTGGCAATGAATCCGAAGGTCATGTTTTTCAGTCCGGACGTGCGGTGCGTGTCCCAATTGAATGTGGCACCTACGTTCGGCATGCCGAATCCTACGGAAGTGTTTTTCATCTTCCTTTCGAAATATGGAAGACTGCCGTCTTGGTAAGGTGATACTCCTTGTGTCCTGCTTACGGAGAATGTCAGGGACGGGGTCAGCGTAATCTGTGAATATTTGGCCACTGCGCTTCCGGCCGGGTTTATGCTGATTGAACCCAAGTCGCCTCCCAATGCGGTGAAGGCATTGCCCATCGCCATTGTCCTTGCCGTCCCCTCATAGTCTGTGCTGCTGAACAGGAGGGCGTCTGATGCCGTCTGTGCATGTCCGAAGGCGGACATTGCCGCAAGTATTATGATAATTGATGCTGTCTTTTTCATGATGATATGCTTGTTTCTCTCTGGTGTTAGCCTTATTTCCTTATCTTCTTCCGCCTCCCGAGCCTCCGCTTCTGCTGTATCCTCCTCCGCTTGAACCTGAACGGCTTCCGGATGACGAGCCTCCGCTATAGCTTGACCGGCTTGGCGCAGAACTGCCCGAGCGGTTGTAGCTCGATTGTGAGCTGCTGCTTCTGTTGTAGCTTGACTGCGACGATGACTGCGAACTGCTGCTGCCGTAGCTTGTGCCGCGGCTGTAGCTTGAACGTCCGGAAGAAACTGAAGAACCTGATGAATGGCCCGAAGATGCAGGCCGGCGGTAGTTGTATGCCGGTCTTGAAGATGATGCCGATGAAACTGCTGAGGCAGGTCTGCCTGCTGTCGTCACGGGGCGTCTTGCTGTAGCTGACGAGCCTGATGATACTGCCTGGCCATGGGAACCTCTTGACGGAACAGTCACTCTGCTGGCTGTTGTCCTTACTGCCGATGACGAGGCTCTTGAAGTGGCAGTCCGGCTGACTGTCCTTGTTGCTGCCTGGGTCTTTCCTGTTGACGGTGCGCCTGAAGCTACCGTCCCGCGTCCGCCTCTTGTGCCGGTAGCTATTCCGGCACGTGAAGATGTCCTTGTGGTGAATACCCTGTCTGAGCCTGTGCTGTGGCGTGGTCCGCGCCAGCGGCTGTCCTTGACTATTATTGTGCCACCATGGAAAGGAGGGTCCCATCCGCCGTACCATCCGCAATAGTGGTGGTGCCAGCTGCACCAAGGGTCATGCCAGCCCCAATATCCTCCGTACCAAGGGTCGTACCATCCTCCCGGATAATACCAAGGGTCATCCCAGCCGTAACCCCATGATGAATGCCAGCCGCCGTACCACGGACTGTACCAGCCGCGGTATGCCCAATCTCTTGGATATCCCCAGCCGTAGTTCAGTGAAACCGACGGACCGTACCATCCCCACGGGTCTATGTTGTTGCGCCAGTCATAGGGATTGTCGGTTATTGTCACTGATGTGCCTCCTCCAAGTCCGTCATACGTTATAGTGGCAGACATGTTCTTCGGAATCATCACCGTGTCTTTCCTGTCACCGAAAAGATATATTTCCGACGCCTTGGTCTTTGCCACGAGAGCGTCCGTGGCTTCTTTCTGTTCTTGTGCGTCTGCTTTCTTCGTCAAGCTCGGGGTGCTGACGTATATGCCATCCTGAAACCTGTATCCGTCTCCGGAAGATGCATACTGTGCCGCTGTACCGCAGGAAGAAAGCATTACTGCTGCCGCAATGAGCAGAACGTGATTCTTTTTCATATAGTCGTCCTCCTTTACATTTGCACCGGGAAAACCGGACCGGTGCCGCAATATGTCGATTCTGTTGTTTTGCATGTCCCCGTCCCGGTCTTGCTCGGGCAAGATTTTCTTCGTGCCCGGCTTGACGGAAGCATGCAAAAATCAGGCGCATCCGTATATGTGCGCAAAGGCAAATATAAGAAACTGTTTTGAATTTCCTTTAAAAAATCTTTTTTCAGGAATCCGCTCTTGTGGGGCATGCGTCCCATCGGATTCGCGTTTATTGCCTTTTAGGCTGTCTTGTGTAGTATAATGGGAAGATAATCAGAAAGTTATGTTAATGGGGGGGGGTAAATTCCAAAGAAAAATTTGGTTTTTTTATAATCATTATATTAATTTTGCGCTTCGTTTCAAATATACTTTTAAGAGTCGGATAATTATTTAATAGCTTCCTTAGGGATTTCCTGTCATTATACAGGCTTTCCTATGATGGAGAAACGGCTGTATTATTATGAGAATGTGTGTAAGAATCAAGACAGTCATTTTTTTAAATGCGCTTCTTTCCGTGGCGTGCTTCGGCATGCGCGCCCAGGAGGTCGCCATTAAAACAAATGTACTTTACGACATTGCTGCAACAGTAAATGCAGGAGTTGAGTTTGGGCTTGCCCCGAAGTGGACGCTCGACATTTCGGGCAACTATAACGGATGGACCCTGTCGGGAGGACGCAAATGGAAGCATTGGCTTGTGCAGCCGGAGGCGCGCTGGTGGGTCTGCGACAAGTTTGCCGGACATTTTCTCGGAGTCCATGCACATGGTGGCCAGTGCAATGTCGGCAATCTGAAGAACAACATCAGGTTTTTGGGAACTGACTTTTCCAAATTGTCCGACAGACGCTATCAGGGCTGGTTTGCAGGTGCGGGAGTTGCATACGGTTATTCCTGGATTCTGGGCAGGCACTGGAACCTTGAAGCTGAAATCGGAGCGGGATGGATTTATACGCGTTATGACGTGTTCCCGTGTGCGGCTTGCGGTACCAGGCTGGCGAGCGGCCTTTCGCACAATTATTTCGGGCCAACGAAAGCCGCTGTAAATCTTGTGTTCTTGTTTTAGATATTCAATCTATGATAAACTCCGCCTCGGCATAATACAAATGAATTTGTCTTCTGCTCCCGGCTTAACCGTTTGTTTAAGAATTAATACACATGAAAAAGATACTCTGCATCATCGCATATGCGTTCCTTATCATGCATATGGCATCTGCCCAGGAAGTCCTGGGAGGGCGCATAATGATATCCGGCCTTGACGTGGCCCGTACAGATGGGAACCTTTTCGTATCAATGGACATGGACTTGTCCTCCCTCAATCTCAAGACTGACCGTGAGCTTATAGTCACTCCTGTATTGTACACCGGTACGGACAGCTTGAGCCTCAGTCCGGTCGTGATTGCCGGGCGCAACCGCTATTTCCATCATCTGCGCAACGGGATTTCTCCTGAGGAAGCGGCCCTGTACCGTGAAGGAAGCACATCCGTGGTTGAATATCGTGCAGTGGTTCCCTATTCAGGGTGGATGGGGCGTGCGGACCTGAGGCTCGACGGGCTTATTTGCGGCTGCTGCGGTGCTCCTGTGGACGGAGAAAGTGATTTCCTTTCTGCACTTGATATGGAGCCGCGCGTGTTCATGCCTTCGTTCGTATATCTTTCCCCTGAGGGTGAGGC